>JAVBKE010000044.1:0-3117 GCA_031554185.1 Caryophanales bacterium
ATCCTGAATGGATATTTGCCGCCGAGAGTTTTCTCTGCCTGAGCTGCACAGGCGTGTATCACGAGCATGATTTTTGATTTCACATCCATGTTACTCACTCCCTTCAACAGCGCCGCCAGCGGCGCGGATTGTGTTTTCAGCAATAACCGCGCATTCCTCTACAATATCCTGAACAGCCAAAGGGAATTCATCCATGCAAGCTCTTATTGCTGCTGCTGCGTCAAATGTAGTTGCTGGAGTTGGTTGCTTCACCGATAACTTGGATGGCTCGAGCTCAACACACTTCCGCTTCATCTCTGCCAGTTCATTGGATAGCTGCATCATGCCGTTGGGTGCGGCTTCGAGTTCTGCAATGCGCTCGCACGGAGTTATCCCATCTTTTTTCTGTATTGTTACGGTGAAGTCCCCAAAATCAGGAACGGCATATAACAGCTCAAGGTAATTTTTCGCGCCGTGCCGAACAAACTCACCTGCGAACATGGTTGCAAACATCGCTGACGCAAGTTCACCTTTAAACATCGACTCCAGGTCTATCGGATTGCCATCTTTAACAGCATGGGCGGCTTGGGTCATCACCTCTTTGAACTTGGTTAACTCCTCGCCGTCCTGCCGCGCCTGCTCCAGCGCCGCAAGCAGTTCCAGTACGTTAGCCGGGCTAACGGCGGCTATGTATCGAGTGTTCAGGTCATCTTGATGGTCGCCAACATCATCGCCCTGGTATGCGTACAGCAGGTGTTTTGTGTATCCACCCTCGAAATACCAAATATTTTCACCTTCCATTTCCCAAACACCAGGCGTCGCTCTCAAAGCCGCCGCCTTCATATCAGCAATCAGCGCTTCGATTCCCTTATCCATTGCTGGCCTCCCGGCGTTCGTAACCCAGCGCATAACGCGCCTCAATCGGGTCATCAATTTCGCTATCATCATCTTCAGTGATGTAAGCGTTAGTAACACTGCCTACCATCGCTACACAGCAAGCATTGCAGCAACGATAGGACATCAGCTCACCACTGAATTTATAAGTTGCTGATCGGTGAATCTCGCCCTTGATAATCTGGCCAGCACAAATATGACAAGTATATTCGCCGCGACCAGTGACGATTTTGTTTGAAAGCTCGCTATCGCCAGGCTCGCCAAAATCACCTTCAAAAAGGTCAAAATCCAACGCTTCACTTAAAGGGCTATCCACCTCACTGCTGTTAGTGGCTTCGTATGCTGGGTTAGTCATGAGTGGACTCCTTGCGCAGTTGTGCGGCGAAGAGAAGTGCTTGCTGGCCCGCGTAAATAATGTCGGAATCTTGCTCTTCTTCCCCAATTTTTATTGTCAAGTTTCCGTACTTCTCCACGCCCTGCGCCTGAATGTTTGCAATGGCGGCGTCGGTGACCGGGGTTTGAAGCGTTTTTAAATGACGCTGGCGCCAGTCTATTTTCAGGGTTGGATATTGCTCTTGCTCAAAAGAATCGTCAGATGCAGCGCGATTTTCAGCCCATGCCTTTAGCCCGGCATTCTCAACCGCCAGGTTAACTACCTGCTGATTCAGTGCCGCTATTTGCTTACGGTAATACGGTTCACACATGTGGGCACCGCTTATGCCGTGTTGCCAAGAAAATCCACACTGACAGGTATGCATTTGAATAATTTTACTCATTGCTTTTGCTCCGCTGATAGTTTTTCCACTCCCTGATTCCACTTCTCAATGGCCATCGCTTCTGCCTTGCGCCAGGCCTGGCCGCCTTTGTGATAACCCGCCGTTGCTCTCAGGCATCCACACGGGCAAGTGATGTTCTTGTAGCCCATCACACACCAGGTGCCACGAGGCTCACGGGTGGTGATGTTTGGCTTTTTACCCTTAGGGCAATTAACTGCAGTTGTCATCGCTATAACCCCAACGAACGCTGAAGGCGGGTCTGGGCGCGAACGGTAACGCGCAATTTCTCGAGCTGCATCAGGCGGCTTTTGGTTTTGCGAATTTCGCCAGCGATTAGTTTTGGTGTCAGCGCTGTTGGTTGATTGACCGTGGCCACCAGCTGCGGGATGGTATCAACGAAAGCTGTGGCATCTTGAGGTGCAGGTGTAGCGGTTTTTGCAGTTCCTGGTGCGGTTTTCTGGGTTTCTGTAACCGTAACTTCGGGTTTTGATGCGCTTTCAGGTAACTTTGATGCACCGAGTGCCGTTTTACTGACAACGTTGAAATGGAATACGTTGCCGCGCTTCTCGCGCACAATGCGCCCCTTGTTCACCGGCATGGCCAGCGTGGAGGCTACCGCTCTGACGGAGGTATCAGCCAGTTTCGCCAGCTGTTCGCTAGTCATAGCGCCATGCTCATGCAAGAGCTTTACCAGCACGGCCTCGTTAATTTTGCTTGCCGGTTTAACGTGGGAGTCAGGTACTGTGGCCGCAGCGCCGGACAAGGTTTTACCAGGAGTGGTTACCGGTGGTTTTGTTTTTTTCGGTGCAGGGCTTGCGGTGGCTGGTTTTTTTGATGCCCTTCCGGTTAACTGCCAGTACCCATTTACCTGGCTGACTTCGCCGCGATCTTCGTGGTCACGCAGCATGGCCAGCGCATCAGGTGCATCAATTTTCATGCGTGCGGCAATTTCTCGTGCTGTGGCTTTGCTCATCGCTTTCAGTGCTTCAAGTGCGGTTTCCATTGTCATCTCCAGTTTCACTCAATCTTGCCGCTAAGCGGACAGTTCGTTTTTTTGCATACGGGCAGCCTGTTCAGCCCAAAGCCGATCCCATGTGCGTTTTGAAGCTTCAGGCGAAAGCCCACCGACGCTCGCATTCGAGGCCAGTTTGCGGACGCATAATTCCAGCGGAGACTTCAGGATCAGATTTGCCGCCTGACCAAGAAACCGCTTGTAGGCAGTATCACGTTCGTTGCAGTCGATAACGGGTGTCCTGCTTGAAGGGCGTCCCTCTGCGTCCCATTTGCGGGCCAGCGGCAAATACCCCTCAAAGTTTTCAAAGCTGAAAAGCGTCTTTGGGCAAAGATGCTGCGACATTTTCATGTCGTCGCTCCAGAGATCGGCCCGGTGATCGATAACCAGAATCAGCTCATCTGCAACGTATTCGTCCACCAGCAGGCCGTTGATAAAACCCATCGTGGTTTTGCC
>JAVBKE010000234.1:0-2667 GCA_031554185.1 Caryophanales bacterium
TCTGCTGGCTCTAGGCATGTTCGCCGCACAGCTTAAAACCCAGCTACAAAAAAAGCCCATCCGTATTTTGGCTGGGCTATTGATTATTGCACTGGCACTCTGGCAGCTACTGCGTCCATATATATTACAGTAACAAAAAATTAACCTTATTCATTCTTATTTTAGGGAGAGCAAGAGATTATTTTTTGATATGCTAGAATACGCCCAAATATAATCTTTCATCATCAAGAACTAACAGATTATTCTTGTTAAAAATCAAGTTAAAACCATGAATAAAAAGCCTTCTATATTTAATAATCTACATTTTACCTATGGCATATATCCTCAATGACACCATCAGAAACCCAACTTGAGCAGGATTTCATCGAGAAACTGACCGCTCTCAAATATACGCACCGCCCAGACATCCGAGATCGTGCCACGCTTGAGGCAAACTTCCGCGAAAAATTCGAAACACTGAACCATGTTAAATTAGAGGACAGCGAATTTCAGCGTCTTTTAGAAGAAATTGTCACGCCCGACGTCTTCACCGCAGCCCAAATCCTGCGTGAGCGCAGTAGCTTTATCCGCGATGATGGTACCCCGCTGAACTACACCCTAGTCAACATCAAGGACTGGTGCAAAAACACCTTCGAAGTCGTCAATCAGCTCCGCATCAACACCGACTACAGCCACCACCGTTACGACGTTATCCTCCTCATCAATGGCGTGCCGACGACCCAGATTGAACTTAAAACCCTCGGTGTCAATCCTCGCCGCGCCATGGAACAAATCGTCGAATACAAAAACGATCTCGGCAATGGCTACACGCGCACACTCCTCTGCTTCATCCAGCTCTTTATCATCAGCAACCGCGACAGCACTTGGTATTTCGCCAACAACAACACACGCCACTTCAGCTTCAATGCTGATGAGCGCTTCCTACCCGTTTACCAATTCTCCACAGAGGACAACAAAAAGATTACCCATCTTGACAGCTTCGCCGAGGCCTTCCTTCCCAAATGCACTCTAGGCCAAATGATTAGCCGCTACATGGTGCTGATTGCCAGTGAGCAAAAGCTCCTGATGATGCGTCCCTACCAAATTTATGCAGTCAAAAACATCGTTGAGTGCATCCACCAAAACTGTGGCAATGGCTATATCTGGCACACCACCGGCAGCGGCAAAACCCTCACTTCCTTCAAAGCCGCCACGCTTCTTAAGGACAATCCCGATATAGAAAAATGCCTCTTCGTTGTCGATCGTAAAGACCTTGACCGCCAGACACGCGAGGAATTCAACAAATTCCAAGAAGGCTGTGTCGAAGAGAACACCAACACTGAGGCCCTCGTCCGCCGCCTCCTCTCCGACGACTACGCCGACAAAGTTATTGTCACCACCATCCAGAAACTCGGCCTTGCACTCGATGAAAACAGCAAGCGTAACCAGCAGCACAAGAAAAACGGCAAAGCCACCTACAAAGAGCGCCTTGAATCGCTGCGCGACAAACGCATCGTCTTCATCTTCGACGAATGCCATCGCTCCCAGTTCGGAGACAACCACGAAGCCATAAAAACATTTTTCCCTAACGCTCAACTCTTCGGCTTCACCGGTACGCCAATTTTCCATGAAAACGCCACCCGGCGGCAAATCGAAGGCGACAAAGCCACACTTAAAACCACTGAAGACCTCTTTCAACGTGAACTGCACGCCTACACCATCACTCACGCCATTGAGGACCAAAATGTCCTCCGTTTTCACGTTGATTGCTACAAACCAGAAGGCAAAAACCCGCCCAAGCCCGGCGAAGCCCTTGCCAAGCAAGCGGTTGCCGAAGTCATCCTCGCCAAGCACGATACCGCTACAGGTAGCCGCCGCTTTAACGCCATCCTCGCCACCGGCTCCATCAACGACGCCATTGAATACCACCAAACCTTCAAAAAACTCCAGAGCGAAAAACACGCTGCCGATTCCGATTTCATCCCGCTGAACATCGCCTGCGTCTTCTCACCGCCCGCAGAAGGTGACCCTGATGTGAAACAGATTCAAGAAGATCTGCCACAGGAAAAAGAAGACAACCAACAAGACCCCGAGGGCCAAAAAGCCGCCCTCAAAAACATCATCGCCAGCTACAACCAGCGCTACGGCACCAACCACAACATTAGTGAATTCGACCTCTATTATCAGGATGTACAAAAGCGCATCAAAGATCAGCAATTTCCCAACTCTGACCTACCCCACGCACAGAAAATCGACATCACCATCGTAGTGGACATGCTGCTCACTGGTTTTGACTCCAAATATTTAAACACCCTCTACGTGGATAAAAACCTAAAACACCACGGACTGATTCAGGCCTTTTCCCGCACCAATCGTGTACTCAACGCCACCAAACCTTACGGCAATATTCTCGATTTTCGCCAACAAAAAGACGCCGTCGATGCCGCCATCGCCATGTTCTCCGGTGCCAAGTCAGACGAACAAGCCCGCGAAATATGGCTCGTGGACAAAGCCCCCATTGTCATCAAAAAACTTCAGGCAGCCAAAAGCGAACTGGATGACTTTATGCAATCCCAAGGTCTCACCTGCGCCCCAGAAGAAGTGCACAATCTAAAAGGAGACGAGGCCCGCGCCACCTTTATCAAATGTTTTAAAGAAGTGCAGCGCCTCAAAACCCAGCTTGACCAA
>JAVBKE010000229.1:0-3755 GCA_031554185.1 Caryophanales bacterium
CAAATTTTATTTTTAATTTCAAAACCGCCATTTGGCGGTTTTTTTGCGTCTTTTATAAATATATTTTTTAAAAAAGTAAAAATCTGCACTTGACGCAGAATATTTTATTGCGTATTCTGCGCTCATTGTTCTGCAAATTACGCAGATTTTGATCTTTAAAAATTGAATTTAGTAATCATCCACTCGCCACTGGTAACAGTGAAATAGCTTAGACAATGAGCCTCAAGTAATTGGGGATTGGTTGCGAGGACAAGATACCGCTGATAGTTGAACCCTTAATTGGACAGCGGAAATGGTATGGAGTGGGGAACAACCTTGCTCTACGAAGAGGCAAAAACCTCTATCAGTACAACGTTTAACTAGCGCACTCGGTTTCGCTTTGTAAATTGCCGAGGGTAAATAAATAGTTACTTTATCCATGCGCTCTTTATGGGCGTATGTGTAAGTTAATTACCACCAAAGGAGATGTGAATGTTTAAAGGAACCCTCAAATGATGATGAATCCTGACAGATTTTTTATGTTTGCTTTTTACTTTCTGGTTATTGCAATAGTCATCTATGTGAAGTTTTGGGGGTGATATGCCGACAATCAAACAGTACATATTCGTAACGCTGGCAATTGCTGGCGTTTTTTTATTGGGTGCTTGGTTTGATGAGCATCCACCAATCCCAAATACACCAGCTTATGAGGCTGCTCAGATTCGGGTGTTGATGCCAGTAACACTCACGGATGGCGATCTTGTGCGTGTGAATGAATGCCGATCACCACGGCGTGATTTTTCTAACCAAGATTTAAACGAACATTGCGGAAAGTAAAAAATGACCAATGAAGAAATGGAAACACGTAAAGCAGAACTTGAGTTGAAACTGCGTGAAATAGCATCAAAACAAGATGATCTCTATGAATTAGAGCATCAATACCAAACGGAACTTGAAGAACTTAACCAAGCTATGAGGGCTTAATAACATGAGTTTAAATCCAGTTGGTCAATTAGACCGTACAAAATATTTAGGTGGTAGTGATGTGGCTGCAATCCTAGGAATTTCACCTTGGAGAACACCACTTGATGTGTATCTGGATAAGGTACAGCCACGAATCAATCCTGTAGATCAGGCAAAACAGAAAATTTTCACGCGTGGTCAGCGTATGGAGCCATATGTAATTGATATTCTGTCTGAAGAAACAGGACTTGTGATCACCAAACGTGGTGAACGATACCGTGACCTAGAACATGATTTTCTAGCTGCTGAAATTGATGCGGAAGCAGAAACAGGCGAAAACATCGAAATCAAAACAGTATCACCTTTTAAATCTAAAGAATGGGGCGAGGAACATACCGATTCAGTCCCGATTCATTACAACGCCCAAGCGCAACATGGGCTGATGGTAACAGGTAAAGACGTTTGTATTTTTGGTGTTTTGATTGGTGGTGATGACTTCCGTATCTACAAGGTTGAACGTGATGATGAAACCATTGCCGCCATTCGTGAACGTGAAGTTGATTTTTGGAACCGTATTCAGCAGCTATCACCACCTGAAGCAACCACCACAAGTGATGTATTACGCTTATTCGAAAGAGACTTGGGAACAAGTATTGAAGCTGATGAAAAGGCTCTTTTAGCGTTCAACGTGTTACGTGATTTGAAAGGTCAGGGGAAGTATATAGAAGCTCAGATTGAAGAGTATGAACAATGCCTGAAGCTTTATATGCAAGGTGCTGCTGTTTTGTCTGTAAATGGCAAACCCATCATCACATGGAAAACCCAATCATCAAATCGGTTTGATCAAAAAGCTTTTAGTGCTGCACACCCACAGCTTTTTGAACAGTTTAAAAAATCCTCTGAATCACGCGTATTCAGAATTAAATAGGAAGGATTAATATTATGAGTACCCAAGCATTAAAAGCCGTTGCAACAGGCCAGGCAGCCACAGTAAAAGATCAAGTTCTTAGCGGATCCATTGCGGGAATGATGAGTGATCCAAAAGTTAAGGCCCAATTAGCTTTGGCTCTACCAAAGCATTTGACAGCTGAACGTCTAGCTAGAATTGCATTGACTGAAATTCGAAAAAATCCAAAATTAGGCAAGTGTGATCAAGCCTCGTTTCTTGGTTCAATCATGCAATGTGCACAATTAGGACTTGAACCAGGTGGTGCACTTGGTCATGCATATTTACTTCCCTTTGAGAATAAGAGAAAAAATATTATTGAAGTGCAATTCATCATTGGCTACAGAGGCATGATTGATTTGGCTCGTCGCAGTGGGCAAATCATCAGCATTTCTGCACATACAGTGCATGAAAATGACAAATTTTCATATGAATTTGGCCTACATGAAGATTTGAAACATATTCCTGCTGATGGTGAACGTGGTCGAATGACCCATGTTTATGCAGTTGCCAGACTAAAAGATGATGGTGTGCAGTTTGAGGTAATGAGCAAATTAGAAGTGGACAAGATCAGAGCGCAAAGTAAATCAGGAAGTGGGCCTTGGTCAACACACTATGACGAAATGGCAAAGAAAACCGTAATACGCCGTTTATTTAAATATTTGCCAGTATCAATAGAAATGACTCGCGCCGTGATTGCTGATGAAGCTGCCGATGCTGGTATCAGTCAGGATAACGCCCATGTGATCACAGGTGAATTTAGTGTTGTTGATCAGCCTGAAGAAGATTTTGGTGAAATCCCTGAAACGGTTGAAGTTGTGGATACCGAAACAGGGGAAGTGCTTAACCAAGAACAACCAGAAACTGAACAAAAAGTACAAAAAAAGGCTGAAACGGTACCAAAAAATGAACAAAGCGTACCAAAACAGCAGCAAAAGCAGCCTGAACAGCCGACTTTTGATATGGAGTAACCAGAACCGCCTTCGGGCGGTTTTCCTTTGGGGCTAAAAAATGAAAATCCAAACACTTAGTATAAAAAACTTCCTTGGCATCAAGAATGTGGAAGTGTCACTTGATACGCCAGTCACCTTGATTGCTGGTAAAAATGGATCTGGTAAATCCTCAATTCAGGAAGCCATCAGAATGGCGATACTGGGTGAATCAGAAAGGGTAGTTCACAAAAAGAATTATGATCTACTGGTCAATGATGCTGGTGATGTAAACATCGGTGTAATTTCTGTTGGGACTGATTGCGGTAATGGCACCATCACCTTACCAAAGGGCATGCACGGATCACAAATAGAAGTATCACCGGTGCTGCCTTTTGTTTTAGATGCCTCTCGTTTTGCTGGATTAAAAGAACCAGAACGCAGATCCTTTTTATTGGGTTTGGCTGGTGTCGATATGGATCCAAAAGAAGTGGAATCTCGCTTAATCTACCGTAATTTAAATAAAGACAAACTTAGCAACATTATTCCTTTGCTACGTGCCGGTTTTGACACCGCCCACAAAGAAGCCAAAGAAAAAGCCACCGAATCAAAAGGGGCTTGGCGAGCTGTCACTGGCGAAAACTATGGTGATAAAAAAGCAGCTGATTGGCAATCAGCATCATCTGAAGCAGTTTCAGAAGGCGCGATATTGCAAGCTGAACAAAACTTGGAACTGGCAGAGAAAAAACACAGTGATGATCAAAATTATTTAACTGAGTTAAAGACCCTCAAAAAAGCACATGCAGAACACATTGAACAGAATAAAACACTTTCTGAACGTGCCGGCATGTTGGAGCGTATTAAAGCCAAGCTTGCTTCAGATGAGGCTGAACTTGCTCAATGGAATATCGGCATTGATGCTTTGCAAGTGGCAAATG
>JAVBKE010000129.1:0-8073 GCA_031554185.1 Caryophanales bacterium
CTCGCCAGATCGAGAAGGCTTGGCATCAGCGGAGTCAGGCAGGGTTCCTGTTGATAGCAACGCTGAAGTAATTCCTTGTACGCTTTTTCCAATTCTAGTCATCCCCTTTTCTCTTTTACAACTTTCATAGTGGATTCTTCATTATCCGTCCTCATTTTCTATCAGTAAATGACCGTCGCTTTTATCATTTGAGTAGTCTCTGTAGAATGTGTGGCACTTCCCCAGTCATTATCATTTTCCCTTCCAATTACTTTGGATTTTTTTGCTTTCGTAGACCATTAGATCCTACAATACAATTTATTACAATGGTTTTCTTGGAATATTCACAATAATTTCTTAAAATGGTCATTTTAATACACCATAAAATAATTTTCATTGTGAATGAATCTACTGAAAATGCAAGAGGCACTCACAACCTTAAATTTTATTATTACCTACTCATCTCTATATCAAGATGTAATCTTAAACAACACGGATTAATCAGTTAATATCATTAGATTATTTTATTGCATATTTCGCGATTATTTTCCGCAAAAAGTTTATGAAGAAGTTTATTATGCATTGTACAGCACCACCAAGTCGCACACATGACAATCTCAATTCACAGTGAATACAAGCAGATCTGCTTTGAAGCATTCGAATGTGACTGCCATCATTCCTCAAATCAAATTTATCAGCAAGGTCCCTCAAAAAAATGCGCTGTCATAACTTGATTGCTACCAATCATTTGTTTCTAATAAACAAAGTGCACCCAAATGTTAACCATAGCAAACATTTGAGATGCACTTCATTTTGACGGCTCTTTGCCTTAAAGTAGAATTCGTAAGATTGATCATTTGAATTTCTCAAATACAGTCAAGCAACTATTCCCCTACATAAACCAAGATAGCATCACGCAAGAATTCTGCAGTTCCTGCAGTCTCTTTATCATAGTAAGCACGGAATCGCTCATCATCGACATACATTTGACCAAGACCAGCATGTGCCTCTTTTGAATAGCCGTCCCAGTAGAAACAAAGCCATTGTCGATGCATATCTACTGCTTTCTGCGCCAGCTCCCCGGCAGGATCCCCCGTTTGAAATGCTGCTGCCAATGTTATCTTGATCTCATCGGCCAACTTTGTGATAGCCTCATTTTCATCTTCAGTCATGTTTAACACTTTCTGATTGGAACGATTAATTACATCATTACCGTATTTCTCTCGCACCTCTTTCCCGTACTTTTTCTCATTTCCATCCACTAGCTTCTTCTTAAAACCTTCAAATTTTTCTTTATCAGACATCGTCATCTTCCCTTCTATATGCTCAATTGATTTCTCTACATTGGTAATCAGTTTCTCAATTTGTGACCTTTTTTCAACTAATTTTTCATGATGGTCTCGAAGTGCACTAGCACCATCGAAATCTGGTACGAGTAGTATTTTTTTTATATCCTCTAGGCCCACACCGAGTTCGCGGTAGAATAGAATCTGCTGGAGGCGATCCACTTCTTGCTGTCCATAAATTCGATATTTTGATGAATTAATTCGTGCCGGGTTTAGAAGTCCAATTTCATCATAGTAACGTAGCGTCCGTGTGCTCACACCAGCTAGTAACCCTAGTTTCTGTATCGTATACTCCAACCGTACACCTCCTGTAAAACTGTATTTGACGTCTACCAATAGGATATACCTTCACGTAACGTTAATGTCAACACTTTATGAATTTTTTAAAATCGATGTAATTAAGCGGTTTCTTGCTAAATGGTCAATTTGCTTGACGCGACTATAAAAAAGGATGGTTTTATCATGTTTTTCGGGCATACTAAATGACAAACAAACGCACAATGCGGGGATGCATTACAAATTAATCTCCTGCAAATGGCGAAAATCTGCTAAAATACATCTATTACATATGCAATATGAAATGAGGTGAACTATGCTTATCAAACGATTTTACTTTAAGCTTGTTGATGTAAGATTGCGATTTATTATTCTGATTTCCATCGTGTATATCTTCTCTTGTGGTTATATCATTACATTGATTGAACCACAAACATTTACCTCCTTGCACGAAGGCATTTGGTGGACGATGACCACGATCACAACAATTGGCTATGGCGACATCTCACCAGTTACCCAAGCTGGACAAACTTTTGCTATGCTGGTTGTTGATATCTTTGGGATTGGTTTGTTTGGTACACTAATTGGTAAAATCGCAGCTGCATTTACGGGGCACAATCAACGAAAGCGGGAGGGAAAACTCATGTTTACAGGAAAAAATCATTTGGTCATCATTGGTTGGACTAAAACATCTAAATTAAGTATTCGTGAACTTTTATCAGATTCAAAATCAATGAAAGAGGTCGTTCTTATTGGACATCTTGATGAAACACCCATTAAAGACGATCCGCGCTTTCATTATGTAAAAGGAAGCCCTACAGAATTCGATATTTTGGATCAAGCCAATATTAAAGACGCAGATGCCATCATGATTTTCTCACCAGATCGCATCGATAGCTCCGATCTCGCTGATGGTTACACACTTTTGGTTGCAACCACAATTGAGCGTTATGATAATTTGCATGAGCAGAATATCCAGACCATTGTTGAAATCCAAAAAGTAAAACATCAAGATAACTTTAAACATGTAAAAGTTGATCAATTCGTCCTTTCACGTCAATCAATTTCAAAGCTCATGTTGAATGCTGCAGATAAAGTGGCAGATATTTAATTCAAAATAAAGAATCAGCAGATTAGGGTGCTGCGTTATAGCGCAAGCACTTTCATCATACTGATTCTTCTTTTTACAATTATTAGGGTGTGTCTGAAAAAGATTTGTGAAAGCTTTTTGAAGAATTTCCCGACTTGCTTTGCCCGAAAAAAGTCTTCAATATTCTCGATATTTACGATTTTTTCTCCGCGCTACTTCAAATTTTTTTGTCAAAACCCTTTCACAAATCCTTTTCAGACACACCCTAGTACAAAAATATTTATTTCACTATTTTAATAAACTAAGCAACCTGCGATCACAATACCAATCGCAACTGAAACAAACAGCAATAGCAGTCCAAACGCCTGGTTGTCTTCATCAATGGCTTTATGTACATCAAAGTTTGGTGTAGCCCATTCGAAGATATAAAATGAAAGCATTTGTGCAATGATTGCAATAATGCCCCAAATCACCATATCCATCACATCAACGGAATTGGCAATAGCCGAATAAAGAACGACTGCTAGTCCAATAATTCTTCCGCCAAAAGCGTAACTTGCAGCACGATTGCCTGCCTTTATTAATTGAAATTCCTTCGTCTTTGTTCCTAACTCGAACACCAAAATGCCCAAAAATAGTAAAGCTAGTCCAGAGAAGAAATATAATATAAAACTGATGAATAAATCAAAGTTCATGCGGGTTTACCTCCTGTTTTTTCTCCAAACCAACTGGTAAGAAGTATGACTCGTTTCCGGTTATTCTCTCTCCTGCTCGTATCCCAATTGCACTGGGCGTACCTGCAAGAACAAAACAACCGTAAATATAGGAAAGGGTCTCATTTCCTCTTTCTGTTTCAAGCGTTGTTGTTGGTAGCCGAACATACTGCTGATATATCGGAACCTCATCCGCATATGTCTGATACTGATTACTCAGTTCCTCGATATGATCGGCAGAAAATATTTGTACTGTATCTCCCTCTCGGCCAAAAGAAGGCTTCTTCACATAGCTTGCCACTCCTGTAAACTTTTCACTACGTAAATAGGTTGGCAAGAAATAATCTGCGATCCATCCTTTCTCTTCATCAGAAAAATAGGGATGATCGGCCTCATACATTTTCCATATATACGCTTGCAGCGCTTTCGTTTGTAGTAGAAAAGCAGACATTGGATTTATCATCGCAAGCTTCCTCTGACGCACGAGCTCTAAGAGTTCAACACCAATGTCATCGCCTGTTTGCTCATCAATATCCTTTACCAAATGCTCGATGGGGTACGTCTGACGATAAAGAATGTCAATCTGCACACCATCTGGTGTGTACAATCCATCCTCTGCAATGACTAGCTGGTCAAGTGGCACGAGATCTGATTCAATACGACAAATATCTTGTAAGTACTTTGTCGTACGCCAATCTTCCTGATCATCATCGTGAGCAGAGAAAACAAGGCGTGCTGGTCTCTTCAGATCTAAATACTGATAGCTGGCATCGATGGCCTTCTGCAAGATAACCTTCAACTGGTCCTCTGCATGTTGATTCGGATTCTGGATCTGAAAGTGATCACAAACTAGTCCGTTTACATAATAGCATTCCTTGATGAAAGTAGGTGTATCACTGTTGTATTCCAACAATTTAATACCTTCCGAGGTCACAACGAGATCAAGTCTACCAATAATCACATCTGGATACATCGTTTTCATACGAATAAATGGTAACGATTTCGCTGGATAGCCAAGCTGCACAAGCGACGAATCTGGCAAATTCCGAATAAACTTTGCCGTTTTCGTGAACACCTGATGAATTCGCTTCGACGCTATATGGAGATCCGCGACTAACGCCTCTGGCACCTGAAACACGTGATACAAACTATACTCCATGCCGTATAGATCTGCCCAAAAACCAGGCATTGCTTGATAAAATTGCTTTCTGTCTTTTGTATAATGACTCATATCGTGCCCCTACTTTGAGAAAAAATCAACCGCCACTTCCGCCGCTTGAGCCTTTACTAAATCCGCTCTTACCGCCTTTAAAATCAGAACTCGATTGATACGATTTATAGCTACTGCTTTTTTTCAAAGCACTCTTTGAGGCAAAATAGCTACCGCCAAGGTAATAGGCGCCATAATGCGGTGAATCATAATCATCACATTCCCATACACCATCGTCATCATCCCAATCCCACGTATCGCAACTAGGATCGTCTGGCATTGGTGTCTTAGCATAGTTTTTTCTATTAAAGAAAAAGATTCCCGAGAAAAAAAGAACGATGATCATAATAATAACAATTGGTTTTTTAAAAAATTTACCCGTGACCTTCCCCTCCAATCTATTTTTTACTGTCAAAATCAATTATAATAAACTAACGCTGTTTTTAACAGCCTTTTTTTACAAAAAACGCTGTCTAGAAGCTGTTTATAAAACTATTTTCTGTCCATATTAGTAAAATTATGTATAGAAGTGTAGTAAATAAGTTCCATGTGCGCCTTTGCGAAACTTTTTTCATCTCGCTTTGTTCAATCTCGATATTCTTGCTTTTATTCCATACACGCTAATCTAGAAGGCGATTAGCTAGTAGAATGCATGCCAGAAATCTCTTATGATGTAAGCCGGAATGACGCGGGGATCGACATTCAAGGCCGCCATGAAAGAGCAAAAAAATCTTCAAAAATCCGCACACAGGGATTCATTTTTACCACATTTCTAACAACCAGAAAAAATGTTTTTAGGAGGATAAAGAATGTTTGTATTAGAAATTCGCAGAATGGGTGCTGGGTCTGATTTTCCGACCCTATATCGCTATGATTTAACGAAGGATGAGTTACTTGCACGGATGTCTTGTGGCTATTTTATCAAAGGAAACAAACAGTACCGCGTCGAGTCGACGGCTACCGAGTCTGATCTTCTATCGGTGATTTATGTCGTAGAAGAATCACATCAGGCTTACCAAGCAGAAAAGATTTATGGGAAAGTTGGGTTCGAAGTGCGTGACCTTGGTGAGTCAGATACACCGCTTCTAATGACGAGAGAGTTTGCTACCCACCTAGATGTGTTACAGTATCTACACTCGGACTTGATCTATGTTCGTTCTGGTCAATATAACAAGGAAATGATGTTGGATTCGCTTGAAATCGATGAGGATCGCAATTGTTATGTGTTTTACGGTACTTTCACTGGGGTGATGACGCAAGGTGCTTCTGTGTAAAATAGAAATGATCTTTGTTTAAAAAACGCCATTTGGTCACGTGCTTGGTCTCGTATATGAGTCCAGCTACCAATGGCGTTTTTCATATATAACGGTTATTTCATGCATAATCTTCATAGGTCGTAACGCTATTCAGCAGTTACCAGATCGCTAGCATAATCGATAAATAACTGCTGATGACAAAAAGGATGGCCAATAATACAGCAAGACCGCTATTCATTTTTCTTCGAAACAGAAAGAAGATCGAACACAACAATCCAAACGCTACACTAGCAAAGAGACTGCTAAGACCATTTGCGGTGAAATGAAGCACCGTTTCTGAAGATACATTCCCTGGATAAAACCAGCTGAATAATCGGGACGGTTGCTCCACTTGGAGTAATGCAACTAGGTTTTCTGGTGGCGATTGTTGCCCCATCACTGCAGCTGCTGAAAGGACTAGCAAACCGATGACACTTTCAGCCCTAACCCAAGGAATCGGACTCAATCCTCGATCTGGTTTCACTTTTACCATAAGTACCTTTGAATTTGAACTGCTTGTTCGCAATTTTGCTCGCACCCAGACGCCGTTGATCAGCATAAATACGAGCAACGGAATGATAAGCAGGTGTTTAATCAGTAATGCTTGTCCATATGAAACCATCCATGCATCCGTATAATCTGGTACCAATAGGTTCATTAGGAATAAGCCACTGCACATTATGATGACAAGACACACAAGTGCAACTGGTGTAAACCATCGTAGGAATTCTTGCCAATGCTGATGATTCGTTGAAAACCAAGCTACCACAAGTAGTACCCCCATCCAGACACATACAGCCAGAAAGTGTAGTGTGTGCGGAATGAAGCCTTTCAGTTGGTAAGCCGCTGTGCAATGACTTGCCCAGCCAAAGGCGAGAATCAGCATGAATGTTAAACTAATGGATAAGTAAGACAGTTTTCGGGTTGGAAAGATTTCTTTTAACACATGGATCATAAATAGTATGATGGCAACAAATAAGGTTAAAAGCCAAGCGTGTCCAACACTGAAGCCAAAAAGAACTTCTCCAAGTATCGTTAGATAATGGGCTCCACTTCCTCCGAAAAAGTGATTTGTGATATTGATAAGCGGGACAAATGACAAAACGACAATCAACAGTAATGCCATACCCGGAAGCCACTTGGGCATCATGATTTCGGGTCGTTTATGTTGCGGGACTAGCTTGATTATTTCGCTACCAACAAGGAACGCAAAGCTACAGTAGAGGATGAACTCTGAAATGTAGATCATACATTTCTTCGCTTCCTTGCGAAGACAACCATATTACTAATCAGGATTAGAACGCCTAACCCAAGTAAGATCAGTTTATTTTGATCCGCATCAGCTACCTCTTCTGATGTGGATTTGATTTTACTTTCACTAGGCATCGTGCCTAGATTTCCAGTTGCCAGTGGCAAAAGAACTGTTTCGCTTTTTTCCGCTGTTGGTAAGTCAACTGTGAATAAATAATGGCCTTCGAGTACATGTCCATCGGTACCAGCTATTTTCCAATTCACTTTGTAATCACCGTTAGTCAATTCATCTCCAAGTGTAGCAGTTAACTCCTTTCCGCTAGCATCAATTGATGTAGGCTCAATCTGTTTACCTGCTTCATCCACAATTGTTAACGTGCTTAACGCCTCTAGATTTCCTTCAAAGGTCAACCTTATTTCTTTTAAAGATTTCGAAACAACTTCTTTATCTGCTGGAAACGTGTGTTCAAGTTCTGTATGAGCTAACGCGGTTGTTGGAAATAAAATAATGGCAATCAGCGCAAGAACTAAGCTCGTAATTGCTTTCACAGATAACTCCCCCTTCTGATGCTCATATGGCCTCATCATTATGTTCTTAGTCCATATGATATATTACTATATTTGGATACAGCAAGTTTCCTGCTTCATATTGAGGGATCAAGACACCGTCGCTCATAAAAATTCTCTATCATGATGAGAATATTTATTCCAGAAATACGACTGAAAATTTATCAGGTCAGGTTATAAATAAGTGAGGGAAGTTCCGTGCCTAGCTGGCTTTTAAAAGTTTCTATCTCTATCTATTGGAGCTGGTCGAGTAGCCAATTTCCGATATATATAGATCCATCATAAGACGGATGCCCTGTCTCATCATACATATAAATACCATTTAATATACGCGGGGAATACGTTG
>JAVBKE010000158.1:0-3022 GCA_031554185.1 Caryophanales bacterium
ATCGATAAGTGGTGTTCCTTTTAAGCCCTCTGTGCATCACACTTGTTTTCATTTTATCCTCAAAGGCCTGTATAAACTTCTTTTTCCCTACTTCATTTAAGTAGCATATTTCACCATCAATATAGTCGAAATGACTTTTCGTGATTACTTTTTTATTGATTAATGACAAAATGATAGAATCTACTATTAACGGTTTAAAAATTTCTGCCAAATCTAAACTTAAAGAAAATCTTCTCGTTGATGGTTCATGCAATAAACTAACTGTCGGTGTCAGTGAGGTATGGAATATCTCAGATAATACCGCTCTGTACATCAGCGAATTCCCAAACGATATTAGTGCATTAAGCGGATCACGAGGTGGTTTCTTCTCTCGTTTTTCAAAAACAAAATCTTGTTTCAACATCGCATTAAAAGATTGATAATAAATATACCGAATTCTCCCCTCAATCCCCATGACCTCTGGAACAGATTTTGCATGCTCAAATTTCGGTATCTCCGCTTCGATTTTCGTTATATATTCTTGAGTCTCAGATTTATGTCTTCGCAACTGCCGAAGCATATGATGAACACCACCGTATAAAAAACTTTTAGCCAAAAACAGTCTTTTTTCGAGATCGGCGTAGCACAAACTTTGTTGGACAAGTAAAAATCCTGAAACCTGCTTTTCCCTCGGATAGTAGGTGCCCGCATAAAATCCATAGTAGTTATAAATATGCAAACAGATATCATACTGGCTCAGATAGTTTAATAATTTTGTATTAAAATCTACTTCCCCAAAAATGTGTAAATTTCTGATTTTTTCAATTGGCAGTACATTTTTTTCTTCTTTATCATTGATAAAATAGACTGTATTATCTTTTCTCTTTAATCTTCCGTTTGAAAATATATAATGATCACGCTTCATCGTCAACCACCTCCAAAGAATAGCAGAACGAATAATAAGCACATTTTTTGCAATAGGCAAGCTTATTAAGTTTCGGGACTGATGGCGCTTCAATAATTTTATATACTTCAGCAATTGCCTTCTCAATTTCCTTTTTCTCATTATCCCCAAGGATTAGCTCTTCTGTTTTCTTCTCTTTTGTATAGCTGATTAATCCCTTTTTAGTTACGCCTCTTAAATCAAATTGATAGAGGTAAAACAACATCTGAAGTCTATCAGCAGCAGTCATTCTACTTGAAAGTTTCACTTCACGAATAAACTCACCATCTAGCATATCAATCTTGAATGCATTATCTATAAGGATTTCCCGCATCTCAATTTTTTTATAAACATTTTCATGCATAATTGTCCCTTCCAGGACTCGGTCAGATTCATTTTCCATAGTAATCCCATGACGATAAAGCCACAATTTCCGCTTACAAACCGAAAGATATTGTAAATCAACGCCACCTATAGTTCTTTCTTGCATACGATCACCCCCTACGCATTTTGAAAATTAATCCCAAGGGTCAATGTCTTTATCAAGATTGACACCTGTCTCTACTTCATACGGTTTCTCTAAAATAAAAATATCTTTCATATCATCAGGGATTCCGGAATGAGTCAGAAATGGCTTAGCCCGCCAGCTTCTTACACCTACAGTCAACTTTTCAATTTCTCTATGAAGTTTCCTTCTTTCTGCTCTGCTTGACGCAGATTCGTATTCTTCACATAACTGCTGTCCTTCTGACGTAAATATGGCTTTAGGAATAACTTGTACTTGTTGGATATCTCTCATAAATTTCTGGGCTTCATTTTTTTCCATTTCATACGGTGGGATTTCTTCAAGTTGCCTAAGCGTCTCTTCAAACTCCTTTTTGAACTTCGTTCCTTCAAGTGCCTCATTACTGTAGAGAGAAGCAATCATCTCCATTTTAGAGGACTCTTTAATTAGTAGCTGATCATACGGATCAAGTATCTCACAACTACGATCAAATATTTCTTTGTTATATACAAATCCCTTATCACTACAATCTTTCTTGAAAATATGAATGTTTGGCGCAACAACCTCTTTTTCACCTTTTCGATTACATCTCCCAAATCTTTGAAACTGGCTATCCAATGTGGACATTTCGGTGTACAATCTATCGAAATCAATATCTAAGCTTGCTTCAACTAATTGAGTGGTTACCCAGATCCCTTTAGCTGTCTGACTCTCTGCAAATTTTTTGATCTTTTTTTCTTTTTCAGTACGATCTCGCCGTATAAACAATGAGTGCAATAAATTAACCGATATCTGCTCTTCATTTTCCAATAGATTAAATACTTCTATAGCTCGTTGTATCGTGTTACAAATAACAAGCACTTTCATATCTGAACCATCAGCTACGATCTCTTGTATTCCATCAAGAATCGACTCTTCACGAAGGTTAATTCTATGCCTTAAAAGTTCATCATTAATAAACGTTTCACAAGCAACCGGATGACAATCCTTACCCAATTTATTCAATATTGTCTGCTTGTAGATATCCGGCATCGTCGCCGTCATAATCATAAATTTTCCACCCATTTTATCTATTAACACAATAGCTCGAACAATTAAAGCAGCAATTTTCGGATCATATGCCTGCATTTCATCTATGATTACCTTTGCTCCCGCGAGTGCAGACAATTCCTTCTCAAATCCTCTATAAAAAAAAGGAAACTTTAATATCTGATCGACAGTTGAAATTACCAGCTTATTTGCATAATTTTTTGTCTGATCGCGAGCTAACTCCAGTTTTTCCTCACTCTGATTGCCTTTCCCCATTTCCGACAAAAAATCCACAGACGTTGAATGTAATAAACCTAGGGCTACTTCAAAACCATCAGAATCTTTTTTCGAAAAGCATATGCCTTTATCATCTAACAATCTTTCATACATTGCATTAATACACGTACGGAGTGGCAGTGTAAAAAATCCTTTCTCTTCCCCGAGCCAAAGTAAACCCGCTTCCGTCTTGCCCATTCCAGTTTGGGCAAGTACCATGATGTGATTTTCCTGATTATCAACGGCAAACTGTTGCAGTGCTCTGAACTCTTTTTTTAACTTGTTTTTTA
>JAVBKE010000211.1:0-12038 GCA_031554185.1 Caryophanales bacterium
TCCCATTTTCAGTCCTGTTGAGAATGGAAATGCTGATGCTTACCTAATGGGTTGGGCCCGGATTATCCATTTCATTTCGGCGATAGTGTTTGTTGTCGGTATGTTAATTAGACTGTACTGGACTGTGTTTGGCAACCGGTATACCACATTCGATATTTACAAAAAGGGATATCTTCGGGTGTTCTTTGAAACAATCAAATTCTATTTATTTTTACCAAATAAGAAGCCGCATACAATCGGGCACAATCCAATGGCGCAATTTGCTTATTGGGTCTACTTTGGTGGATGTTCATTTGTTGTTGCGATTACTGGTATGTACATGTATGCTGAACCGCAACAAGATTCACTCTTGTGGGGCACATTTGGCTGGGTTGGAACAGTCTTTGGTGGTAGTGCCAATGTTCGTGCAGCCCATCATCTAGCTGCTTGGCTGATTATTGTCTTTGTGGTTATTCATATCTACCTAGCGATTAGAGAGGAATACCTTGTTCGTAACGGTACAATGTCTTCTATTTTTACTGGATGGAAGATTGACAAAAAGAAATATGTAACTGGAGAAGATGATGACAAAAAAACCAAGTAATAAAATCATGATACTTGGGATTGGCAACATATTGTATTCAGATGAGGGGATTGGTGTTCACTGCATCCCCTCACTTCATCAGTATTTCGCTGACGATGAAACAGTCATCGTAGAAGATGGCGCAACTGACGGCATGATGCTGCTCCCTTTTATCGAAGAAACAGATCATTTAATCATTATTGATGCGATTAACGCCAATCAAGAACCTGGTACGCTGATTAAACTAGAAGATGAGGATATCCCTAAGTATACAAACGTCAAGCTCTCTATCCACCAACTCGGATTTAAAGAGGTATTGGCTGTTGCACAAATTAGAGAAAAATATCCAAAACACGTCGTAATGGTTGGCATGCAACCTTTTTCACTAAAACTGAACCCTGAAATTACATCAGAGGCAAAGACTGTTGCGCCAAAAATCATTGAAGCCGTCATTAAACAAGTTGAAGCTTGGAGAAACGAACACAATGGAACGTGAAGAATTTATTAAAGAGATGAAAGAGGGATTTGGAGAGACGATGAAAGGTGTCCTCTCTCCTTATATTGAAGACAAAATTGAGGGGCTAGATGATATCACATCACTACTCGCTGGTCAAAAGTGGCACGAGCTCCCCGAGCTCAGTAGCAAAGAAGAATGGCATTTCCGCGAATTTCATCTTGGAAAAAATTCATTCTACCTTATTAGTCAAAATGGGTATCATCATGGTATTAAAAAACAATGTCCAACGTGTAAAAGCATGATTACAATTACCACATTTGATAAAAGGGCTAAATGTTTTATTTGTGATCAATCTCTATCCTTGGAGGATTTTACTGGTGATTTAATTGTCAGTAAGCTTAAAATTGAAAAGAAAAGACGAAAATGGCGTGTTTTAGTTTAAATGAAGGATGGCGTGCTCATAAATGATGGGCACGCCACTTTTTTTGATCACAAATCCGCAACTGAATATTGATATCCAAGTTCTTTAATAAAACGAAGCATATCCTCTATTGCAATACAAACTGTTTTCGTATGGTCATTCGCTAAGAAAGTAATCACTCCCTCTATAAGCACATCCCTATCCAAAAAGATTCTCACATCACGATCATGATTGTTTAACAAACCAAATAATGAAACTGCACCAGGCAGAAGCCCAATTTTCTCCATTAAATTTTCAGGCGAACTGAAATGAAGTCTTTTTTCAGATGTAAGCTCTGCGAATTTCTTCATATCTAATCGCTTTCTATCATCCATGATCACTAGATAAAAAGCCGTATCCCGACGATTGCTGAGCAATAATGATTTTGTCCGCACGCCTTCCATTCCTTCAATGTAAGCGTCAGCTTCCTCTGTCGTAAAGACTGGCGGATGCTCGGCTATATCAAACGATATATTCATCTTTTGTAGTGCTTGATAAACCAATTCATATGCCTCCAAAACACATTCCCCCTCGTATAACACCTTACTCGTTCATCAAACTGAATCATTTTTTCGATATTATACCATTGTACTTGCATCAGAGGTAGCTTTCGAACATTCAAATGGTGATTGTCATGGTATACTGTAGCTTGTTTGATTAAGTGTTAAACATATTTTTAATTGTCTAAAAAAATAAATATAAAAACTTTTTTAAAAAATGCAGGGTTTTGATTTTTTTCAACGTCTAAATGTCTGAAGGTGGTGGTGCAGTGGAAACAGATGAACAGCTGATTAAAAGAATTGTCAATGGCGACTCAGAACAGTTTCGAGAAATTGTCAGTCGCTATCAAACACGTGTCTATGCGATGGCTTATAAAGTTTCGCGACATGAAAAAGATGCTGAGGATATATCGCAAGATATTTTTCTTCAAATCTATCGCTCACTGCACAATTATAAACACCATTCCACCTTCGCAACTTGGGTTTATAGAATCGCAATGAACAAAGCATTAGATTACAAACGAAAAGCAGCACTGCCGACTACTGAGCTTGTTGATAATGAATTAACAAAGACATTTGAAACACCAGAATCTGCATTCATGAAGAAGACTGAGCACGCACTAGCCTTGGATAAACTGAGTGAGTTGCCACCTCGCTACCAAGAAGTCTTCAAATATTATTATTTGCAGCAATACTCTTATAAAGAAATTGCCTATCAATTAGGTATTTCTGAAAAAACAGTGGAATCACGATTATATCGAGCAAAAAAACACCTAAAAGCCAAGCGAAAGGAGACGAGGTCATGATTCATATTCGAGAAGATGAGTTAGTTAGCTTTGCCAATGATGAGTTGGATGTAGAAAGAGCCAGACAAGTAAAAGAGCACTTGTCAGTGTGTCGCCCCTGCCATCAGCAATTCTTATTGATCCAAGAACTAACGATTGAATGGCAGGAACCATCTACCCATTCAAGTGTAGATCTTACGGATCAGGTAATGAACACGCTTTTCAAATCGCCCCCTGCTGTCTCAGTGACGCCTCGTGCTAGTAGGTGGAAAATCTACGTCCATTTCGGGCTTGCTGCTACCGCTGCGATTCTTTTTAGCTTTTTTAACGCAACAGATGCACTGCAAGAAAAATCAGAAAAAGTGATCGTTTCGGCTACGAATAGAATGGAAAAGGTAGAAACTGCTATCAAACAAAAAAATTCAATTCTAGGAAGTATATCAATTAAATGGACTAACGGAGGAGATAAGTAATGAGAAAGCCGAGTAAATGGGTATATATCCTGGCATTAATGCCAGGTCTAGGCCAGATGTGTTTAGGATTAATGAATAGAGGATTACAGCTAATGCTTTTGTTCTGGGGTGGCATCTTTTTCGCTAGTATCGGAATCCCAGTGATCATGGTGTTTACACCCGTACTGGTTTTCTACTCATACTTTGATGCATTACAGAGCTATCGTAAGAAAGCAGACGGCGAGCAAGTCTGGGACGAGCCGCTAATCGATTGGGAATTAATCTTCCAAGGCAACTATGGATTTAATGGGATTAAAAAGAATTGGATTGGTTGGGGTTTAATCCTGCTAGGGCTTTTCGTCTTATTTAATACGGTAACGAGTGGACTGATTAATTACTTTGGAATGGAATTCTTAATTCACTTCCCTTTTGAAGAACTAATTCTTATTGTTGTCTTGATTTGGCTAGGTATTAGACTCCTTCGCGGAGATAACAGCTCGACTGTTAAAGCCAAGCAGAATTCGCCAAGCAAAAATCAAAATGTGCATGATTCAGCTGAGGAAACTATACTAATCATGGGAACTAGACAGGAAACAGTAGCACCTGCTCAAAATAAAAACGATAGTGAGGATCAATAACATGCGAACATGGAAAGTCGGTGCAATCACCTCTGGCATTCTCTTAATTGCCATCGGTTTATTATGGTTTATAGACCAATTTTATGACCTGCATTTACAGAAATACCTTCTTTTTGCATGGCCTGTTGCCTGCATTTTGTTAGGCTCGGAAATTCTTTTTCTTCACTTTAGAAATCGAGACGAAAAGTTACGTTTCCATTGGCTTGCAATCAGCTTTTTAATTTTGATGACTTTCGTGTCAATTGGTTTCAACGCTGTCAGTGTGGCTGCAGAAGAGCTCAATTTCAGCATCAATAAATCAACTTACGAACTCGAACAAACAATAGCAGTTCCCGCTGACCGCACAGTTGATCGCGTTGTTGTCAACCTAACAGATCAAGACGTCTCGATTGTTGGTACTGATAAGCCAGAAGTCTCAATTCAAGGGAATTTAAGCGCCAATATAGATGATGAAATCCTTTTAGCAAAAGAGGTCGAGGATAATTTCTCGATGAAATTAGTCGATCGTGTGCTTTATGTTGATTTAGAAAAAGCAAATGGATTGAACGAACTGACTGATATCGAAGGAAAAATCTTTCTTTCCGTTCCTAAAACAACAGATGTTGAAGTCAACGTATCGGATGGTTCCATCCATATCAATGATATAACCGGTCAGGTCTCGCTCCATTCAAATGGTGATATTACTGCAAATAACATTAATGGTACGATGACTGTGAACTCAATTGGTCATGTGCAATTAAATCAGTGCACATTACTGGAAGGTTCTAACATTACAACCGAATATGGCGATCTAAACTGGACAATGCCAAATACTGCTTCTGCAACCATTGAAGCCAGTACATACGGTGAACTTGGTGGTAAGCTGAGTAGCGATGTAAAGAAAGAGGAAAAAGAAGAGAGAATAAAAAACAGTAAATCCGTTCAAATTGGTGATTCATCTATCCCCGTGTTCCTTCACAGTTCCGAAGGAAATATCACCGTTTCAACTACAACGCAAACTCCGTAAGCTGCTGGCATTTTGTTGGATACTTGCCTTTCGTTTCAGTCATGTAGCAGCCCCGCAATTTCAAAAATTGCGGGGCTTTTCTTTGTGAAATAGGCGAAATTTTCAGGCTCGACATTGTGCATGTACACTGCCCAACATCATTGAAAAAAGCAAGATCAAATTGTTTGATCTTGCTTTTTTCTGCTCACTATTCTTCTTCAGAAAGCATTGTTTGATATTGTGCCGCATCCATAAGGGTATCTAGTTCAGCCATATCTGATGGTTCTACTACAATCATCCATGCACGCTCATAAGGAGATTCGTTCACATAATTCGGATTGTCCATTAGCTCCTCGTTAATCTCAATAACACGCCCGCTGATCGGTGCATATAGCTCAGAAACTGCCTTTGTTGATTCAACACTGCCAAACGGGTCATTGATGGCAATTTCGTCACCTATTTCAGGTAGCTCAACAAAAACAATATCGCCTAATGCGTGTTGTGCATGATCGGTAATCCCGATTGTACATTTTTCACCATCAACTTTCACCCATTCATGTTCTTCTGAAAACCGCAAATCTTTTGGTATGCTCATATTTTCCTCCAAGCTCTTCACTAGGGTGTCTCTCAAAAAAGTCAGAAAAGGCTTTTTTATTGCTCCCTAGATAATTCTTACTACTTATCATCATGCCATTATTCCAGAACTTTGACAAGATTATTCATTTAAATTTCTACATTTTTTTCAGTGATCCGCTTCCCTTTTACCTTCTATCAACTTTTATGAAACACATATTACTAAAATCACTTTGACCGAGTACGAAGAATTCGGTATGATAGTGTTGAAGAAGATAAAAGGAGGAAATAAAATGAAATGTCCTGTTTGTAATGAAGCACGTATGAGAGAAGTAGAAAAAAACGGTGTCACATTAGACATTTGCCCAGACTGTAAAGGGGTATGGCTTGATCGTGGTGAACTTGATAAGCTGCTCGGTGAAGTTCGTGAGCTGCATGCTCATTTAGAGGAAGACTACCAATACCGTCAAACACCTATTTATAAAAAGGAATACCATGACCACGACCATGACCATAAACATTACGATCAGCACAAAAAGTATGAGTACGGATACGATAAATACAAGAAGCATAAAAAGAAAACTGCATTAGATGTATTTGGCTCTCTCTTTGATTAAGATGTAAGGTTTTAAATGCGGGTGCTAGAAAAGCCAAAACAACATGGCTTCTAGCACCCGCTCTTTTGTCATCTTTGATTGTTCGTGCTAGTCACTACACCTTCAAAAATTCGATTACGAAAGTGCTTTTATTGCACGCTCTATAAGGAATTAACAACTACGGATCAAATTTTTACGAAGATCTCATTCTGGCGTACCCGTATCGACTTGGTTCTTTTTCCTAACACTTGCTAGTTGATAGAGGCAGATGCCTACAAATAGTGCCGCTGAAGTGAGAATCACTATTGTAGATATGACTGACAGACCCAACTGATCTAGAATAACACTAGCCACGATGCATAGATAGAATGTACCGAGGTAAAATTTTGTTTTTTCGCTAGGGAAAACTTGTAGTGCACTTGTTCCGATTGGCGTGCCACAAAAGGCACCAATGATGAGCAAGAGGCCATACCAATAGTTCAGGTCAGTATTGAGTCCATACTGAATTATACCAGCACTCACGATGAGAAAAGCTGCTGATATGCTTGTTCCCACTGCTTTTTTAAGGTCGAATCCCAGGAAGTTAATCAGTAGTGGTGTCATTACAAAACCACCGCTAACACCCATAAAGGATGAAACAAATCCTGCAAGCAAACCGATTCCCGTCAGAGTCACAAAATGATACTTGGCCTTTGGTTCGCCCTTTTCTTTCTTGTTTTTGCGTAAGAATCCGTAGGCAAACCAGCTCAGTAAGCAAACGTAGGCGATAGATATCACTAGTTCAATCGCTGCATTTTCTTCAAATCGAACGACTAACTGCCCAGCACTAATTGAGCTGAGCATACCGATTAGTCCAATGATGATGCCATCTTTCCAAACCACATTGTGATGACGATAATGATGGTATGTAGAACTAGATGTTGAGCCGAGTGTTAACATTAAGCTTGTGCCAATTGCCACACTTGGTGCAAATCCGATTGTCAATAGTAGTGGCGTCAACACAATGCCACCACCAATGCCGAAGAAGCCAGATAGGATACCAATAAAGCCACCAAGTAGTAAAAACAGTATATAGGTCATCCCTTCATCCCCTCATTCTCAGGCAACTACCTGTTAAGCTCGCTGTAAAAACGGATTGTTCGCTTGTTCATATCCAATTGTCGATGCGATTCCATGCCCAGGCAATACAACTGTATCTTCTGGCAGTTTCAGCAATTTCTCTTTGATACTCGCAAGCAATTGCGCGTGATTACCACCATAAAAATCTGCCCGTCCAATACTTAGCCTGAATAATGTATCGCCGCTAAAAACAGCTTGCATTTCCTTGCAATAGATTGATACACTTCCTGGTGAGTGACCTGGCGTCTCAATGATCTCTAATAGAAAAGAACCAAGCCGCAGTGTTTCGCCTTTTGTGAAGAGATGATCAGCTGGTTTCACAGTAATGGGCAATGACCCAAGGTAAGAGCTATTTTTTTCAGGATCTAGAAGCCAATCTTGTTCATTTTCATGACAGTACACAGGAATCTGATAGCGAGCGCGCAATTCGTCAATTGCACCAATATGATCAAAATGTGCATGTGTTAAAAGTATTGCCAGCGGCTCTAAATGATTTTCCTCCAGATAGGCGACGATTTGGTCCCACTCAGCGCCTGGATCAATCACGATGCACTGCTGATCATTTGTTTCCAAAACATAAGCATTTGTTTGCATTTCACCAAGTGGTAGTTGTTTGTACCTCATCTTCTCACCCTTCTTTAACCGGTGCATGATTGCCCCATGTTTTTTCATATTGATCAGGCTTAAAACCGAGTGTCACTTGCTGACCATCCGTGATAAGTGGGCGTTTAACAAGCATGCCATCGGAAGCTAACAAAGTCAAAAGCTCATCAAGTGATGCTGTTTTCACAATCTCTTTCAAACCTAGTTCACGATACTTCATCCCACTTGTGTTAAAGAACTTTTGAATCGGCAATTCACTTGTTTGATGAATTACTGCCAACGTTTCTTTGGAAGGATGTGCCTCGACAATATGAATTTCTTGAAACGGCACCTGATGCTCCTCGAGCCATTTCTTCGCATTTTTACACGTACTGCATTTTGGATACCAATAAAATTGTAGCATACCCCTTCTTCCCTTCCTTATCAAAATTCAATCTACTTGATTCGCACGCTCCTGGCCTATTTTTTTGCTTACCACTAGCTGCTACGATAGGTGTTCGTTTTAAACAAATAAATTGCTGACCATTGTTGTTAGAATTCAAAAATCATTTTCTTGTCTGGTTCTGAAAGATGAATCGTTTGATTAATATTAACGACTTCCCACACGCCATCTTGATGCTGAATATGAGAAAGACTTGTGTTGGAGACTTCCAGTTTACCTGTGCCAACCTTGCCATTTGATACGGCACGAAGTGTCACATGAATAATACCACCATGCGCTACCAGCAGTATCCTCTTATTAGCGTAGTTTTCTAGAATCTTATTCAGACCGATCATTGCGCGATCTTGCATCTCCTCCGGCTTTTCACGGCCTGGAAACTTGTGGTCTGGAAATGCAATCGCCCTTTGCTCAGGTGTCATCCCTTCTGCTTTCCCGTAGCTGCCCTCTACAAACTCATCTAGGACAACTAATGGTGCACCAATAGCATTACTAATCATTTCAGCTGTTGTTTTTGCCCGCGCTAATGGGCTTGTTACAACAACATCCCACTGAAATTTAGTCAGGTAGCTAGCGCATTCCCGTGCTTGTGAAATACCCTTTTGATTTAAAGGGGTATCTGTTCTCCCTTGTAACATTCCTGCACGGTTCCAATCGGTTTCACCATGTCTTACTAAACAAATTGTCGTCAAGTTAGTCTTCTCCTTATTGTTTCATGCGCTCTATTGACTTAGCTGATACCCTGCAACCTAAGACCAGGACATCAGGTCTTTATCCATTCAAATAAAACCTGCTAGCTAAGCAATCCATTTCTAATCGAAACAGTGTCCACTCATTTATTCTCTTAAAATTCTATTGTCTAACAAAAGAAACGATGCCAGATGACACCGTCGTTTTTCGGTTTTTTATCACAAGTGTCTATACACTCAATTTCTTTTTCTTCTGATCACGAATCGCTTGTGGCGTGTATACGCAGAAAGGTTCGCTTTCTAGATAATCGCCTGTGACTGCATAGGCTCTTGAACGTGAACCACCACATACATAGCGGAATTCACAAACGCCACATTTTCCTTTGTAGATGTCTGGGTTACGTAAATCTTTCAGCATTTGATTGTTGCGATAGATATCACGAAGACGTTCCGTTTTTACATTGCCTGCTACGAGTGGCAATAGACCACTTGGCATCACTTCACCGGTATGAGAAATAAAAATAAAACCGTTACCATCATTCACACCTTTGGGGGCGCGTTTCAAACCATCGATCAAGTGAGCCATGTCTTTTGTTTTTGTATCTTCAAAAGTGATAATATCTGACTTGATTTTTGATTCTTTTTGTTTTTCTTGGAATACAACACGACGATAGTGTTGTGATGCAGTTGTTTTGATGTCAAATGGCGCGGTTTTGCTTAGTTCATATAACCATTTGAACACTTTTTCATGTTCTGCTGGTGTAATACAATCATCCATTTGTCCACGCCCGGTCGGTACTAGTGAGAAAAGATACCAAACCGATGCTTTCATTTCTGTCACAAGCGGCACCATTTCTTCAAGAAGGCCATAGTTGTGACGATTGATGACGGTGTTAATTTGGTGGGAAATGCCAATTTTATTTAGGTACTTAATTTTCTCGACTGTCAGGTCAAATGTACCAGGAATTCCGCGAAAAGCGTCATGTGTTTCAGCGTCGGGTCCATCAATGCTGAAGCTCCACCTTGATAAACCAACGGCTTTGGCACGATCCATTCTTTCTTCTGTCACTTGATCTGTTGCACTCGGACTCATCGAAACCCGCATCCCTTTTTTGACAGCGTAATCTGCCAGTTCGAAAATATCTTTCCGCAACATGCAATCTCCACCTGTGAAAACGATCATTGGATTGCCCATTTCATAAATCTCGTCCAATAAAGCAATTCCCTCTTCATGGCTTAACTCTTCTGGATGGGGGGCAGACTGTGCTTCTGCACGGCAGTGTATGCATTTTAAATCACATGCCCTCGTTGTCTCCCAAATAACGATAAATGGATTGACATTGAAGTCAATATTGCCAGGATGGCTCCCCATACTTCCTTTTGCTCCGTGTGGATGACCGTGTGGGTGTCCACCTGGATGTCCGCCATGTCCATGCATAATATCACTCGATTCATTTTATTTTTCAGCTCTTTAGAGCTAAATGATGTTTACAAATATCTTTCTCATTATACCATGTAGAATTAAGAAGAGAAAAGACGAATTTTTGGTAAATATGCGATATTGTTGACCTTCAACACTTTGTCATATCACAGAATCATTTTTAGCCTGCGACATCCTCCATATTTGGTGGTATTTTGCCGTTGACCATCAAAAAACGCTGTGATACGATTGATTAACTTGCGAAAGATTGGTATTACTAATCCAAGTACAAATTTCAAAAAAAATAGTCCGTTCTTTCATCCAAAATGGTAAAATAAAAGACATCCTCATCAAGGCGTTTAAAACGGAAAAAAAGAAGGATTAATCATGACTTTCACTGAAAACAATGCGTTAGATTCGGCAAAAGTAATCGCACAACAGCCACAATTGTGGCAGGAAACCTATGTACTTTTTTTGGAAAATAAATTAAGCTTAGAAAATTTCTTTCTACGTTTGATTACTGAACATGTTGATTTGAAAGTTATTTTTACTGGAACTGACAGTACTACATGGATTGGTGATATGATTTGTTCTCATTTTTTGGAGCAATCGCTTGTACTGGTTGATCATATTAAAGCAACTGATATGATGGCAAACCCAGATCGTTTTTTACAAAATGTGCCGACATTATTGGTTTCATTTTCCGAGTCAGGCGATGATTCTAAGCATGTAGTTGCAATGAATCTTGCTCATCAATCTATTGATCATATCTATCATTTGATTTTCACATGCAACCCAGTTGGAGCGCTTGTCAAGCAGTCAACTGATTCTAGTCGTTTCATTTTCCAACTGCCTAGAGCTGTGTGCAGTTTCGATACATCTATGATGTTCGCTGCCCTATTGACTTTTGATTGGTTGCTGAATCAAAACATGATGACGGCATCAGAAGTAGAAGCGTTTTGCTTAGCTGCCGAGGATTTTTTACAAATAGAAAAGGTAGCAATCACCAGACTTGCTGATCGATCATTTGATCGAGTCGTTTATCTTGGTGCTGGGCCACTAGAAGTCCTTGCACATGCATCCGCTTTAGAGATGCTACAATTAACGGATGGTCAAGTAACCACAATCGCTAGTTCACCACTTGCGTTCTCACATGGCGTTAAGGCATTTGTGAATGATCGTACAATCATTGTCGTATTTATTTCGTCTATCCCTTATACTAGACAGTATGATCCCCCGCTATTGAAAGAGATCGCTAGCGTGGGCATGCGGCAGCATTTGGTTGTAACTTGTGATCAAGACCATCATTTACTGACACAACATGGTCATTTATTTTTTAAAGTGCCAACAATGGCAGTGACTGAACCTTACATAAATTTATTTTATACGATGATTTCACAGACATTGACTATTGATAAGTCCAATTCACTAGGAATTGGATCTACTGACGACCTAGTAAAGACTGAATAGTATCGGATCGATGTACGATTCAACAAAACAGCTCAAATAGACTGACAAGAAGAAGCTTCGGAGGAAACCCTTATGGAAGAAGAATTTTATGAAGATAATACGAGAAGTGGACGACGCAAAAAAAAGAAGCGAAAAATACGATGGTTTCGGATTCTTCTAATCCTTGTAATGCTTTTATTCCTCAGTGTTGGAGGCTTTCTCTTCTATACGTTTAAACTAACAAGTAAAACGATTGAAAAGATTAATCAACCGATTGAAAAATCAGAACTTCGTTCGGGCGATGGCAACCT
>JAVBKE010000068.1:0-24991 GCA_031554185.1 Caryophanales bacterium
GTTTCCTGGTGGGTTCGCAGGTGGCTTAGCTGGTGGGTTATTACTAGGCTCTCTTGCTGGTCGTCCATATGGTTATGGATACGGGGGCTATGGCTACCCAGTCGCAACACCATATCCAGTTTATCCAGCCTACCCAGCTTATCCAACCTACCCTTACCCATATTATTAATAATGGGTGTACATCAGTTTATCTGTGGCTAAAAAAAGAATATTTAGGTCTCGGCACTTCCAGTCGAGGCTTCATTTTTGTACAATGAAGAAGCATATTTTTGTAAAAGTCGGATGATTATTTGAATAGATTAAGGATGAGGTGAAGGAAATGACTTGGGAAGGTACATTAATTAATACACTGGGTATCGAACTTCTTGAAGCAACCCCTGGTAAAATTTCAATGACGATGCCAGTCGACGAACGTACGCGTCAACCGGTGGGGTTGTTACATGGTGGTGCTTCAGTGGCGCTAGCAGAAACAGTTGCCAGTATCGGTGGGTATATGCTAGTTGACCAAGAAACTGAAGCGGTTGTTGGGCTTGAAATTAACGCGAACCATTTAAAAGGCAAGCGTGATGGACTTGTAACAGCGGTGGGGCAAGTATTACATAAAGGGAGAACAACGCAGGTGTGGGAAGTAAAAATATCCGATGAAGTAGGTCAATTGATCTGTATTTCACGCTGTACACTGGCTGTGATTAAGAAGAAATAAACTTACCGTTTTGTTTTAATAAAGGAATAGTCACTTTCATTGACAATGTGGAGGTGGCTATTTTACTAATGATTTCACGGCCGATTGTTCAAAATAAAGAGTGAATCTGGAACCTATTTAAGGAAGAAGTTGGATTGGCATCTAGGCCTCTTTAACAAACGCTTCTAGGATACTTACAACTGTTTTTTAAGAATTTCTTTGAGCATATGAAATCTGCTTTCACCTATTCCTATAAATTGTTAAAAGAAAATTGGAAATATTTTTGGTAGCATTGCCTTTGAAGCCCTTTGTTAACAAGGTTTTTATCCAACAATTTGATATAGTTTTTAAACAATTCACAAAGGAACCGTGATTATTTGGGCACACTTTGTTATAATTGGGTATTCAAATTTCTAATAGTTGGAGGAAAATGATTGTGAAAAGAATCAAAGGTTTATTGGTTTTGTTTTTAATGACGACGGTTGTTTTAGTCGGTTGTGGGAGCGAGGAGTCAACGAAAGATGAGTCAAGTAGTGCTGATAAGTCAGACAAGCCCGCAAGTACAGAGTATGTAAGTCCATCAGAAAGCTTAGACTTAGGTGCAACAAAGCATGTTAATATGGAAACTTCTATGGGGACAATTAAGATGGAGTTGTATCCAGATGTAGCACCCAAGGCAGTTGAGAATTTTACGACACATGCCGAACAAGGCTATTATGATGGTTTGACTTTTCATCGTGTAATGGATGAATTTATGATTCAAGGTGGCGATCCTAACGGAGATGGAACTGGTGGAGAGAGCATTTACGGAGCGCCATTCGAGGATGAGTTCTCTGATGTTGCGAAGAATTACCGTGGTGCGATCTCGATGGCCAACTCTGGCGCGAATACAAATGGTAGCCAATTCTTCATTGTACAAGCAACAGAAAATGAATTTAGTGACAGCGAAATGGAGCAAGCTGGCTACACCGAAGAGCAAATTAAACTATATCAAAATGGGGGTACCCCTTGGTTAGATGGTAAGCACACTGTGTTTGGTTATGTAACAGACGGAATGGATGTCGTTGACAAAATTGCGGCTACAGAAGTAGATGGGCAAACATCTAAACCAAAAGAAGACGTGATTATTGAGAAAGTAACCGTTGTTGATTAAAATAGAGAGATGCTAGTCAAAATTCAAATAAAAGAAATCAGCTAGAATGCTGAAAGAATGTGAGGAAATAATCATGGCATTAATTCAATTTACAGAAGTACAAGAAAATGAAAGACTTGTCGAAATCGTAACAAACAAGGGTGCAATCCAAATTAAGCTGTTCCCAGAACAAGCGCCAAAGACTGTAGAAAACTTTATCACACATGCAGAAAATGATTACTATAACGGTATCATTTTTCACCGTGTCATGAAAGATTTCATGATTCAGGGCGGAGATCCTGATGGTACTGGAATGGGCGGGAAAAGCATTTGGGGCACATCATTTGAAGACGAGTTTTCAATGGATTTATTCCACTTCCGCGGTGCACTTTCAATGGCGAATGCTGGTCCAAACACAAATGGCAGCCAGTTTTTCATCGTTCATAAAGGCGATGCACCTGCTAGTCGCGAACAATTCGAAAGTGCTGGATATCCAGCAGAAGCAACAGCGAAGTATCTTGAGAATGGTGGCACAGCTCATTTAGATGGCCGTCACACTGTTTTTGGACAAGTAACGCAGGGAATGGATGTAGTTGATTTGATTGCTAACGCAAAGATTGGCGCTAGCGATCGTCCGGTTGAAGATATTGTGATCGAGAAAATTAACATACTAAAGTAATTTAATCAAAAGTAACGTCCGCGAAGTTTTTGCAGATTAAGCTAATTAATGAAGGTGGTGAGTGGCATGAGCAAGTATGAAATTGGTCAGGTTGTAGAAGGGACGGTATCTGGGTTACAGCGGTATGGGGCATTTATCCTATTAGATGAAGAGACACAAGGGCTAGTGCATATTTCTGAAATAACGAACGGCTTTGTCAAAGAAATCAGTGATTTTCTCAAAATAGGTGATGTTGTGAGCGTGCGCGTCATTTCGATTAGCTTGGAAGATGGGAAAATTGCATTATCTCTGCGAGAAGATGGTCCAGATGGCCGTGATCGTGAAGACCTGCGAAGACTCACGCGAGCGCATGACCAACCACTACCAAAGATTTTCCCTGTGGAAACTGCAAGTGGGTTCGCGCCGCTAAAAGAAAAATTGCCTGAATGGATTAGGCAAGCGAAATAGTATGAAGGCAGTGGCGTCCAATTGGATACCCATTGCTTTTTTTGTTAAGAAATCTATTTTTCTTTAGTGGGTTTTGGAGATGGATAATGGATATTAAAAAAATGCAGGATGAGGTGTGGTGACGATGGAACCAATTTTAATCGAGTTTCCTAAGCGGATTGAGGGAGAACGGATCTATCTACGATCTAGATTGCCAGGAGATGGACCAGAAGTCCATGATGCATTAATGGCTTCGATGAAAGAATTGCAAGTTTTCATGCCATGGGCAAATCCAGATCAGACTGTAGAAGAATCAGAAATATTTGCAAGGAAAATGTATGCGAAGTTTGTCGAGCGGGAGGATCTCGTGTTGTCTATCTACCGAAAAGAGGATGATGTTTTCCTCGGCTCAACGGGGTATCACCGCATTGATTGGGCAGTTAAAAAGTTTGAAATTGGTTACTGGGGTGATTCACGTTATAGTAGACGGGGCTATATAACAGAAGCGGCGACATTATTGACCAAATTTGCTTTTGAGACGTTGCAAGCGAATCGAGTTGAAATCAGATGCGATGCTGAGAATATAGCGAGTAGGAAGATTCCTGAGAGAATAGGTTATCAGTTGGAAGGGATTTTACGTAAAGATTCCCTGAAACCAGATGGCCAGACGCTCTGTGATACTTGTGTGTATGCGAAGGTACGCACGTAATAGGAATGAAGGACTCATCCAATTTTTATATAAAGTATGTAAAAAATTCGATCAAACCAGAAAAAAAGTTTGTACAATCTGGCAATATCCATTAGACTTAGAAATGAAAGTTAGCAGTTTCAAAACTGACTAGACAAATACGGAGGGTTACATAATATGACAAATCTTTATGATATAGCGTACAGCTTAGAGAAGGAAATTCGTAACAGCCCTGATTTAATTGAACTTGTAGCATTACAAAAAGAGGTTTATGCAGATGAATCTGCGAATGAATTGTTACAAAGCTTTCGTGAAATTCAGATGAAATTCCAAACAATGCAAATGATGGGGCAAGAAATTCCTGAGGACGAAATGGCTATGGCTGAGCAAACTTTATCTGTTGCCCAACAAAATGAAAAAATCATCAAATTATTAGAAGTTGAACAACGCGTATCATTGATGGTTAACGATATCACAAAAATCATCATGAAGCCTTTTGAAGAGCTTTACGGTGCCGACGAATAAAAGGACTGTAATAACTCACTGCAATGTGGGTTATTTTTTTTGTAAAAATTTCATAAGAAATGAGTAAGCGTGATTTTAAAAAACGATTAAATGCAGTTTTTAGAAATCCAAGTCTTCTGACAAAAGGGATGTGGTTGCTTCTATGATCTACCGAATGCTCGCAATCAATTTGGACGGTGCTTTGCTTTCTTCCAAGGGGAAAGCGCATAAATTGTCAAAGCGCTCGCTCAGTGAAGTGGTGAATAAGGGCATTGAAGTCGCGCTTTTTTCCACACTTAGTTATGGGCATGCTTATAAAATTGCTAAGCAGTTTCCAGGGAATGTTCATATCATCTCAAATCAAGGTGGATTCATTGCTGAAAATCAGACGCAACCGATCTATGTGAAGCGGATTAGCGAATCAAACACATTGGATATGGTTCGCCTTTTGGAAAGTATGGATTGTCATATTCGTGTAATTCATGAGGAGGCGACGTTCGCCAACACAATTCATTTTCCCACACAAGTGTCCTCGAAAATCAGATGGACTTCCAATGATTATACCTTCTACACACAGCAGTACGTTGAATCGCTGACAGAATATCTGATTGTGGAACCGATTTCCCCGCTACAAATCGATGTTTATTTTGAAAATGATGATGATCAGATTGATGCGATTACAGCGCTACGGACGCTGTTTGATAATATTACCATTAGTGTGGATCCTGAAGGCCGGATGGTGATCCTTCCAGAACTCGTCAGCTTATCGAACGGATTACACTATTTGCTTGATCGACTGCAAATTAGCATGGCTGAGACAGTTGTGGTCGGGTGTCATGATAAGGATGTAGATATCGTTGAGAACGCAGGAATTGGGATTGCAACAGCGAATGCAACATTGGCAGTCAAAAACGTAGCTGACTGGATTACGCGCAGTAACGACGAGCTAGGCGTGTCATATGTCGTTCGGGAAGTATTTCGTAAGCAACAACCAATTGAATTTTTAAATAAAATGAAAACGAAACGGACTTAAAAATCGGGTGTGCTCGGGTGAATGAATAGGATAAAAATTCTTTGGCAAAAGTGCTTGTCAAAGAATTTTTTACTAAGTATTGATTTGGCTTGCCTTTTTCCCCTATTTAAGGTTATATTGGGGTAAGCTTTTTTAAAATAGAGAATTTTATTGCAATAAAATAAAGAGAAAATTGTTTTCAGAAAGCGTGTTTTTGTATACAATAAGGAAAACCTAATCATAAGTCAGAGGGGAGTGTAATGATGGATATCGAGAGAATCAATGAAAATACGGTAAAATTCTTCATAACGAATCAAGATATTGAAAATCGTGGTTTTGCAATTGATGAGATTTGGCGCAATCGTCAACGTGGTGAGCAATTACTCTGGGAGATGTTAGACGAAGTGCAAGAGGAAATAGACATTCAATTTGACGGCACATTGAAAATTCAAGTGAATGCTTCTGATACCGGTCTTGAGTTCATCATTTCGAATTCTCCAGGCGATTTAAGTCAAAAGTTAGCAAAGTTTTTTTCCACCAGTCATGTAGATGATGCTGACGATGAAGCGGATGCCGAATTTGTCGTTGAATCTTTCTTGCCGCTCCCATCTTCACCTTACGTTTTCGTCGTGGAGAGTTTTGAAGAGGTAATTGGCATTTTCAAAAATAAACAAACTGCGCCAATGAACGGGCAGATTTATAGTTATCAGGACCACTATTACGTTGTCTTACACCATGAAGCTGATACGGAAGAGGATGAAGCGGTCATACAGCAACTTGAAATCATATCAGCAGTCATCATGGAGTTTGGAGAAGCAAGTCCCGTGACAATCCACGTCCTGCAGGAATACGGAAAATGCGTGATTGCAGAAAACGTGTATGATACGATAAACAAGTACTTTTAAAAATCAGAGACCAGCCGATTTCATTTTGGAGTCGGTTTTTTGTTGGGTGAAAATTTGTGCGAAATGAGCATACTGGTTCTGTTTTTGTGAAAAGTGGCTGCTTATCATGGAAAGTTGGTTGCTCTGGGGAGCTGACTCTGGTCGAAGTTCGGAAAATGGCAATTTTTCAATGTGATGTTGCTGTGCTACACTAAGTTTATTCAATATGAAAGGTTGGATCTCTATCCTTGTTAATCGCACGAAATGAACATTCAGCGCTGCAGTTAGCTGGCCCTGATTGCATGACAACCAAGCATTTTTGCCCCGCCTGTGCGGAGCCAGTGATTTACCGCTCCGGGCCAAACACGATGCCGCACTTTGCCCACCGAAAAAATAGTGTTTGCTCTACCACATCTGATGCAGAATCCAGCGTGCATCTTGCTGGTAAAATGACCCTTTATGAAATCCTATCTCAAGAAAACCCCCAAGTCTATTTAGAAAAATATCTTCCTGAGATTAAACAGAAGTCTGATATCTATATTGTTCGGCGCGGCAGGCAATATGCGATCGAATTTCAATGTTCCCAAATCTCGCTCTCTATTTTCAGAAAACGTAGTGAAGGCTATCTGTCGCAGGGAATTGTCCCGATCTGGATATTTAACCACAAGTTAGTTCGGCGATTGAAATCGGGACAATGGCAAGTGCCAGGGCTTATTCAGATGGGAATTACAGAGAAAGCACATCTCCTCACTTTTGATCCGCATAGGAATCAATTATTCTCCTTTTCAGGGCTTATCCCGTTCTCTTCCAATCATTTTTTCACTCATACCACGATAGCGACAAGATCACAAATTACTTTAAATAAATTGTTAACCCCGGAAAGTGAAAAGACAGATTTTTATTCAGTTTGGCTCAAGAAGCGGAATTATCATGTGTATATAAGACCCAGGCTAGAAGGATTACGTGTGCCGTTTTATCGCAGGCTGTATCAAAGCGGCTACTACCTCACAACGCTACCAGCGTTTGTTGGCATACCAATGAATAATGGATTTCTAATTCGAACGCCAGCGCTTGAATGGCAGGGAAGTATATTTCTCGTGTTGGTGCAAAGAAAACAGATTTCAGTCACTGAGCTAAAGCAAATTGTGACAAGTTTAATTGAAGCGTGCGAAATAAAACCTGCTAATTTGCCGCTTGTGCAGAGAATGACACCGATGGATGCAGTGAATGAGTTCCTGAGAGTGCTATGTTTTTGCGGTTTTCTTACGCCTAATGGCCGGCAGGGGTATCGGATTGATGCAGGGAGTGTGAATGATATTGATGTGACAAAATTGTATCGTTTTTTACAGAAGTTTAGGTAGGATTCGGGAGTGTTTAATTTGATGCCTAGGCGAGTGGTATGAAAAGTTGCTTTAAATTTAACTTGGTTATGTTTGAGGTGTAGAGTAGCGCAATTGTATCGGTTTTGAAAATCTCTATTATTTAAGTGGCATTATACTGTTGATCAATATTTAGCGATTGGAATTATCAAATACGAGTAATGAAAAAAGAGGTGAATGATTAGAATTAGTGAGCGTCAATTGAAAAAAGTATTGAAATAAAAGATAAATTTGTCGCTCGATGAGTTCCGAAATAGGAAGCTTACTGGTCAAAATATCATGTAATATCGCCATTTGGTAGGCTATTTTTGTGGGGCGATTTTCTATATAGCATGAGCAGTAAAGCATTTTACCGTATCAGGTGATTAATTGTGTTTTGAGTGTGTATAATAGTACAATGGTCACAATGAATGGAGGGAATAAAATGACAGAACAAAAGAAGTCACAATTAGCACTACGAAATGAGCTCCCAGTAGAAGATACATGGGCATTAGAAGCTATTTTTGCATCAGAAGAAGCGTGGGAAGAAGAATATGCGGCAGTCAAAGCTTTAATTCCAAGTGGTAGCCATTATGTAGGTCGGTTGGCAGAAAGTGCTGACGTACTTTATGAAGCCTTGCAACTCCAAGATAATATTGATGAAAGAATGGGACGTCTTTATGCTTATGCACATATGCGTAGCGACCAAGATACAGCCAATACGCTATATCAAGCAATGGACGGACGGATTCGTACACTTGACACAGAATCGTCAAGTACTTTTTCTTACATGACACCAGAGTTACTAGATATCCCAGAGGAAAAACTAAACCAGTTTGTTGAGGAAAAAGCAGAGATGTCTGTTTATAAACAAGGTTTGAAAGAACTCAATATCATGCGTCCGCATGTACTGCCTGCAGAACAAGAAGCAATACTTGCAGAAGCAGGAGATGTCATCAGAGCGTCTTCGAAAACATTTAGTGTACTTAATAATGCTGATTTAAAATTCCCGAATATTAAAAATGAGCAAGGTGAAGAGGTTGAACTCACGCATGGTCGATATACAACTTTCCTAGAAAGCGCTAACCCAAAGGTACGTGAAGCGGCGTTCAAAGCGATGTATAAAGTCTATGGAGACCATCGCAATACCTTTGCTAGCACACTTAATGGTCAAATAAAGGCAGATAACTTTAATGCAAAAGTGCGTCATTTTGACTCTGCGCGTCATGCGGCTTTGAAGCACAATGCGATTCCAGAAGCGGTTTACGATAACCTTATTAGCACAGTCAACGATCACTTGCCACTTTTACACCGTTATGTGAAATTGCGTAAACAAGTATTAGGGCTAGAAGAACTACATATGTACGATCTCTATACGCCAATAGTCAAAGAAGTGAAGATGGAAATCCCATATGAACTAGCGAAAGAACATGTATTAAACGGCCTAAAACCACTCGGATCAGAATACCAATCGATTCTAAAAGAAGGATTCGAAAATCGTTGGGTTGATGTCCATGAAAATCGTGGCAAGCGTAGTGGTGCTTACTCTTCAGGCTCTTATGGCACAAATCCATATATTCTTATGAACTGGCAAGACAACGTCAACAACCTGTTCACATTAGCACATGAGTTTGGACACTCCGTGCATAGTTACTATACACGCCAGAACCAACCATACCAAACAGGCAACTACTCGATCTTTGTTGCAGAAGTAGCATCGACTTGTAATGAAGCACTAGTCAATGACTATCTCCTCAAAACAGTGACGGACGAAAAACAGCGCCTGTACCTATTAAATCACTACCTAGAAACATTCCGCGGTACACTATTCCGTCAGACAATGTTTGCCGAATTTGAACACATTATTCATCAATACGCTCAAACAGGTGAATCACTTACTGCTGAATGGTTGACAGCCGAATACTATGCATTAAACAAAAAGTATTTTGGAGACGAACTAGTTATCGATGAAGAAATTGGCTTAGAATGGTCAAGAATTCCGCATTTCTACTACCATTACTACGTGTACCAATACGCAACTGGTTTCAGTGCAGCATCAGCTCTCAGTAAGCAAATCCTTGAAGAAGGGCAACCTGCTGTGGATCGCTATATTAACCAGTTCCTAAAAGCAGGATCAAGCGACTTCCCAATCGAAGTACTCAAACGCGCAGGCGTCGATATGAATACACCAAAACCAATCGAAGAAGCCATGAAAGTATTTGATGCAACGCTAACTGAACTTGAGAAAATACTCTTGAAATAAGTCGTATTCCAAATGAAAAGCATGTGCCTCCAATGATGACTAGTTCATCAGAAGAAAGCACATGCTTTTTTGTAAAAATTTAATCTTAACTACAGCTCCGAGCCCACGTATCCGAGCTGTGACAATTTTTTGGTATTATTTTACTATATCCAAGTCTCTCCTAGCTGTGTAGACTATACCATGAAAGCATCGTACTCCCAATAGTACAATAGCGCTTTAGCGATCAGCGTAAGATCAGGGTTTTCATTTTCCCTTTCCAGCACACAGATGACATCTTCAATCATAGGTACCGTCATCCAGCTGTCTAAGTCTTTTTCCTTCAATTCTAATGGTAAAGAATCACCACGCTCATTTTTATATGTTAAAGCATGTTCTTCTAAATCCCAAATTTCTTCATCTGAAATGATATAGAACTCTGTCTCGAACAGGTTACTTAAGACTTGTTTTCTATTAGCGTGCACCCACTCGTTTATCCCCCTACCGTTGATTCCAGAAATGAGTGATTCAAGGCTTTTATACACTTCCATGGGTATTCCTTCTTTTGATGTAGTTAGATTTAATTATACCAAAGGTAGGGGCTGAAGTGTATGAGCAAAAAATGTAAGAGATAATTCTGTAGCAAGATTCAAAATACTGAAAACTGTGATTGTTCATCTATATTTTATTCCCGATTCATAATCACTGTTGCAAAGGAAGTGTCACAGTAAAAGTCGTTCCCTCGCCAAGTTTACTTTTCATTTCAATCTTCCCGCCGTGCAGACCAATAATTTTTTTTACTAGTGATAGCCCAAGACCATTTCCGCCAACTCTGCGGTCACGAGAACGGTCAGCTTTGTAGAAACGCTCAAAAATATGGACTTGATCGTCTGGTGAAATACCAATCCCGTTGTCTGTAATCCGGCAGACAGCTTCATCTAGACTGTTCGAAAGTGAAATCGTGATCTGACCATGATTTGGCGTAAACTTAATTGCGTTGTGTACTAAGTTGACCCAGAGCTGGCTGAGCAGTCCGTCATCTCCGATGATTGTTGTTTTTTCAAGTGAAAGAGACAAGTTAAGGTCTTTATCTAACCATTGTGGTTCTAGCATTAATACCGTATTTTCAATTTGCTGATCAAGATGAAAAGTTTGCTTAGCCAGCGGATGAATATTACTTTCTAGTGACGACAGCTTCAGCAAGTTGTCGCTTAGCTTTGACAACCGCTTGCTCTCCGTTTCGATCACATCAATATAGTGTGCACGTTTTTCAGGAGACAGTGATTCATTTTTTAAGAGTGCTGCAAAGCCACTAATTGACGTTAACGGTGATTGAATTTCATGGGAGACATTAGAAATGAAATCCTGCCGCAAATTTTCCATTGAACCAAGACTTTGTGCCATTTGGTTGATCCCATCTGCTAGAGAGTTGAGGATATCGTTCTCATCCCGTTTACTTGTTTTAATAATGACATCAAAATTCCCTTGCGACATTTTTGTCATCGCTTCTAGCAACTGGCTATGCGGTGGTTCATGTTTGTGAAATTTGATAAAAATATGTTTTAAGATATTCATCCCAAGTCCGAAGATAAAAAATCCTAACGTACTGGATAGGAGGAATGTGGTCAATGGTCCTGGTTGCCCAAATTGGTCGTAGAGATACGATGTTATCAAAAACGCGCTGGTGAAACTAGCAGCGAGTGACGTGATTGCTAGAATTACGCCAAAAAAGATATTAATTTGTGGTCTCATACCGTCACCTCCAAGCGATAACCTAACCCGCGGATGGCCGTAATTTTAAAATGATTTTGTTCTTGTGGAAAACGGTCGCGAAGCCTGCCAATATGCACATCAAGTGTCCGTTCATTGCCTTCGAAATCATAGCCCCAGACCTCCTCAATCAATTGATTGCGGGAAAGGGTTTTCTCAGCGTAACTCCCTAATAAAAATAAAAGTTCAAATTCTTTCATCGGAATGTCGATTTTTGTGTCCGTTGTGATCACTGTGTAACTTTGCTTATCAAGCGATAATGCACCGATTTGAACAGTTTGAGCAGAAGCAATGCGATAGCGTTTCAGCAATGCCTTGATGCGGACGATCAGCTCCATTCCCTCAAAAGGCTTGGTTAAGTAATCATCTGCACCTAATTCAAATCCTTTCACTTTCTGGCTGAGCTCACCTTTGGCAGTCAGCATGAGTATCGGCAAATCCTCATAATATTTTCGTGCATGACGACAGAATTCAAACCCATCCATTTCTGGCATCATGAGGTCGAGGACACAAAGATCAAACTTGGTATGTCCCAGTTGGTCAAGTGCATCCCTTCCGTCGGTAGCCTCGGAGACAGAAAAGCCTTCATTGGTTAGTAATGTACCAGTCAGTTCACGGATATAAGGATCGTCATCGATTACTAATATAGTGGCCATTGTAAGTGTTCCCCTCTAAATTAATCTATTTCTATGATAAAACATGAATGTAAACAGAGATTAAACAGGTAGGTACGTTTATCTGAAGAATAATGAAATAAAAGTTACTCATCTGTTTATTTTTGTCAGTTTAAGTGTATCAAAGTAGTCTATGCAATAGCAAGAAGACCTTCTGCTAGGCGTTCGCTTCAACGGGGTTCATGCAATTTTATAGAATGTGAATGCAAAGTTGAAATGTGCATGAATAAGTGTCTCATCTTTTTACCAGCCAGATAATATCGACTTTGCTCATAAATAATTTGGTTTTCTATTTAGCGCGCGCGCTTTGTTTTTGGTAGAATGGAGGTATTGGATTTTTTTGAAAGGGTGTATAAATGAAACACTTGTCATATGAGCGTGCCATTCTTGTTGGTTGTCAGCTAGATCAGACTGATGATGAGCAATTTCTGTCCTCGCTGCAGGAATTAGAGTCCCTGACCGAGACTGCAGGTGGTAAGGTTGCAGCGGTATTATCGCAGAAACGAGCACGACCGCACCCAGCCACCTACATTGGTAAGGGGAAAGTCGAGGAATTGGTGAATCTCGAAAAGGAGACTGAGCCAGATGTAATTATTTTTAACGATGAATTATCTCCTAGTCAGTTGCGAAATCTTTCTAAATTGGTGGATGCTCGATTAATTGATCGCACGCAATTGATTTTGGACATTTTTGCGCAGCGCGCACAGTCGCATGAAGGGAAGTTGCAGGTGGAGCTTGCCCAGCTTAAGTATGCGATGCCGCGTTTAGTTGGCCAAGGGAAGGAGCTGTCTCGGCAGGGCGGCGGCATTGGGACTAGGGGCCCTGGTGAGACGCAACTTGAGAGCGATAGACGAAATATTCGTAAGAAGATTTCTGAGATTGAGAATCAGTTATCTACAGTTGTCAAACACCGCGAGCGCTATCGGAGCCGCCGGAAACGGAATAGTCGGTTTACAGTCGCGCTTGCTGGCTATACGAACGCAGGAAAGTCGACGTTGTTTAATCAAATCACCCAAGCGGATGTCTATGAAGAAGATCAATTGTTTGCGACACTCGATCCAACAACTAGAGAATGCGTTTTGCCATCAGGGTTCAGAATTCTCATTAGTGATACTGTTGGATTTATTCAGGATTTGCCGACTTCACTGATTGCTGCTTTCAGGTCAACACTAGAAGAAGTTGCAGAGGCAGATGCGATTCTTCATGTCGTCGACTCTGCCCATCCTAATTACTTTTCCCATGAAAAAACAGTTGATGATGTGATGCAGAGCTTGAACGCTGGTCAGTTGCCACAACTGATGGTCTATAATAAAAAAGATCTATCAGGGTTGTCCTTTTTACCAAACGACAGACTAATCCATATTTCAGGTCTTAATCAAGACGATATTGGTGTATTGCAGCTAGCGATTGAAAAGCTAGTGATGCAGCAGATGACGAAATATAACGTCGTTGTTGGGGCTGATGAAGGGAAACTATTATCAAGGCTGAAATCTGAGACCATTGTCCAAACAGTTACCTTTGACGAGCAAAAAAATGTGTATACTGTGAGTGGATTTATGTTACTTGATCATCCGCTTGCTATGCTGGTTGATCGCATACATGACTAAAAAAAGTACAGTTTTCCTCCTAAGAAAAAAAGAGGAAAGGCTGTACTTTGTTTTTGTCAGTAGAGAAAGGTGCTCTTATTAAAAGCGCCGGAATCGTCTACCTTTACTCAATTGCAAGAATGAGAAGAAGGCGGCTCCAAATAGAATCAATGAAGAAATCCATAACGGAATCACATGAAGTAGACCGAAAACTTGAAGAATAAACGCGACTAAGAAAATAATTGGGTAAAGTAAAAATGGTGGTTGACGCAAAATAATAGCCCCCTAAAATAAATGTCTCTACATTTATAAGGGGACAATGGTTAGAATAGACTTGAAAAATTTCGTTCATTTAAATGATTGCTGAAAAAAATTAAAACAAATGAGCGATAAAAGTTGCTCATTTGTTTCTGTCCTGGTTGATATGTGCCGCACATTCAACTGAATGTGAAAACTACCCTAAATAAGTCAAACTGCATCGCTGACAACATGTCGGTCTCTCAGTCTCCAGAAATCACCGTGTTTTGCTGGGATTTTATCGACTGCACCTGCCAATTGTAATTCGCTCATTCTCTGATTAACCGTTTCTAAACTCCAATTATAAACCTCGGCAATTTCCTTTGATGCTACAAGGTCGTACATGTCAAGAAACGTAATTAATTCAGGCAGTTTCGCTTTCTTTGGCTCTTTACTCATGCGTTCAGCTAATAGCTGTTCATAGACGGCATAAGAGTAGGAACCGGCGATTTTCAGCCCGCAGTCTTGAATGTCATGATGGAAGAAAACAAGTGAAGGTGTCTCCTCAACGTACATGTCAGACGAAACCAGTAGATCACTTTGAAAAGCCTTTGCGGCAAAATCAGAATTCAAATCAAGGACAAACTCATTTTTATCTAAGCCAACAGACTCAGCAATCAACACTAAATTGTCTTGTAACGAAATATTCACCTTATTGATAAAAACCGCCTCTTGTAGTTTCCGCAGAAAAGCATTGGCCAATCGCTTCCCCTGAAATTCGGCTGCCTTCACAGCAATGGAAGCTTTAAAAGGCGAACAGATTGGGTTTTCAAGCCAAAGTGAGCCATCACAAGACATGCCTGAGTTAAGCGCAATTTGATCCCAAGCAGTAGCTAGTTCAGAATGCTTTCGTTGCGAAGGGATATTGAGCGTTGTAATCGACCCAGATAGAACTCTTCGTATTGAGAAGTACTGCCCATACTCAAGACTAAGCTTTTTGATAATGGGTTCAAGTCCCCAGCACTTAGGGCTGATAGGATCTACGAAATAAAAGATCTCAATCGGCTTTGCTTTGCGCCTTGGCATAGCGGTTTTCTCCTCTCTAAAAACATTTTTGTCATCCGAAATTATACTATAGAATACCCGTAATTGTTCATTCTCAAACCCTTATTGGATAGGGCTTGTCATAATATAAAAGAATTTGTCGAAAATAGGAGCTTCCTCATTTTATCAGGAAAATCATTTTGATTCAAAAAATATGCCCCAATGACACCCCAAATCTGAGATTTAGCTAGTGGAGAAGTTTAAACAAAAATGATTTCAGCATCTTTTTATTTATGCTAAAAAAATCAATCCACACTAATCCCACTGGTGTCATTTTTCCTCTTCCATTCATACGATAGACAGAAAAAGGGGGCGACTAAACCGATCATGAGTGCATTTAATGAAGATGCTGATCACAAACGAGCCAGCGATTTTTCAAGGCGAGCAAAATGGTTATTACGTCGCCTAGATGCCATTCGTTTGAGCTGTGAAGATCGTGTAGAAGGTGAGTTTTGTGCAGATGACTATATGGCGATATATTATGATTTAGTCAGATATATAAAAGATAGCGAGCTCCGCATTGCAACACCCGAAATCGTGCAAGGTCCAAAAGGCGATTCTGGGGACATTGGAGAAATAGGACCAGTCGGCCCAAAAGGTGATCCAGGCACAACTGGCCCAAAAGGTGATCAGGGTGAGCCAGGTGTGCAAGGGCTACAAGGCCCGCAGGGAGAAGCGGGGCCAGTGGGTCCACAAGGCGTTCAAGGTCCACAAGGTGCGCAGGGGCCGCAAGGTGCACAAGGGCCAGTTGGGCCACAAGGTCCGCCGGGACCACCAGGGCCATCTGGGCAAACAATTACGATAGACAACATTTCACCGGCAACAACAGCTCAAGTCGCACCACCAGTTATATCCGTACAACCTCCACCTCCAGCACCGATACCTCCAGCACCTGTAGCGCAACCAGTCGTGATTCAGCGTCCACAGGTGGTAGTTGAGGGGATCGAGAACTTTATTTTTATTTATCATATTGGTGAACAACGAGTGAATCCAGGGAAAACAGTTCTATTCAACCAAGAACCAATTATCAATTCATTATTTAGCGGGATATCCTTCGTGACACCTTCCGCTGTTAGGATTACGGATAGTGGTGTCTACGAGGTCACTTTTTATGCGCAACCTCGGATTGCCAACGTAACATTAGCTTTATTCATTGGAGATCAAGAAATTGCAGGCACAAGACACACTGCGATTTCTTCGACCAGTACATTGCAAGCGCAAACCCTGTTTCGTATTGAAGTGTTCCAACTGCCCGCAGTGCTGACACTCCGAAATGTGAACACGCAATATGATGCTGTAATTGACGATGGCTCTTTAATTGATACAGTAACTATTTCATTACTAATCAAAAAAATTGCCTGAGAACCGCTAGTTAATTACCCGATGATTGATTGCATAACCTCAGTTAAAATGGTGATGTACACAATATTAGTCTGAATAATCGCATTTCGATTGCATGCTCCCAATTGCATTCTGATGCGGTTATTTGCGATTTATCGACAAATTTAAATACGATCTTGAAAAATTAAACAAAATTGCGTTTGTAAAATTGTTTTTTTTTAGCTATAATTAAGGTGTGGAAAACAGTGTTTGTATAGGCGATGAAGAAAAGCTTATATTAAATAGGTTTTCAAAGAAACTTGTTTCAAGACCTTTGATATTGGGGTCATTTTATATAGTATAGGTGACGGTCAGTGGAAAAGGTTGAGGTACACTTTTATACAAAACAAGGATGCCATTTATGTGATCAAGTGTTGCCGATGCTCAAGCGGTTGGCGCAACAGTTCGGATTTCACTTGCAAATAAAGGATATTCACAGTGACGACAAGCTGTTAGAGGCATATGCGCTCATGATTCCAGTTGTTGAAGTGTCGGGAGAAATCGTCGACTATGGTCAAATTGACCAAAGCAAGCTTTACACCGCGTTAGAAAGAATCTGTGTGTCATCCTGATACTTGTTTATTCAATGAAGCCTACTAGAACGCGGTTTTAATACGGAATGATCATACGCATGATAGGCTGCTTGTTTTGAATAAAAAGCAATACGGTTGTTAAGTATATTTTACAGTGATCAGTCTGTACTTTGTACAAATTGTTCAACAATACAGGAGGAGATTTAAATGACAGTAAAAGTTGGTATTAATGGGTTTGGTCGTATCGGCCGAAATGTATTCCGTGCGTCTATGGCACATCCGGAGATTGAAATTGTTTCAATCAATGATTTAACTGATGCGAAGATGCTTGCACACCTTCTAAAGTATGACTCAGTGCATGGCACATTCACAGGAGATGTGACTGTTGATGGCAGTAATCTAGTTGTTAATGGTAAGCAAATCGTTGTAACAGCGCAAAGAGATCCTGAGCTATTAGAGTGGGATAAATTAGGCGTTGAGTATGTAGTTGAATCAACTGGTTTCTTTACTAAGCGTGAAGCGGCAGCTAAACATCTTAAAGCAGGCGCAAAGAAGGTTATTATTTCTGCACCAGCAAACGGTGAAGACATTACAATTGTTATGGGTGTAAATGAAGAGAAATTTGATGCTTCAAAACATGACATCATCTCAAATGCATCTTGTACAACAAACTGTTTAGCACCAGTTGCTAAAGTATTAAACGATAAATATGGCATTAAGCGTGGAATGATGACTACTGTACATGCAGTAACAAATGACCAACAAATCCTAGACTTGCCGCACTCAGACTATCGTCGTGCACGTGCAGCAAACCAAAGCATTATCCCAACAACTACAGGTGCTGCTAAAGCAGTTGAGCTAGTTATTCCTGATTTAAAAGGAAAATTCACTGGAATGGCAATGCGTGTACCAACACCAAACGTTTCATTGGTTGACCTTGTTGTTGAGTTAGACAAGAACGTAACAAAAGAAGAGCTAAATGCTGCACTTAAAGAGGCATCAGAAAACGAACTTAAAGGCATCATGGATTACAATGAGCTTCCGCTAGTTTCAAGAGACTACAACGGAAACGCTGCTTCTTCAACTGTTGATGGACTTTCAACACTTGTACTGAGTGACAACATGGTTAAAGTTGTTGCATGGTATGATAATGAATCAGGTTACTCACATCGTATCCTTGATTTAATCAAATACATCAGCAAGTAATAATACACGTAAGTTTTGGCAGTCTTCTTATCGCTCTGGTGATAGGGAGGCTGTTTTTTTGATGCTATTTTCAAACTGTTTTCCGATACTGTAAACATATCATGATTGAAAGAATGATGATAGTAGGCTTTGAGATGGAAAAGGAGATTACTAAGTTTTTTGGATAAAGACATTATAATGAAAATGGTATTGGAATTGTTCAGAGAGAATTGTACGGATTGTCTTCTCGAACATAACGTACAGCAGCCTATTTTTAATTGATAATGACCGAACTGTGCAGCATGATAAACGGAAGAAATAGGTAATAGTTTCTCTTTTAATATTTCGTTCTTGTTTTTATGGGGAAGGATTTATTTGTGTACATACGAACTTATTGTTTTTTACTATATTAGTATAATTTTGCTATTCTTCTACTAACAATGTGCTTACATAAGGCCAAATCCAAGCAAATTTTTTCTGTACCAGCATTCTTGTACTTAATGGGATCTATTGAAAGGAAGATGTTTGTATTTATCCCTTGATCTAGCATCTACGACCTTCAGTTCTTTTCTCGCTTTTCCTTATGCTACTTGTGTCAAACAGTCATCTATGGTAGAATACTACTATTGTCTATACGAAATTGGAAAAGTTTTAATTGTTTTAGGAGGATTTATCATGCATACAGCATTAGTCGTATTACTTGTAATAGTATGTTTACTTCTTATTGTGTCAGTGGTTTTACAATCAGGTAAAAGCGCAGGACTTTCTGGTGCTATCGCAGGTGGCGCTGAACAACTTTTTGGAAAGCAAAAAGCACGTGGAGCCGACCTTTGGTTACATCGAGCGACTGTCGTTTTAACAGTCCTATTCTTTGTAATAACAATTGCACTTGGCTACTTTAGTGCATAAGTTATTCCTAAGTTAGAAAGTCTGGCAGATGTCAGGCTTTTTTTATGTATACAGGTTTTGGTATGCGGTTAAAATTGAGACATATCTGTTCGTGTCTTCATACAAAGAAACAATACCATCTTTATGGCCAAATGAATAAACTAAGAGCACAACTAAAGAACGATTTTAATATTCAAAATACAAGGCAAAATAAACTTAATTTTAACGAAAGGGGGGCTATAAATGGAAGAATACATGAAGCAATTGACGAAAGAGATTAGTCAGATCGTGTCAGCAGAAAATTACCAACCAATGACAGTCCGTGATTTGGAAGCGGCACTGGCGATTTCCAATTCGGATGAATTCAAGGCATTAGTGAAGACGCTTGTGCAAATGGAGCAGAATGGCCTCGTGGTTCGTTCACGTACGGATCGTTATAAACTGCCTGAGTCAGTGAACATGGTCAGAGGAAAATTAATTGGTCATGCAAAAGGGTTTGCTTTTGTAGCGCCAGAAGATAAAACTGCGGATGATATTTTCATTCCGGCACATGAGATTGGCTATGCGATGCATGGCGATATTGTCATGGTACGGGTTTTCCCATCTTCAAAAGGGAATCGTCGTGAAGGCACAGTTGTACGGGTGATTGAGCATGGTCAGCAAGAAGTCGTTGGGACATTTGCTCAGCTTCGTGCTGGTAGCTTGGTAATCCCTGATGATAAGAAGTTGGCTGGAGATATTCTCGTTTCTAAGGAATTTACTGCTGGAGCAGTGGATGGTCATAAGGTGGTTGTCGAGTTAACACGATATCCTGATGCACTTCATACAGCAGAAGGAAAGATCATTCGTATCTTGGGTCATAAAAATGATCCTGGCGTTGATATTTTATCAATTATCTATCATCATGGGCTGCCGCAGGAATTTCCTGAAGAAGCGTTACAAGAGGCAAATAAGATCAAAGAAGTCATCTCTGAGCGGGATCTATTTAAGCGAAGAGATTTAAGAAACGAAACGGTTGTAACAATTGATGGAGCAGATGCAAAAGATTTAGATGATGCTGTCACTGTTTCCCGTCTGGAGAATGGCCATTTTAAACTTGGCGTTCATATTGCTGATGTCAGCCATTATATCAAAGCTGGTTCAGACCTCGATCAGGAAGCTTATCAACGAGCAACCAGTGTATATCTCGTTGACCGCGTGATTCCAATGATTCCGCATCGGTTGTCAAATGGCATTTGTTCATTAAATCCGCAAGTAGATCGTTTGACACTTTCTTGCGAGATGGAAATCGATGGCGACGGACATGTTGTGTCTCACGAGATTTTCCAAAGCGTGATCAAAACGACTGCACGGATGACGTATACAGATGTCAATGACATTCTCATCAGTGCCGATCAGGAGTTGTTAACAAAGTATGAACAGCTTGTGCCAATGTTTCAGGAAATGGAGCAGTTAGCAGCTGTTCTACGTAAGAAAAGAATGGAACGTGGATCAATTGACTTTGATTTCAAAGAAGCGAAGGTACTTGTGAATGAGGTTGGAATCCCAACTGATGTGGTGCTTAGGGAGCGGTCAGTCGCTGAAAAACTAATTGAAGAATTTATGCTTGCTGCAAATGAAACCGTTGCCGAGCATTTTCACTGGCTTGACTTACCGTTTATTTACCGAATTCATGAGGAGCCAAATGAGGAGAAACTACAAAAATTCTTTGAGTTTATCTTGAATTTTGGTCTAATTGTTAGAGGTGCAGCAAATGGTATTCATCCGCGTGCCTTGCAAGAAATTCTTGATGAGATTCATGGTAAACCAGAAGAAATGGTTGTATCAAAGATCATGTTACGCTCCATGAAACAGGCAAAATACGATCCGGAAAGCTTAGGCCATTTTGGATTATCGGCTGAATTCTATACCCACTTCACTTCACCAATTCGGCGTTATCCCGATTTAATTGTTCACCGTTTAATCCGTGAATACTTGATCGAGGGTCATGTCGATAAGGATACGCAAGAGAAATGGGCGTCACAACTTGGTGAGATCGCTAGCCATAGTTCGGAAATGGAGCGCCGCTCTGTCTCGGCTGAACGTGATACAGATGATTTAAAGAAGGCAGAATATCTAGCTGACAAAATCGGTGAAGAATTCACTGGGATTATTAGCTCAGTCACCAATTTTGGTGTCTTTGTAGAGTTGCCGAACACAATTGAAGGACTTGTCCATGTGAGCAATATGTCGGATGATTACTATCATTTTAACGAACGAGACTATACCATGGTTGGTGAGCGTTCAGGCAGAGTGTATCAAATTGGCGAGGAAATTACAGTGCAAGTAGCTCAGGTCAATATTGAAGACCGGACCATTGATTTTAAGATTACGGGTATTATCGGTTCACATCGTAAAGAAAAAACTGCTTCGAAAATCTTCAAGGTTAATCAAAGTAAAAAGTTAAACTTATCTAGTGCTGAAAAGGGTAAGCGTCGTGAGAAAAATCATTCACGTGGTAGTAGACCGGCAGGTAGCACTAAGATCAGCCGATCTAAAACGGGTGGAAAAGGCAGAACAACTCAAAGTGATGCTGAAGGTAAGGATTTGACGAGGGATAACCAACGACCAAAGCGTACTGCAGAAGTAAAGTCAGCTAAGAAAACTGGACGAGGGAAAAACCCTTTCTACGAGAATGCACCAGCTATGAAGCGTTCTCGAAAGAAGAAATAGATGAAAAGTAAGGGCAGCTACTACATTTGTAGTTGTCTTTTTACTGAGATTTGATAAAATAAAATGCGGTTTGTGTTTGAGCAATAACTACTTGAATTAAAAAAGTAGTTGGATTCAAAGAAATTTTATACAAATGGTATTAAAGAAAAAGGGGAGATTTTGATTATGAAGAAGGAAGTTAGTACAACATTAGCACCAGGAGCCATTGGACCCTACTCGCAGGCAATTATTGTTGGAGATATGGTTTATAGTTCTGGGCAACTCGGCATGGATCCGATTACGGGGGTGTTGGCAGACAACATTGAAGACCAAACAAAACAAGCACTTCATAATTTGCAAGAGGTGCTTGAAGCTGCTGGTGCATCAATGTCAAACGTGGTGAAAACAACTATTTTTCTAAAAGATATGGATGATTTTGTAGCAGTAAATGAGATCTATGAAACATTCTTTTGCATTCCGTTTCCAGCAAGAAGTGCAGTTCAAATTGCAAAACTGCCTAAAGATGGCTTAGTTGAAATCGAAGCAATCGCAAGAGTTGCTGAACGCTAATTGATAAAATAATTGGAAATATCACAAGGTAGATGAACTATTTCCTGGGAAATGAGTTAAAACGACAAATGGAACTTATGGTAAAATATGATGAGTAGATTTTTTGTCAAATGGAGGTGAGAAATTTGCCGAAGGGTACTGGAAAGGTGATTGCACAGAATAAAAAAGCATCACATGACTACTTCATCGAGGAAACTTTCGAATGCGGGATGGTGCTACAAGGTACAGAAATTAAAGCACTTCGGGCAGGCAGAGTTCAACTAAAGGATTCCTATGCACGAATTATTAATGGTGAAATTTTTATCATCAACGTGCATATCAGCCCCTATGAGCAGGGCAATCGTTATAACCACGATCCATTGCGAGTGCGCAAGCTGCTTATGCACCGGAAAGAGATTGATAAGTTGCTTGGGCTAACGAAAGAGCAAGGCTACGCATTGGTGCCGCTTAAAGTATACTTGAAAAATGGATTTGCGAAACTGCTATTGGGGCTTGCTAAGGGTAAGAAAAACTATGATAAGCGCGAAGATTTGAAGGCGAAAGATGCCAAGCGAGATATTGATCGCGCGCTGAGAGACAGGCAGAAATTCTAGCGCAGTAGTGATACTGCTTTGTTATGGTAATAAAGGTTAGCATGACGACAATTTGTTTCTGATGATAGCGAGGAAAATATTGTGATCTCAAGTGATTTTGAAAAAAAGATATCGCGATGATTAATTTTACAGTGTTTTCCTATTGAATTTGCTATGAAATATGTTAAGATAAATGAAGCAAACACTAATTTGCTTATCTTAGCCTTCGTACTTACCGCTAAGTACATTTACTATCGCGGGAATGTTACGGATTCGACAGGGGTAATCAAGCTTTAGTTGCGGGTCGGAGGGATCGGCTCCGTATCAACGTCAAGCCATATAACTGGCAAACAAAATGTTTCTTTCGCTGCTTAATTGACAGCGAAGCTCTTCCTCTTCATCGCCTATGTGAAGTGGTAAGGGCCCAAACTTAGTAGGATACACCGGCGCTCACCGTCTGAGGGCAATGGAAGAGAGTAACCAGACTAGCTGTTTCAAACGCCCGATTACAGGCAGATGAAACCGCGAAACTTGAATATGTAATCTATACCTGTAGACGCTAAAGTGTAGATATTTTTGGACGCGGGTTCGACTCCCGCCATTTCCATTAGAACTAAACACCGCCGGGACCCTTTATTCATGGGGATTCGAGCGGTGTGTTTTTGTTTTTGACCTTCTTTTGACCTTCTAAACGTTAATTTGACCACGGAATGACCACAAGTTATTTACTAGATGACAGTTCAATTCTAGCTATTTGGTTAGATATTTGCGGTATGGAACTTGGCTTATCAAAACCAGACTTCGTATCAGGAAACAGTACCTTGACAAGAGCCGTATGTATTATTTGGTACCTAGCTCAATTACGTATTATGTAAAAAATTGAGTAGACATATTATACATGTGCTAGTATACTTTCTTCATGCAGTAATTAGCTATAAGGCGGTCGGCTAGCCCTCGAAAGGGGGTGATGCCATGAGTGTATATGAATCATTGTCTATAATGTTCATTTTCGGAATGTTCATTATCAGCTTGTTGACGTATATTAACAAAAATAAATAGACCGCCCCTCAAAGAACAGTCCATTTATTGGTTGTATTTTTGCTAGCTGACCGCTCTTAAAGCGGATACTGCTAGAGGGACAGTGTTTAAGCACTGTTCCTTTTCTATAGTCTAATCATACCATGAGTGATTTATGCTTTGCAATCATGAAAAATTAAAATGAAGTTTCTGACCACATTTTGACCACCAAAAGTAAAACTTTATACGTGGTCAAAAGCTTTCAAATAGATTCTTACTCTATAAAACATTGGAAAACAGGTTGAATTGACTCAAATACATCGTAGTCCACCGTCGTTTCCATATAATGTAAAACGTATTGAATACCTATTTATAGGGATTTAATGCGTTTTTGAACTTTCAAAAGTAACAAATCATGAGTATAAATGTATAAACAGAATCATAATCCTACAAGATGGTTTAATCTGATCTAATGGTCTCGAAGGGGTGATAATGTGCCAAAACCATTGAAAGAATCCTTAATAGCATAGGGCGTTAACATCACAATTATTTCCACACCAAATCAAGCGGATTATATGTGCATTACAGATATTGCAAGGTACAAAAGTGATGATCCTGCAGCTGTTATTCAAAACTGGCTGAGAAATCGCGAGACGATCGAATTTCTAGGTTTATGGGAACAACTAAATAATCCTATTTTTAAACCCCTCGAATTCGAGGAGTTTAGAAAAGAAGCTGGTCGCAATGCATTTGCGCTTTCACCTAAGAAATGGATAGAAAAAACTGGTGCAGTTGGTATTCAATCTAAATCTGGCAGGTATGGTGGGACTTTTGCCCATATTGATATTGCGATGGAGTTTGCTTCATGGATCTCACCGGAGTTCAAACTTTATATAATTAAAGATTACCAACGGTTAAAAACTGACGAAAGTCATCGTTTATCAATAGAATGGAATGCGAAACGTGAGTTATCAAAGGTGAATTATCGTATTCATACTGATGCAATCAAGGATAACCTGATACCAGAGAGTCTGTCACACCAGCAGATCAACTTTACCTATGCCAGCGAGGCAGACTTGTTGAATGTTGCATTGTTTGGAATGACAGCAAAACAATGGCGTAGTCAAAACGCTGATGTTGCGGGGAATATTAGAGACTATGCGACAATTTATCAGCTTAT
>JAVBKE010000060.1:0-4738 GCA_031554185.1 Caryophanales bacterium
AAAAATTTAATTAATATCATTAAATGCCAATGAGTGGTGCATCACTGAACACGGACCCGCCGGTCTATGACAAAACCTCTGTCGAACTTCTGCCTCCGGCGTCAAATGGCACTATGTCACGTTAAGGACTATTGAAATGAAAATATGCTTCCCAGTACGCAAACAGGACGGCAGTGAATACGCCACAGTGGACGAGATAATGAGTCTGATAGGCCATGAACAGCACGGCTCCTGGCTGGTGGGGACCAACTGCTTGTGGCATGGCGGAATTCACCTCAGTCAGATAGGCTCACACGATTCAATCGTGTTGCGCCATTACTTGGAATAAGTAAAGAGGAATAGATATGCTTAAGAAAGCAGTATTGCTGCTGGTTTTTTTTACTGCATTTAATACAGCCATTGCTCAAAACGTGGTGCAAGGGCCTTTTTCTTTAAAGGGGGGAAATGCATCAATAGAGCTGATAAAAAATAAAGATGAATCTATTACACTACAGAAGATAATGCACGGCAATAAAGAGTTGATTGATACCTATGCTGTTGGAGATGGCGTTCCAGATATAAATTCTGTTTTCTTTTACCCCATAAAAAATATAAATAATATTATAGTGCTTGTCTCATGGGATGAGAAAAATATTAGTGCAGTTCATTATAAAATCTATGCGTATGACTATGATGAAAAAGGAACTATTCATGCAAACTACGATGTGACAAATGATAGAAATCTTGAAGGATACGACGGTTACTCTGGTACTGGTATGACTTTTAATTATAAAAATGCTTCAAATATTAAGAAGTATCTGACGGGTAATTATAAGCATTAGTTGGATGAGTCAGTACACCTCATAGATAAACGAGCGAAGCCTCTGTGTTGTATAAGAAAAGCCCTCGCTGGATGTAGCAAAATTACTGCGCGAAAACTGGGTAAAGGGAGCCTACGACTGGTTAGTGGTATCACCTTTCCTTGAGAGCCAGACACATAAAAAATTTTACGGAATTGAGTATGGTAATCAATGAATAAGTTTATTTTTTTTTTTGGCCTTTGTATTTCTTTAAATGCACTGGCTACATTAGAGAGAAGCGTTGGATGTTTTTCATCTGCTTCAAAAAAAATAAATATAAAATTTGTGAGCATCTATGATAATGGCGTTCCATTAAGCTACGTAGAATATAAAAATGCACAACAATCTATACCGTTACTTTTTTCAAAAAAAACTGAAGAGAATGTCGAGGACGGAAGGCCAGCCGAGGTAACCACTACATGGTTTGAAGTAATTGATGGAAAACTTAACGGCCAATATATAATTATGTCACAAGGCGCACGATATTATAATTTCATGTATAAAGGCAAAAACGGAAAATCAGTAAGCCTGAATGAAAACTTAGACGTATACAATAATGACCATTCTAATTGCATTTGGAAATGAGGTATTAATCTAAAGAAAATATTCTTAACGTTTATTGGACAAAAAATTTAGCGTTACAATTTAAGTCGTTAATTCAAGAAAAGGATATTTGTGATGAAAATGGCAATGCGCATAGCCTGAAATTAACAATAAATATGTTTTTTGAAGGGATGTATTGGATAATGCAAGAATAATGAAGCTCTTTGCTTTTCAATATAAATGGGAAGATTTTAGAGTGTTGAATGTTACTGCTTTGAAAGCCTCATCGGTTTTGAAAAAAGTAGAGAAATGGCCAAGGGTAATGTAATTAAAGATTAAACTAAATATTTTACAGATTAATTCTTGAGAGATGTGCTATGCATAAAGTTAAAATTTTAACTTGTTTGATTACTGTTTTTAGTTGTTCTATAGCCAATGCAGATCAGAGTTGGTATGTAATCAATAATTATGAAGGGACTATAGGTAATAACCCTGTACATATTTCTATCCAGAACTATGATTTTGGAAGAGGGACTAATATAGAAGGGAGTTATTATTATGATAAATATCGCTCACCGATACCACTTTATGGAAAGAAATCATCCTCATCAATAGAACTATGTGAAATAAATAACGATAAAGAATACAACGATCTGATCGTTGAGGGTAAATCATACAATCCAAGTATTTGTCCTTTTAAACTCACTGACAAAGGTGATGTTCTATATGGCGTATGGCAAGGTAAAAAAAAGTCACTTGACGTTAAGTTAAATCGCACTATTTCATTGAACAAATATTTTTTATCTGAGAGTCCTACAAATTTAATTGAGATCCCGTTTTGGGGGCAAACAAATACACATAGTTTTATAGGGGTGTATGAAAAGACTGAAAACGGTGTATCTATAAATAAAGTAAAAGTAATTAATAAACAATCCGGGGCGATCATTCAAGTCATTGACCCTCAATTGCATGCGTGTAATTTTGGTTTTTATATGACACCAATTTATCAAAACATTGAAAAAGAAAGTGATCAATCGGAAGTGAGATTAAATTGCTACAGTACAAGCACTGATACTAGTGTTATTTATCGCTATAATAAAATAAATAAATCTTATGTTGTTGTAAATAAGCCAGGCACTAAACTAATGAATGCAAATTAGGGTTGGGTGTTAATGGTATAATGAATATCTTTGTGTCTTACCATTACTACAATTCGCATATACAAAAACCGAGAAGGAAATTTATATATCCAAAAAATAATAAAGTATTAATCCACTTCTGTTTTAACATCTCTTTTAATAAGGAGTTATCATGCAAGGAATTATTCGTATCGGCGATAAAACCACTCATGGTGGTACTGTTCAGTCTGGTTCAGATACCATGATTTTTGGCGGTATTGGTGTTGCCCGTAAAGGCGATAAAGTTTCCTGTTCAATGAAAGGGCATGGACCAACCACTATTGTGGAAGGCAATCCAGACTTTCTGGATAACGGTATTCCAGTCGCTTTCCACGGCCATAAATGTGGTTGTGGTTGTACTCTTATTACGTCACTGCCGGATGCGCTGGTTGGTTAATTATGCCTGTCAATCTTGATGCAATTCCAGATAAAGCACCGCAGATCCCCAGACCTGCCACTGCCCGCTGGATTATGTTTGGTGTGATGGTATTTCTGGGCGGAATGGGGATTACGCTCTGGTTCTGGCAAGGCGAGCGAACTGGTTTCAAATTTTGGTTTACGGCAACATGTTTGCCTGTGCTTTTCTGGGGCAGCATGTTTGCTGTACGCCGAATAGGTTACAAATTGCTATGTGTCAGTAGAGATGCAAGGAATAAAGAACGGGAAATACTGATTGCATCTGAGGTAGCCAGAGGGCAGCGTTTTGCCTGGTTGGTGGGGCAGTATCTGGTTAATGCTCTGGAGGCCGATGGGGTGAAAACTCATCTGGCCGCCATTAAAAAATCCCCCATTCTTGAGCCCGTGCTCGCAAGAGATGGCGTAAGTTCTGTGCGGCATTCAGCGTTACCCGATAAGGGATAACCAACGGATATTCTGGAAAGTTATGTGGCAGATATTTGTGGCAACGCCAGTAAGATGCTGGCATTTCTTCCAGCAGATATGTCGTGTTACCTGGCTTTCGATGGCAGTGACATTATCACTGATTTATCTGAGAAGTTGATTTCAGGCATTGAACGCCCATTGCGCACAATACGTAATCTTTCGGGTTTTCGTATTCTGGATTACTGGCTCGACAGGCATCATGATATTCCTGCCGCGCTACTGATTATCAGCGCACAAATTCATGATATTCCCACGCAGGACAGTGGTGAAGCCATCACCGTCATGTTATTGAGCAACCGCCGATTTTCTGGGATGCCTTCACCCTCTGTTTGTATCCATCGTCCACAAATCAGCAAGGAGGATGAGCTCAGTGATGCTTTGAGCCGGGCCATGCTGTGGGGAAAACTGGCAAAAAACGCATCACTCAGAGCGTGGATCACAGGAGGAAAAATGGCAAGTAATGAAATCTGGAGCAATGCCTGTGCGGCCTGCGCCCCAGAACTTACGGCGCAGCGTAATGTAAATATTGATACTGTAGCTGGCTATGCCGGGGCTGCGGCTCCCTGGCAGTCACTTATTTTGGCTGCTCGTCAGTGTCATGCTGACGCAGAGCCACAAATGGTTGCAGTGGAATCAGCTCCTTCTTGTCATCAGTTATGTGCTGTGACACCAGAAAAATCACCAGGGATCGTGTAAATCCGCCATGAAACTCTCATCTATTATTGGTTCCGTTGCACTACTTTTAATCTGCCTTGTCTTGGCTGTTGCCGGTATTTTCTGGTTCTGGCCGGAGGCAACTGCCAGGATAACGGGATTCGGGCCTTACGATGGCACAGGGCTCGCCCTGTATTGTTCGTTACTTGTGATAACAATAGGAAGTATTGCCTGGGCGATGGAACGCTTATTCGAGCGTGCAGGTAAAAGCGGTCTGTATGTCAGTTGGCATAAAAATCAACAAGTAGACAAAGCAGAGACTGCAACCGAATCTCATACAGATGGAGGCGAATCTTTATTTGCCCCAGACATGCTCACCGAACACCTCCACTTACGCTACGGTCGCCGCTGGAAAAACAAAGTCCGTATCCTGCTGGTACAAGGCGAAGACACTGACATTGAGAAAGCCGTGCCAGGGCTTTGCCGCGATGTATGGCAAGAAGGTGATGGAATTGTATTGATCCACGGCGGAGATGCGCAGTCACCACCGGATGAAGTGTTTTTGTCAGAACTGAAACAGTTGCGCCCGAGTTGTCCGCTGGATGGCATCGTGCAAGTGTTAAATACGGCTTCACTTCCTTC
>JAVBKE010000206.1:0-17262 GCA_031554185.1 Caryophanales bacterium
TAGCGCTTTAACAATCAAACCATCGACACAGTGGTTTAACATATCAGAAACAAAAGTATGTCTGAGTCCATGCGGTTTAATATGAGTGGTTCCATGTTTTTCAGATATCTTCTTTAACCGATCATTGAGCCACTTTCTATGTAATGGTTGGTTGATTTCACCTGTTGAAGTTGTTTGAGTAAATAACAACTGTTCAGATGTTTGCTTGATTTTAGTAAATGGGGAGAAATTTTTGCGGATGTAACCTTGGCTAACGCTATGTTAGACAGGATGCTTCACCATTCTCATGTCGTCAAAACCACTGGGCCTTCTTATAGAATGAAAGATGTCTTATCTATTATTAATGACAGTGATTCTGGTGAAAAAGTGCAGCAATAATTGTGCACTTTCTGGCGGCAACTTTTGTGCATTTTTCTATTGCATTTTACACCTGAGACATCTCTTTGCCTTTTTGCTATTAGCTCTGGTTCAAAGCTTGCCTCCCGGTCTCTTGGGACGTTGATTTCCACCTCACCTGCAGACGTCTTCACCCTTTTTTCTGTATAGCCGTTTCTTCGGTTTGTTGTTTTCTTTTCTTGATGATCATTGCTTTGAAAGCCTAGGTGACCACTCATTTCACCTTTCAACATCGCTTCGAACATCGGGCCGAAGATATCTTTCAGCGCATCTTGCATGTCTTCTACTGTCTCTGGTTGATACTTCGCTAGCACTGCTTCCGCTAATTTGACCTTTTCTGGATCTCGTTTGATTCTTGCCATTGTCCTTTCCCTCATTTTTCATTCTCCTTGTTATTATATATTTTTTGACACGAAAAAACTGTATAAGTTTCATTGGTTTTTGAAACTTACACAGTTTATCTTACATTCTACCTTGAATGATCCTAGTTTATCCCTACTTCAAGATAGTATGAAATTTTTTGTATTACTTTTTAAATCTAGCCCATTTGAGGGAATTGGAGGAGTGGCAAGATGATTAATGCGTAATTCCCTTCTTCAAAAAGGCTACTTGCTGGTTATGATTCCACATATTCTAAGACAGGCGTATCTACCTCTTTAGAGGCTACTCACAAGAGCCATTTATTTGATGCATTGCTGATCGTGTATTAGAATCACAAAAAGATACTGAGATCTTTTAAACAAAATCTCCCTCTTCCTCTATCACGTTGACCTGGCACATTTTCATCGTGAGTAATGCTGCTTTATGGCTTTCTACTGTCACACCAGCACAACAATTTGCGTCCACAGTTAGGCGTGTTTCAGGAAATGCCGCCTTTAATATGAGCGCATTCGAAACGACACAAATATCTGAACAGAGTCCACATAGCTCGATTTCCTGTACATCTCCAATTGTATCCTTCATGTGATTGGCCATTGTGAGCGAACCAAACGTAGGCTTATCAATGACCTCGCAATCTGTTGTATCCAATTCCGATGTGATGGCGTGTCCATTTGTGCCTTCGATACAGTGTACAATTGGTAACATTCTCCCCTCCTGAGTATGGAGATAGCGATCCGTATGTGTGTCACGAGTATAAACCACTCGGTTATTATTTTTAAGATATTCATCTACTTTTGCCTTTACTCTTGGTACAATTTTCTCTGCCTCTATAGAGCCTAATGCGCCTGTAATAAAATCATTTTGCATGTCAATAACAATTAATAGCTTTTTCATTTGAAAACCTCCTCTTTTTGTGTAAAAAGCTTACCGGAGCAGTATGATAATCAATCACAGAGTACGCCTCTATCAAAGACTATTTTAGTCACATGCTATTTACTTTTCATTATCACAGCTGACAACTTTAACTGATTAATCTTCTCATTAGAGTATAACGCAAATTCAACCAATTTGATCCACTGCCTTAATTTATATTCATTATGGATGCTTTGCTGCCCCGTTAATCAGGCACTTGTAGATCAGTATCGGAAAAGATTTCATTATTTCCTGAATCTTGCCACTAGACGGAATTACTTATTTTACCAATTAATTAGTCAAAATAAAGAAAGCCTGCTATACTTTCATCAAGTAGCCATAAAGGGTTACTAACTCAAGTTTCGCAGCAGGAATCAGGTAGTAAGACCTTGAATCAGACATTATCCAAACTTATGGTACTAACTTCATCAAAAACAGGTAACACTAACCCTTGGAACACGTTTGAAAACGGAGCTGCAAACATTCCACGGCACTACAATCCACCTTTCCCCACAAAAGCCGTAACTTTGTTATTGGCTTAAACCGGATTTCCGGTGCGAAACTTGAGTTAAAAATTGATCTATAAGGAGAAATTTATCATGAGCGGCAATAACGCAGTATTAGCAAGAAATACAGAAAATGCGCCAAAAAGTATCGGACCCTATTCACAAACTGTAGCTTTTTCTCATTACAACAATCTTTCAGCTCAATTACCTATCGATCCAAAAACCGACAAATTAGTAACTGGCGGTATAAGAAAACAGGCTGAACAGTGCTTTAAAAATATTAAAGCAATTGTAGAAAGTATTGACCATGTGATGAGTGACGTTGTTAGAATCACTGTATTTGTTAAGAATATCAAAGATGTTGATATCGTAGACGAAGTTTATAAAACATTCTTCCCTACTTATGTTCCTACACGTACAACAGTCGCAGTTGCAGCTTTACCAATGGATGCTTTGGTGCAAATTGAAGCACTTATTTCAAATGGTGAAGGGACAATTCCAAACGCCCCACAAGCTGGCGACCTCATCAAGCTTACAAATAACACAGCAAATGCACCAACATGCGTGTTATCTACACAAACAGTATCTTTCTCTCACTACAATAACCTTTCAGCTCAATTACCTATTGACCCAAAAACTGGTCGATTAGTGACTGGCTGTGTAAAAAAGCAAACTAAACAGTGTTTAGAGAATATCAAGGCAATTCTAGAAAGTATTGATGTTCCTTTTGATGATATTGTTAAAATTAATATCTTCCTTAAAAACCTCTCAGATGTTGATGCTGTAAACAAGGTTTATACAACATTCTTCCCGGACTCGGCTATTGCCAGAGCAGTGGCTTATGTTCCTGCCCGGACAACAATTGCTGCTTCAGCTCTACCAATGGATGCTTTAGTACAAATTGAAGCTGTCGTTTCACATGGTGATGGTACACCACCACAAGCCGTTGAAGACAGACATGGCCTTATTATAGAAGCAAACAATACCGAAAATGCACCAAATTGTCCTCTATCGACACAAACTGTCGCTTTTTCTCATTACAATCACATTTCAGCTCAATTACCTATTGACCCAAAAACAAGTCAGTTGGTAGCTGGTGGTGTAAAAGAGCAAGCTGAGCAGTGCTTGAAAAACATCAAGGCCATCGTAGAAAGCATTGAGCATGTAATGGATGATGTAGTTAAAGTGAATATTTTCCTCAAAAATATGGCAGATATTGCTGCTGTTGATGAAGCATACATTACATTCTTCCCGGATGGTACTCCTGCACGAAGAACAGTTGGCGTATCAGCTTTACCGAATGATGCTTTAATCCAAATTGATGTTGTTGTCGGAAATGAAGAAGGAACGCCTCCAAACGCATAACAGAGATTTGTTTGTAAAACATTGTTTCCCCGAATGGGAAAAGTGCGTATACAGAATCTATTGTAACGGCGTTACAATGAGACAATCTACCAAAACGATAGACCGGCTTTTAAAATCTTGCGAAGCTTTATTAGTTTCTCTGTGAATCACCGATGCTCATAGCTAGCCACAATCCTGCTTCTAGCGAAGTGGATTGTGGTTTTTTCAGGTTCACCTCAATTTTTCTGTTTTATAAAGAAGTACTAAAATATTTTCAGGCACCTGATAGAATTTCTTGACATTTTAACAAGCTACATGTATAACTATAAGTTTGCCCGAGTCGAGTGACTTCTACACTGCTCCCATCAGCATAATCACCGTATACATGGCCCAATGGGTGATCCGCATAGAGGACAGGGACGCGTGTTAGCATTACTCAAATTGCAACCCGAGATCAGCCAGAAGGAACTAGGTTTTCTACTTGATTTGCGTCCACAATCCATGGGCGAACTACTTGCTAAACTTGAGAAAAATGGCTATACCACGCGTACGCCATCCGAAGCTGACCGTCGTGTCGTGAACATCAAGCTTACTGAATCAGGTGAGGAACTAACTGCAGAACGACCTGCACATGATGATATGTTTGACTGTCTGAATGAGGAAGAACAAGAAAACCTCAGTGTTTACTTTGAGCGAATTATCAAGCATATGGAAACGTAAGCTTGGCAGCGAAGACTTTGATCCAAGAACAGCTTACTTTGGTGATTTACGTATGCATAGAAATTTGAGCCAACATGCAGAAAAGCTCCATGCGATGATGGGGCAGATGCGAGGCAGAGCACACGGTAGGAGAGGTTATCGTGGTGGTAGACCACCTATGCAAGATGATCGTAATGAAAATTTTGAGAACGCATCACTGGAATCTCAAAATAAGCGCCCAGAAAACCCTAGCTCAGATACTACTCAGAATGATTAAAAAAATAAGCTTGTAAACAAAGCCTCCATGTTTTGAACTGCACCCTCATTTGTTGGATTTTTCATCTAATAAATTAGGGTGCAATTCAAAAAAAACATAGAGGCTAATCTTATATAGTGAATGGAATGGAAGAATCGCTTTAGCAAGTGTACACTCAAACACTTCTCTCTTAATTTTAATTGCCAGTGTAGATTATTGGTTTTTTTCTGCTCCCAAACAATTGCTTATTGGCAATGCTGGATACAAGCCAAACATGATTCACAATTATGATGTATAAATTGCAACTTTAATTGCCCACCATCATCTACCAGTTACGCTGAAAGTGCTAAAACCAATTGATTTGACGTTTTATACCCAAAGTTTCCCCTTGGGTAGTGATTCATCCAATGCTCAATTCGTTTAATTTCTTTCACTGTGAAAAGCTCAATTTTACTTCCCTTCTGAATGAAGCGTCTAATGAGCTTGTTGTTCACCTCGTTACTTCCTCGCTCCTATGAACTGTATCGATGAGCATAAGCATGTTGTTCTCAGCATATTTTCCCTTAAACAGGAGTTCTCAATGCCCTCTTGATTGACTAATTCTGCTCCGTTATCCATTGTGAAACTTTTGAATATCTTTGTGAAATTTTGCTTATGCTTCCGTTCGATCCTATTCTGAGACAGGACTATATATCGCTCTTAGAGGCAGCTCACAGAAATGACACTCAATTTACCCAATTCATCGTAGAACGAGAATTAGAGTCACGAAAAGAGATTCTCAAGCTATTGAATATTTCGCTATTGAATATTTCGCTAACTTAATAAGAATTACAATCACCACTTCTAAATTGAAGTGGTTTTTCAGCTATCATTCCTACGCCAACTGAATCGCTGTATATTTTGACATGCGATCCGCGAGTACCGCGCTGCGACCTTGCAAGCTCATTTCACACAGGGCTCTTGCCACGCGGTTAAATTAAGATTTGGAGTCTGCCCTTACGGGAGTTTACCCGCCATTTTCAAGTTGTTGCAGATGAAGTCGGAGGAACAATCCTTACTAAACAGATGTTAAAATCAACATCAATCAACCTTAACCATCTTGGCATCACTTAATTCCACTGCGAAGACAGAGGGGGAAACGGTGACAGTGGTCGGCTCCGTAATGCTATCTCTATTTAAAATTAATGAGGGACCCATTGTCACATCCTGCAAAAGAGCTATGCTAGCTGTTTGCTCTAATGGTTCAACCTGATAGGTTCCTGGAGCAATATCATAACCAACTAGGAAGACCCCGTTTTGAACCTCTGGTTGAATCATTGGTTGCAATGTTTGTAAGTCTACTGGCGTTAAATCATAGTTATACGTTTTAAGATAAGCATCCGTTTCTATAATTTCAATATAGCCACTCCCTCCTGTATTGATAACAGACACAGGTTTTACTTTGCCCTGATCATCTGCATAGCGTGCATAATAACCTATCGTTGACGGGTCGCGGGCTGTTAATTTATATACACCAGGTACAACATCTTTTCCAACAAGATGATCAACTGGCACATCCATTCCCTCCACAAGTTTAGATGTATCCATCGGAATTTGCACAAGTTTCATCAATGTATCCGTATGAGGTAGATAGGAAACCTCATAGTAACCACTGTCTAAATCACCGCTCATCACGTGTGAATCGACCTCGATAACCTCCCCATCCTCAGTTTCAAATTTATATTGAGTCGCGGGTCTGCCGTATCTGCTGTAGGGGGTATCTTTCTCGACGAATGAAGCTGTCTCTACAACGTAATCCCCTGCTACTGCATCGGGGAAATCTTGAAGATAATTAAAGCCAATGAAAATGAACATCACTGTTAAACCAATGATCATGGCTATCTGTCGGATTCCTAGTTTCTTAGTAGCCCCTGACTGCCATGCAAATAGGTGTCTGAATATCAGATAAATAAAGAACGCAACAAATTCACAGAAAAAGATGGCGATCGGCCAATAGGGTATCCAAAAAGTGGCGATGATTAAAATGATTGGTATTACTGAAGAAACCACTGAACCCCAGTAAAATAATCCACGTTTCTTTTTATTTGTATCAATAGACTGATCTATTTTCTCCACCCCTAGTATATATTGCTAGTTGATAAATTGTTCGTATCATCTATTATACAAGATCATTATTCACTTTCCAAGAGAGATTTGGAAGGAAAAGAAAACATTATTAAATGGTGGAAATCACCAGTCTTTTATTTAACAGATATAATTTCACATAAATGAACAGAATAGCAAACCGTGGTCATAATTACTTTTAGTGGCATACTAGCAGCCGATTATTTCATTGTAGTTTGGAACGAATGCCAACAAATTCAATATTTCTCCTATCAGATTGTTTGACAACTCTCTCAAACTTCGTTATGCTGTATCACAATAATGTATAAATCAAATCGCTGATTAAGGGTAAGTAAGTATTCGTTGAGTCGTTGCAGAGAGCTGGGGTTGGTGCGATCCAGTACGATAGATGATAGTGAATGGCCTTATGAGAGGTACGCTGAACATTTTAGTAGGCGACCCGGGTTCCGCCGTTAAAAGGATGAAGGTATCGAAGTTATTTCTGTACCGGAACTTGAGAGGGTTTTTGTCTATTCACAAAGACCAATAGAGGTGGCACCGCGAATATCCGTCCTCTACATGCACAGTCATGTAGAGGGCTTTTTTTCGTCCTCTTACAAATTTTTCAAAACAGGAGGAAATAGGATGATGGATTTATTGCAATTGAAAAATGGCTATTTTGGTGAATATGGTGGCAGCTTTGTTCCTGAATCGTTAAAGGAAGCACTCAGCCACTTGGAGAAAGCTTTCCACCAATACAAGGATGATCCCGACTTTAAAGAAGAGTACGAATACTATTTAAGAGACTATGTTGGACGTCCCAACCCGCTCTATCATGCCGAAAGGCTTAGTAACATTTTAGGTGGAGCCAGAATTTATTTAAAACGAGAAGACTTAAATCACACTGGTGCACACAAAATTAATAATGTCATTGGTCAAATCCTCCTTGCAAAAAGAATGGGTGTAAGGCGTGTGATCGCTGAAACGGGTGCAGGTCAACATGGTGTTGCAACAGCAACCGCTTGTGCTTTATTCGGACTGGAGTGTACGATCTACATGGGCGAGGTCGACACAGAACGTCAAGCGCTAAATGTTTTCCGCATGGAACTACTTGGCGCAAAGGTCATTGCTGTTAAAGAGGGCGCCCGAACATTGAAAGAAGCAGTCGATGCTGCGCTACTAGATTACACTCAAAGCTACCAACATACTTTTTATTTATTAGGCTCTGCACTTGGACCTGCACCCTATCCAGAAATTGTTCGCCATTTCCAAGCTGTAATTGGGCGAGAAGCACGGGCGCAACATCTTGAAAAAGAAGCACGACTTCCAGATTATTTAATTGCATGTGTTGGTGGTGGTAGCAATGCGATTGGGCTGTTTGCTCCTTTTTACTACGATACAGATGTGAAGATGATTGGGGTAGAACCAGGAGGAAAAGGCATTGAAACTGGTCTGCATGCGGCACCACTATCCACTGGTGAACCGGGTATTATTCATGGTTTCAAATGTTACATGATGAAGGATGAAAACGGCGAAATCGCCGAGGCACACTCTGTGGCCGCTGGTCTAGATTATCAAGGCGTTGGACCTGAGCACAGCTATTATAAAGATACTGGTCGGGCTCGTTATGTGAATGTCACAGATGAGGAAGCAATTCAGGCCTTTCAAACATTATCGAAAACCGAGGGTATTATTCCGGCATTAGAAAGCGCCCATGCAATTGCTTACGCAATTAAATTAGCACCAACACTTCATAGTGACCAAACCATCATTATCAATGTTTCTGGGCGCGGCGATAAAGATGTTCAGCAAGTGTTTGATTTGTTGAATAAATAGCAATGGAAAATCTACAGGTCATACTAGCTAATCACAATGACCTGTAGATTTTATTGAATAGAATTGCTCAAGTCCCCCTACAGACAATATCGTATAGAGGCTCTAAGTTCTCAACGACCGCAGCAACTGTTCGCATCTCATCTTCACTTTCTCCTTGGAGAGAAGCATCGCTCGAATCGCGTCAAGACGCCCCAGATTGACAGGTGTATCTAGCCACAAAGTCATATAGCCATTCTCACCGTACTTGTCATTCACATGTTGTAACACGCGCTCAATTTGCCCATCAAAATCAAGTACAGGGTAATTCACTGCGCCATATTGAAGCGCTCTCGTTAAAATAATATCAGGATCAAGGATCCTATCCGCATCGGCAATGATCTTACCATATAAGCTTCTCGGCTCACTTTTTCTTGAAGCTCGATGATCCTCACAAGCTTCTTTCATCACGATGATTTCCTCGTTCCCGAACCACTTCTTCAGTTCAGAATCATTTTCAAGTACTAGTCCAGAAAATAATTCATGGTCCGCTCTTCCCTGTTCTAGCCCAACATCATGATAGGCTGCTGCAACAAGCACCATATCAATATTTACATCAAAATCACCGGCGATGATAAGTGCATTCTCGATCACTGCACAAACATGATCTTCTAAATGCGCTTGATCAAAAAATTGATATCTAGGAATAATGTTTGCTTCCAAATAGTCTCTAATCCCAGCAGTCACCATTTAATTACTCCCCTCAGCTCTCGCGAATCAAGTGAACAATGTATCGTAGAAAGCAATAGTTAATATTACAAAATCAAAAAGTTATCAATACGATTCCGTTCATCAAAATCAATATGCAATTGCTGATCAAAATGAGCCACAATTGAGTTCTCAGACCATTCAAAGGAAATATCATTTTGATACAGAAAACTTTCAATGAAAATTTGATGATTAATCGTGAATTCTTGAATGCATTGCATCGCTATACTGACAAATCGGTGAACATCTACTGTTGCAAAGACATCGCTTATCTCAGGTGAAAACGTTATAATCACAGCGCCTTCTTCGTGTTGTCCACGATAGAAACAAACAGGTACTTCACTTAATGCACATGTAACAATCGCCACATGGTAACCATTTAGTTCATCGGTCAATTTGAATTCTGCTGATCGTAATGGCTTTAAATGCCAGTCCTCACCAATGCTTTTCATTTGTTTGGCGAGGGTAATCACTTTATTCGGAAAATCGTTAATGTTCTCCGAGCCCCATAGCCAAGTGTTTGACTCACTTGATTCAGAGCCGATAAATTGTAATAGATACTCGTCCTTACCAAAGGTAATCGTACCCGCATCAAAATCGACTTGCCAGTTTTGATTTTTCACAACAAGCTCAGAACATGCCAATTGGTTTGCTAATACTTTTCCGAGACTTGCTGAGAAAACTTCCATCCAGCTATCCTTTTTTAATTCTATGCCGCAATCTAAAATTGATTTCTTCTGCTGATGACATGTCATTTTTTTCTTCCTGCTTTCATCACTGATTTCTCCTATTTAAAATTTGATATCTTTGTAATATCACGATTCTCCAGCACTTGCTTTGAGTAACCTTGCCTCGCAATTGTGATCATTGCTAATGCCAAAGTTTCCGTTGTGATCACCGAATTCGGGAATAGTTTTTTAAATAATGGAAATAAAGGAGTCAATACGATATAAGACACACGGTACAGTTTGGTTTTCGACTTGGCACCATGTACAGGAAGAATTGCTCCAGGTCTAAGCATATAAGCTGATCTAAATGGTAGCGCAAGTAAATCATTTTCTGTTTTTCCTTTTACTCTTGCCCACATGATACGGCCATTTTCTGTGCTATCTGTACTAGCTCCCGAGATATAAAGAAATGTCATACTTGGATTCAATTTAACCAATGTATTTGCGACTGACATCGTAATGTCATATGTAATCTTTCGATATTGTTCCTCTGCCATTCCTACAGAAGAAACACCTAGGCAAAAGAAACAGACATCAAATCCTGATAAATCGGACTCAATAACAGATAAATTGCAGAAATTCTGATGAATGATTTCATGTAACTTCTCATGCTTCTTGCCTGTCTCGCTTCGCCCAACAGAGCAGACAATTTCAATATTGTTGTCTAATAAACATTCTCTCAGTACGCCTTGGCCAACCATTCCGGTAGCGCCAAATAATAAAACTTTCATACAAACCTCATTTCTTTTGTCTTGCTGATCAATTTATAAACTAAATGTTCCCCCCTCATTATTACTGTAAATAAAGAACCTGTCCATACGAATGATACAATTTCAGCTTCGAAAATCGCTATATGCTCATTACTGCCTTAATGACTTTCGCAAAACTAGTATACCTAGTTTGTTGCTAGATTGTACCGGGAACATACAAAAAGCTGAGCATCAAATTCGCTCAGCTTCTGTCATTTAATAATTAGTATCTTCTAGCACCCATATATTTTGGTCCCCAGTATCCGCTGTGTAAAGCGTCTACTTTAACACCTGAATTGGTCGCTGAGATAAATTGTCCGTTTCCAGTATAGATCCCAACGTGAGAAACGCTTCCACCACTACCGAAGTAAACGACATCTCCAGGTGCTGGGTTTGCAACAGCCGTTCCGCCTGATGCCATTCCACCTGATGTTCTTGGTAGTGAAATTCCTAGCGAATTACGGTAGCAATAACCAACAAATCCAGAGCAATCAAAACCTGCAGGTGTTGTTCCGCCATAAAGGTAAGGTGTTCCAATGAACTGCATTGCATAGCCTACAACATCTCCAGCCATTGGTGCTGGCTCATTGCCACCAGAACTTGCAGGGCTTTTACCAGGTTTTGTTGAAGTTACTTGAGCTGGTGCCGACACTTGTGTGCCTATTTTTTGAACCTTATCAACTTTTTCAATGTTTGTTACTTCTGAAACAAGGTTTCTTGCAATAACTACGCCATTTTCAGTCACTACTTCAAATGTTTGTGCAACAGAACCAAGTTGCCCTTCGTTCACTACTTGAACCGTTCCTTGAGGTAAACTCGGATCTTCTTGTTCGATTGTGTTAAATGGTACTGTTAGTTCAGAAACCTCAAGTGTTGTTCCAACATATGTTACATTGACTGCCATGTTCGGTGCTAATGCCGTCTCAGCTGATGGCTCTACTCTATCAGAGGCTCCTAATTGAATGCCACTATTTGTTAGAAGCTCTCCTACTGTAGTAGCAGTTGTTTGAACTTCTTGTGAAACACCACCATTATTGAGTGTGACAGGGAATGCATTGCCTACTTGGATAATCATGTTTTCTGACACCGGTGTTTCAATTGAAGGATTCACTTTATCGTATGGATCTAAGGTAATATTCTCTGATGCAAGGAAACTAGAAACATCTTCTTCTGTTGTCCACTCTTCTGATAGAACACCATCTACTAGAAGGGAAACTTCAACAGCAGGCTTCCACTCAATTGTCATATCGTTCGTTACTGTTTCAGTTGGCTCAGCACTTAAATAATCATGCTCTCCAACTTCAATATCATTGTCAGCAAGTACTTCTTCTACACTTGAAGCATGTGTTTGCACTATTTTTTCTTCACCATCTAATGTGAGCGTAATTGTGTTCAACGTTGCAGCATATACTGTCGTTGATAGTAACTGCGCACATAACGCAACGACTACCAGAGATACAATCGGCTTTCTTTTCATTATTTTAACAAGTCGACTCATCTTCGTCTTCTGCATGTATTAATCCCCCGGCAAACTTTTTTTGGCACTCTAATTCTGTTTTAAATACAAGTTTTATTATATAGACTTTGTGTTACGAGAATAGTTCTCTTATATTACATTTAGGTTACATTATTAAAATAGGGTTGACTCTCGCATTCATGCATGGACTCATCCACCTGCTGCAATAGCGCTAACCCCTCTATTCATCGGACATTCCTATGTTTGATAGAAGCGCTAGTTATTTATTTTTTTCACTATTATTTCTGGGAATCCTTATATATATGAAGGTTATTACTAGAATAGAATCATGATGAAGGCGCCAAACAAAGATCAACTTTTTTAAAATGACGGTTTTCGACAGGAACTTGCATTTTTCTACAGGCATCAAATTATTGTTTCAAATTGCATTCTAGTACAATGAAGATGTTGCAACTTGTATTACAAAATTAAAGGAGGTCATACTTATGACTGTCAAAATTAAATTATATTCAGACTTCGTCTGCCCCTATTGCGTGATTACTAAGAAACCACTGTTCGATGCTGCTGCCGGTAAAGATGTGGAGTTTGAGTGGATGCCTTTCGAACTTTCTCCAGTTGGTGTACCGTCTGACTCAACGAAGTCAAATCATATTCACGGTGGTTGGGACAGTAATGTGGCACCTCTAGCAAAACGTCATGGTGTCACATTAACGATGCCTTGGCATATTGACCCGATTCCGAAGACATTTCTAGCACATGAGGGTTATCAATTTGCGAAGCTAGCCAAAAAGGAATGGGCTTATATTGGGGCTGTCAATGATGCTTATTGGATTGATGGGCTTGATATTAGTCAACCAGATGTCTTGGTCAATGCGGCCGGCAAGGTAGGACTTGACCGCGAGGCTTTTGCTGAGGCATTAACCAATCGCACCTTCCAAAAGACGCAAGAGAAGTTGTTACATCATGCAATCGTGGAAACAAACATTCAGTCAGTGCCAACGGTTTTCATTGGAGATAAGCGCGTGATTGGGTTACAAACACAGGAAGTCTATGGGCAGTTAATTACTAATGAATTAGCCACTGCGCTGGATGGTTTACAATGTAGTGACGATCACTGCGATATTCCGACTAAATGATCTCTGTGTACAAAAAGGCTTGCTCTTCTGTTTTCCTTAGAGGAATGCAGTGGGCAAGCCGTTTTTTCCAATTTAATGACCCAGCGTTTTTTTGTTGCTTCACTTAGAAGCACTTAACTTGTTGCTTTAAAATTATAAATTGGCTTGATATGCATCATAATTTCAGCTGTATCACCAATATTGTCAATAATGTTCTCCATCGGTTTATAGGAAAACGGACTTTCATCAATCGTCCCCTTTTGAACCGTTGTTGAAAAAATACCCTCCATTGATTTCTTAAACTGGTTCAGTGTAAAAGAGTTTCGCGCAGTCGCCCGGCTCATCAGTCTTCCAGCCCCATGTGGTGCCGAATAATTCCAGTCCGAATTTCCTTTACCTACACAAATTAAACTACCGTCACGCATATTGAGTGGCACGAGAATTTTCTCGCCTTTTTGTGCTGAAACAGCCCCTTTTCGTAAAATCATATGTTCTGTATCAATGTAGTTATGAATCGTTGTAAACTCATCTTCCACATCTAGTTTCATCTGCTTGGTGATTTCCTGCATCATCGCTTTACGATTTAGTAAAGCATACTGTTGTGTAATGATCATGTCATGAATATAGTCATCGAATAACTGCTTTTCAGCGTAAGCTAATGCTTTGGGAATCGTCGTGATATGCGCCTCTTTCTTCATTTGAATGGCCGCCTGAAGCTCCTGTTCTCGTCCGGCTACCTTGAATTCTTGAATCATTTCCTCAATATCACGCTTCGTGTTCTGATTCAGCGACCGAAATGCTTCCTCTTGATAGAAGTTGGCGACCTCTTTACCGAGATTACGGCTACCAGAATGAATGACAATATAGAGATGACCATCTTCATCCTTATTCACTTCGATAAAATGATTTCCACCGCCTAGTGTACCAACACTTTTTCCCGCTCGATTTGTATTAATTTGTCCGTAGCATTTCAATAAAGGCAAGTCAATTTGCTCAAAAAAACCGTGTTCTTTATCGCGTATAGAAAACCCAGCTGGAATTTTTTCATGAATCACCTTATCCAATTTGCTAAGTTCCATCCGTTTGTTTGAAAGCTTTGCCACTTCCATTCCACAACCAATACCAACACCCACTAGGTTTGGAACGATTTTATCCTGAATTGTCATAGTCGTTCCAATTGTACAACCAGCCCCGGCATGAACATCAGGCATGATTCTGATCTGACTGTTAGTAGCAAAAGCTTGATTACAAAGTAGTTCGATTTGTCCTTTCGCTGTTTCTTCTAGTTCGTCAGTGAAAACAATCGCCTCGTTATGACTTCCAGTTATTTTTATCATCTTTTTCTCCAATCTTTCAAAAATAGATGCACCAGGAGAAGCTATAACTTACTCTTCTGAGTGCACCACATTTTTCTTGCTTTATTCATTTTATCAGATCCCTTGGTGAGGATTGCTGACTTTTTAGTCAAGCATAATCGGTTTCATCGTGAGAGGGTTCACTACAATTTATGCTTCAATCATGGCTACTCACCAATGCATATGTTTTTCTCTTCAGCTTTATACTTAGGCATAATCACTGCCTTCGTTCGGCAGTCGCTATCGCTTCCACACGAACAATGGATCAATCCTCCAACAAAATATTCTCTTGTTCAGATTCCAAAATCTGACCCGTATTCGCATCGATTTCCAATGAAGTTTTAATATTTTCATTCATCACTTCTACTTCGTACTGACTAAGTCCATCATCGACAACATGTTCAAAAGAGACGATCTCGCCACCACCCGCATTTTCTATGGCAATGCTTTGTGCCTGATCAGGTGTTATAACTGGATTAGAATCTGGCTTTGCCTCAAACATATCATCTACATCCCGCTCTACATCTATTCGCTCGTCTGTAATCACACCAGTCTCAGCATCCACTTTCAGTGATTTTTCTGCATCTTGGTCGACAAGATCCATTTCATATTGATCCGCCGCAATAAGATTTTCTTCTAGATCAATTCCTGTGACAATGCCACCCGTTTTCTCTTCCACCCCTGTGATCGCTTCCTCTTTCGGCATCATTTCATTATTCGAACAGCCAGTCACCACAAAAGCCAGTCCAATCATCGGTAAAATCGTACCTACCCGCTTCAAGTTCCACATTTTCATTACCTCCAAGTAATATTTTATAAAATATTGATTTGTTACCCGACTTCATCGAGTCAAATCAACAATCATCCTTTATAATAAAAGAGGTATGTCTCAGGATATCGTTCTGACAAATTTCAACATGCCTCCCGTTTCACCAAATGCTTATGATTAGAATGAATAATCTACTTTGATTCGGCCATTATCCACTTGCAGCTTGACTAAAGTACTACCAGCACCGATCATTGCATCCCCATTGTATTGACCAAGGATATCGACACTTCCGTTATCTGATTCAACATCGAAGCGCACATCGGTTGGCTCAGTCTTTGTATTAATTATGATTTCGCCATTGTCCGATTCAAAATCCATTGTTTGCACAATCTCATCAACATTGACGACAATTCGTCCGTTATCAACGGAGCCGTAAAGCTCACCAGTCACATTGTTCAACTCGATCGCACCATTTTCTGATTCTGCTTTAATCTTACTAGAAGTAATGTTGTTCGCTTCCACTTTACCATTATCTGATTCAAAAGTGGCCAATTGAGTATGGAGATTACTAGCAAGTACCCGGCCATTATTCGTTGAAATATTGACATTGTTTGCTGTAAACCCATCAATATCAACGAACCCATTTCCTTGAGAAATCGAAATTGATTGATATTCTTTTTCAGGAAGATACACTTTTAATGTCAATGGGTGAAAAAACTCACGTAGATTGACATCAAACCAGCCATTGTTTGGTGTATAGTCAATAACTAATTTACCGTTTGATGAGGTCGTATTGACTTCATCTGCTTTTCCATCCGTACTTCCCCCTACAAGTTCTATTTGAACCTCAGCATCCGCTGATGGGATCACTTCTAGCTGAACATCGTTGGTATTAATGACAACATTAGTAAAACCATCATCAGGAATTGTATTCTTCACAGAAACTTCTTTATACTCTAAGTAAGCTTGCGCAGTCATCGACATACCGATTAATCCAATCATCAATGTAACAAGGGCTATCGCAGATAGTAATTTGATTTTATTCATTTGAAAAACCTCGCTTTACTGTGGAGACATTAAATTTAAGATAACGGATAAAGACTTTCACCATAAATTGTGTGGCAAATTTCATGCCGATCAAGATAAAAATGCCGATTCCGACTACTGTAAAAGATAAGAACAATTCAAAAGCTTCAAATCCAGCATCAGATAGTAGCCAATCAAGAAAAACAATAATGGGTGAGAGCACAAAGCTGATACCAACGACCCAGCCAGAAAAGAGCAGGGACATGATTATCAGGAGTAGCCAGACTACAATGAAAAGATTAAGAAAGCCAAGACCAATAACAGCTAAAATCGCTCGTCCCAAATTCCCCGCACTCGGCTTTTCTTCAACTCTTTCAACGTGATAAACAGATAATATTTCTTTCGCAATTTGTCTTGGTGACCCCAAGCTTTCGCTTACTTCCTCTTCGGTTTTCCCGCTCTCAAGCCCAAAAGTATAATGTTCCTCGTAGTCACGAAGAATATCTTTCCGCTCAATTGGCGTCAACCTAGATAATGATTTTTCGAGTTGATTCATAAATTCTACTTTATTCAATGTTTTCACCAGCCTTAATTATTTGATTAACACCTGCAGAAAATTGTGTCCACTCGGCAACTTGCTGTTCTAGGTATTCCTTCCCTTTTGTCAATAACCGATAATACTTTCTTGGTGGTCCTTCTGATGATTCTTGTAAATAGGTCGTGAAATACGCCTCACTACCTAGTCGTCTGAGCAATGGATAAACTGTTCCTTCAGAAATTTCAATATGGGTTGAAATTTCCTGAACCAATTCATACCCGTAGCAATCGCGCTTATCAAGGATTGCCAGAACGCAAAGCTCTAGAAC
>JAVBKE010000155.1:0-3496 GCA_031554185.1 Caryophanales bacterium
TCGGCATCAGTAATTCTGTCATCAATTTGATCAACAACTGTTTCTTCCTCTTTAAACTCATATTTTTTTACTTCTTTTTTACTTTTTTGATAATAGGTTACTGCTTTATCGAATTCCTCATCTTCTACTAATAAGTCACCATCGACTACTAGCTGTGTTGATTTTTTCTTAGATTCAATTCTTGTTTTTGCATTCTTCTGCTTTGCTTCATCAGCTTTCGTAATCGCTTTTTCATATTCTTTTAATGATCGCTCATAGTTTTCTTCTAATGCTAGTTCATCACCATTTTGTTCATATGTATTCATCAAAGTTATCTGTTCTTCTTTCTTCACATGCGCCCGGTAGCGGAAGTAGAAAAAAATTGAAAGGGCAATCATGATCGGAACCATAATCAGTATGACGCGCTTGATGATTTTCCAGGTATTATTAACCTCTTGAAATAATTTAGTCGCAAAAATTGAAACAATTGTGTAGTTTTCCAGCGGGTCTGCTTGCTTACTTAGCAACAAATCTTCAAGCACATCAACTGCTTCCGCAGGCTCTTTTGCTGACTCGGTTACATCTAGCATTTCTATTTCATTAATTTGTTCCCAGAATCCAACTGTTGCTAGTACTAAGGAATTTCCCTCGACCATTTTGAACTTGTCCGAAACAAATGGCTTGAACGTGTCAGGCATCCCCAGATAGTTGATTAGGTTATTCCGCTCTTCAAATCCAGAACTATCATCCTCTGGTACTTGCTCTTTTTCGATCATATGTTGATAGTAGCTTTGATCTTTGCTTTTCGTCTGTATTTGATTGTTTTGAAATATGTATAATCTTGTGTTTCCAGCACTTGCCCACCGTACTCTGACATAGTCGGTCACAACTAGCACGACACTCGCTTTTAGACGGTCTCGTGTACTGCGCTCAAGTAACAGATCATTTGCCTCTTTTAAATAGGAAGCCATTTTCCCTTTTGACATGCCCGGATTATCAGTAAATAATTGCAGAATATGTTCAACAACTAATTTAGCACTATGTTCATCTTCCGATGTATCTATTCCGTCGACGAGAACCCAGCAAGCTAGATCATCAAGCTCAACAAATGCAAAATCATCATGATTTTCCAAATAATTGCCTGCTTCACTGACAAATCCCGTTTGCCAATTGCTATTTTGCTTTCTCATTTTTTATTCTCTCCAATCATCCCAAACCTTTTCCATCTGCCACTTGTCTAATATAACAATTGTTGCATTATCTTGATTCTTAAACTGCTTCCTTTCCAAAAGCTTCATACACGCTTCTGCTTTTTCTTGTGGCGTTATTTGTTGTGACAAAATTGTTTCTATTTCAATTGTGCTCAGTTGCTTGAATAGTCCTTGTGTACAAAGTACTATTTGATCTGTCTCTTCCAGTGCCAGCATCTCTTTCGGCATTTCAATCTTTCTAAAATTCTCATATCCTAAGTAGTTTGTAACTTCCTGTTTCCATTTGCTTTTTAAGGCGACATCACGGCTCATCTCTGCGGAAAGCACCTTTTTTTCTAGTAGGTGTCGATAAATATGTTGCTTATTCAACTGTCGTAGCTCACTATCCCGAAATAAGTAAAGTGATACATTCCCAACTGATGCCCAATCAAGGTAGCCAGCATTGATAATAACAGTTGCTGCACTGGCACCACCTGTAATGGTCTTTTGCGCAACTTCTCGGTGGGCCTGACGAAGTGCTCTATCAAAGAACTCATCAGTGTCTTCTGATGTATTCATTTTCATGAATTGACCAATCACAGTTTCTACTGCCAATGTACTAGCTAGACAGCTTTTTGGGTCATCACCAATCCCATCAGCAACCACACAACAAATGCCATAGTCATTCCATTCAGTTGAGAAATAATCATTCTGATGATCTTGAAAACCAATGATTTGATCATTCCCAATCCGAACTGGCATCGTTTCTTCTTCTATTCGGTTCCTACTTTTACTGGCGAAGGCAACACTCAGCACACCGAACAGTAACAGTAACAACACAAACAAGGCAGAGTCTGCTTCTATCCAATTACTTATTTGATTCATTCCAATCACTTCCGTCGCCCTTGCCACTTCCAGTACTATCAGCACTTTTGACAGGTTCACCATATTTTTCTTTCAAGCTCTCCCATTCAAAATGATCACCACAAGCTGGGACGAACATAAACTTGCTAGCGCCCAGCTGGATCACATCGTATAGTGTTAGTGGTTGCGGTGTATAGACTGCTTCGTTGTTATGATATGCAAGTCCTGAAGCATCTCCCGGTAGAATCAATGTTGCACGCTTCTTTGGGTCATAAACAATCACAGCATGGTTTCTTCTAGAAATCGTGTTATCTCCAATAATCTGTATATCCATATCCTCGGCTCTACCAACGAAATTTTTCTCTGGCATAATCCGATAATCACGCCCTAATTGGGGACCCTCTATACAAACAAGCCAGCCAGTAACCGGGCTAATCACCTCAAGCTCACCAAGGTACGGCATATCCTGATCGAAATCACCTTCTTGATCACTTGTCTGTCCCACACCACCGCGTTCCTGCACAACACTATTACAATAAGGACAAATACTGCCATACCTCCGGGACCTAAACATATGACCATTTCCACATCTGATTAAACTCATATTCAAACTCCTCCATCTACCTATCAATTTAAAAATTACTTAATTAACCAAAATTTTTATCTTTCCTATGAATATCACATCACCAAACACCAATTTATAAGGCCGATCACTTCTAATCTTCACAATTTCAGTCGAAGTCCGGCGTCTAACCCCAACACCATTATGCTTACTAACATCCTCTATGTACCAATTCTCATCAGCCAAATTCAGCACAGCATGCTCCTGCGATACCAGCACTGCATACAGCTGATCAGATAGATCAATATCCACCTGCGAATTCTTGTAGCTTCTACCAATCAACAATGAAGTCCGCTCAGAAATATGCCATTCCTTCAAAACCTCACCATCATCATCAAGTAGCAAAAGTTTCGTAATCACATCAACTGGCGCTACTGGTTTCGTCTCATCCAATGGCTTACTGACCAAAAATATTGCTAAAGCACCCATAAACATCATAAATGCCAATGAATAAAACCCAGCAAACAATGCGATGATGATCAAGACTGCAAACACACCATAGATAAACATTTCTACTATCTTGGGTGAACCTGAATCCGCCTTTTCCACTACATTTTCAGCAACTCTTCTATTCACCTTGTCTCCCTCCCAACTCTATTTCTTACCCGGTTTAAAAAAACTTTCAAATAGATCGGAGGTATCCAATGGATTTTGGTCATTTTTCTTTGTCTTGCGATCGCTACTATATTCCTTCGTTTTTGGGTTAAAGGAAAAAAATCGCTCAAAATGCTGTCCAACATTGAAACTTGCTGGATCTAGATCCGGACTTGTTTGTTGTTTCCGACTCGCTCTTTGTGACGACTTACTTTGCTTCTTATCAAATTCCTGCTTACGTGCAGGA
>JAVBKE010000114.1:0-4760 GCA_031554185.1 Caryophanales bacterium
CACCTTGCATGGTGTGGGCTGATTGCACTAAAACTGGCCAGACGAGAAGGGAAAGTAGCTTCAGCGCTTCAGGTGCATATATTCATCATGCAGTGGCTGGCCACAGCTCAGAAGCGCAAGCTGTTTTCAAAATCGCTGGCAGAGGACATTATCTGGTTGCAGGCACGGGGGATACGCTACGGTGTCGACGCCCGACTTCACCGCAAGCTGGAATATATCTGGCTGGTCAGTTCGGGAGAGTTGAGCCAGCAAAGCACTGTGTATCGCTTCACCTACTTGATCGATACCCTGCGTACAATGGGCTGGCACGATCACCTGTTATCGGGTACTGACTGGCGCAAAGGCTGGAAAGCCGGGAGCGATTATCCTGCCATCTATACTCCGAAGGATGAGCTTCATGCAGCCTTTACATCGTCCGGACAACTGGCCAAACCGCTCCAGCTAAGACTTACAGGGAATGCCAGTGGAATATATCCACTCCTCGCACAATGCAGGCTTGCGTTTGAACACTTGCCGGATGAACTCGGTTACACCGTCATTTGTTTGTTATCTGAAGCTGAACAACTTAGTTAACGGCGATAAAACAGATAAGTGAGCGTATAAACTGTCTCCTCTCCTCTGAAATTTCATTTACAAAACAGCAGATCTGCATCTTGACGGTTTACACCTTCAGGCACTGTCAAATCAGGCGGTTTTTATTTTTAAACGTCAGAAACGACCAAAAAGTCCTTCAAAATCATGCGATTTCAGAAAGGTAGCAAACTCCACATCCCGCGCATCAAAATCCGAGACCCCCTTCTCACGCTGATAATCCTGCGCAACCAGTCGCAATAAACGGATATTGTCGACGCTCCCGAATAGTCCCATGACATCTCTCAGAAACTCACTGACTTCTTCATCTTTCGCAAAATCCAAATAGTCCATATTGGCGTTCATAGATACTCCCTTGCTGTCAAGAATCAGCCTCAGAAGTACCACCAATCTCAGCAGCATTATGCGACGAGCCAGTCATAATGGCAGGCTGGCACAGCAAACCACTTCCCTTTGCCACATTGCGTTCATTGAAAGTAGATTTTTTAATCAGTTGAATTACATCTGATTTATATACACGGTGATGAGTGTCAGTATCAGAACTTCGCACCCTTGCTTATTCCTCAATGGGTAGCCAGATATCGTGGCATGGGCTCATAGTCGGCAAAGGTTTGGAGTATTTACTAAACCGCAATACGGTTATTTGCCCCCAGGTCCTCAGGTCCTCAGGGTACACAGACAAAAAATAAGAAGGGTATGATGCCCTGAAAAGCAAAAACCCCGGGATCATTTACATGAATCCGGGGCCGGTATCCTTTCGCTTTATGTCGGGGAACTGGCACCACTACTAAGGTGGGAGAAGAACCGTCAACTAGCTACACCTCACTAAGATACGCCGGGTTACAAATAGTGTCAATCACAATACACATCTGAAATAATGGGTGAAACTGAAGATGAAGAGCGCTGTATGCCTGAAAATTACGACTACTCAGAACCCGCCCGTCTGCTGAGCACTGCCAGGCTCAGCAGTTACAGAACATCTCTTGCCACACAAACGGATGCCCAACTCTTCGGCTCATATTGCTGGAATCTGGCGATCGTCGGGGCTTTTTATCCATTATTACAACTCATCGAGGTTTCCCTTCGAAATGCGATTAATCACGTTGTATGTACAAAATATCAGGCGGCAGAAAAATACTGGTTTGAATTAATCCCCTGTACTCAGGAAACCAATCCTCAGGGTCAACTGGTGAATGCTGAACAGGTCAGGAAATTTAAAGATAACGGAAAAAGTGCTAAACGAAGCGCCAGAAAAGTGCTGGAAGATAAAGGTATTGCAGCACCGATCCCCACCATTGACCAGGTCATTTCTCAGATGGAATTCTCATCCTGGGAGTACATCCTCGATAAGCATTTTTACAACGGCTCGGATAAAAATTTTCTGTGGCCACATGAATTAACCAAAGTATTTAAAAAATTGCCCCGAGTGGTGGAGAAAAAAAATCCTCAGTTCCATCAACGTGATGCTATACGACGCAGAATCGAAGAAGTCAGAGCCTTTAGAAACAGGATCTCCCACAATGAACCTGCCTGGCATGTCGGCAGCGCCAGGACCAAAGAAGCAGTGATAGCGGACCTGAATGAAAAACTCAGCAACATGATGGAATTGCTGTACTGGATCTCTCCAAAGTTTCAGCAATATGTCAAAGATGTCGGCATTGAGGCGAGGATCAAACAGGTATTGCATCTGAATGAAATGAACCGGTATATGCACACATTTCAACAATATGATGTTATGGACCTGGCTCAGTTGGTCGCTGTAACACAAAGGGCGAATACAGAAAATTACCGCTGTTACTTTAACGTAAACGGTTCAGCCGGCATCGTCTCACCTTACAATACGAAACTATTGCAATAGTACCCAGTCAGGCCCGGGCAATCGCAATCACGTTTTACTAGTGTGGTTTTGGCGGTGTGTATTTAGGCCCTGACTGCAGACGAGAAACCGGCGTATCCGGGCTACTGTTATAGCCTGCCCATTGGCGCTGCACAGGATGCGTCAGCGGCAACGGTTTCTCACCACTCTGGTTGAATGCCGGTACCAGGTTAATCGCGTGCCGCACAAATTCTTTCGCCCCCCGGACTTCCAGCACTTCCCCGCATTTTTTCTCTGCCAGACAGAACGCTGTCACCACATCCTGACCGTGATTCACAAACGGATGAGCCAGTTCAATACGATCCCCTTTGTCCAGGATAACCACCCTTCCCTGCTGTGCATACCCGACAGAGCCGTCGCGGTGAATGAGAGTGTCATACCCCTCAATCAGATAAGGTGCACTATCGTCTGCCACTGCACACTGCACCCTGTTCTTCGACAGAGATGGCATCAGTGCATTTTCTTTTGCCCGGGATGCCCAGCCACGAAGCTGTGCGATAGCCGCAACATCATGATTCAGTGCCTGCTGTTCCACCCACTGCGCATACGTCTGCCGACGCTGTTCAGGCATCATTTTCAGCATAGCCCGTTCTTCCCTGAGCTGAACCCGTAATGCTGCCATCGCAATCATCCTGTCAGCCACAATGCCATGATAAAGCATCTTCTTCAGCAACGGATCGAGAGGCAACTGCCGCACGTTTCTCTTCCGGATGGCATATTCTTCTGACAGTGATTTAAAACGTATTTTTGCATCACCACCGGGTAAAGCAGGTTTAACCCAGCAGTTTTTGTAGGCCCGGTACCGGGCCTGTAAATCATCCCGGGCCTCAGCACGGGCAATTCGCCGTTCCAGTCTTGCATCACGGTCACGGGCATGTAGAGAAGGCTGATAGGTCGACTCGATAATATAATTGGTCAGCAATATCTGACCATGATGATCGCGGAATTCTTTCAGTTCCGGAGCCGGTTTAAAAACTCCGGCCCGCTCAGTCAGACAGGATAAAGTCAGGTCGGGATGCAAGCTACTGGCCCGGATGGGACGCAGGTTTTCACTATCACGGGCATAAATAGCCAGACCTTCACCCTTCGGTCTGAGCTCAAGATTTGCGGACATCAGAATATCGTGAATATCATCCCATGATACTGATGGACTGCGAATGACATCATCAATTTTCAACTGACAGTGTTCAACAGCGTACGAGTAAAGGCTCTCATGATCAGCATGGTACTCAAGCTGACGCGCCGCCCGGGGTGCAGATTTAAATTCTCTCTTCGCACGAACGATATCACCATTCTCATTCACCACCCAGCTACCATTATCCGGGGTCCAGCCATATTTTTGCTCAAGCCGGCGACAGGATTTTTGCAGGACATCAGCATCGTTATACAGACTGGCGGCAGTGAATGAAATCGGGTTAATACGGTTAACCGCAATGTGGCAGTGCAGATTATCGGTGTTACGGTGAATAGCAGTAACGAACTGGTGTTCAGACAAACCCAGTTGCTTCAGACAGTAGCGGGCGTTATCAAACACCTCGCCGTCTCCGGGACAATCCTCCCGGCGCCAGGACAGAATGAGATGATAAACTGGATCCTTACACCGGGTGTTCTGCTGCGCGACGATATTCATTTCAGCGCTGGCGGTTTCCAGGCTGAAGCAGTTGGTCTCACAGACCACATCACCACATTTCACTTGCTGGCGTCCGTCATCAAATTCAGCAATGACACTCTGCATTTCCGGTTGAGCCTGGCGGTCGATGTAGTCAACAAGACGGTCGAACACCGCCTCTTTTGAGCGCGAGGCACGGACATGTGGTGCGTCAGGCGACAGCGTTTCCTGATACTGAATGTCATCCCTGAACGAAACATACGTCACCAGCTTAACAAAGCTGGATTTTCCGTCACGACGTTTCGGTGGGATAACGGCATTCATTTTTCAATATCCAAATCGATGGCCACAATCGCTTTTTTGAGGGCACTCAGAACCTCGGAAAACTGTTTGCTCAGTGCCGGCGTCATCCCTTTATCATTCAGTTCATTGTGCAGATGTTTTTGCAGTCCACCCAGACTAAGGAGTTCGTTCATTGTTTTGGTATCTGTCTTTGCTGTGATACGACGGCCTAACGCACAACGACGCAGATACTCGCCCGTACTGAGTCCGGCGGCCTGCGCTGACTGAAGGATTTGTTCCTTCTCTTCCGGGTAACACCGGATACCCAGTAGCTGGGCACTTCTCTGGCGTTTTTCACTTTTGCTCACCGGCTTTTCCTCTCAGTCATCACATTCAACACCG
>JAVBKE010000139.1:0-4847 GCA_031554185.1 Caryophanales bacterium
TTTTCCCAGGACGAATTCTCGATTTTAAAATTTGATGCTGTGTCCCTTCACCGCAATCAAACAACCAAGTAGCATTGCGTTCCTCACTCAGTATCAAGGCTAATGAAGCAACATTCCGCTGCTTCGCTGGTATTCCCGCACCTGTTCCAAGAAAAAATAATTCCATTTCAATCCCTCAATTCGACTCAGGTATTAATCTTTTTATGTATTTACATGAATTTCATTCATACTTCAACAAAATCTATGTTAGTTTATTGTGAGTAGCGAAAAGAATGCCTATTGTATAAGCATTCTTTCACAGTTCACTATGCTAATTATTTACACTTGTCTGTTTTCATAAATGGACAATGAAAGTGTGATGACTAAAGTACTTAGTTTCCTGCAACCTCTTCGATAATTGCAATCGTGAGCTCTGTCAATTTGTTTAATTCAACGATTGGCATTCTTTCACTCTTTGTATGAATTTCTTCATAACCAACAGATAATACAATTGTCGGAATTCCGTGTCCATTGAACACATTTCCGTCACTACCGCCACCTGTATGGAAAGTATTGCACTCACGGCCTATTTTTTCAGCTGCCTTTTTTACTACTTGAACAATGTAATCATCTTCAGTAAATTTAAATCCAGCGTACATCAAGTTAATCTCAATATCAACACTTCCGCCCATTTCAAGAGCAGCAGTTTCAAGCGCAAGTTTCATTTCTGTCACTTGTTTGTCTAGCTTATCTTGCACAAGTGAACGCGCTTCTGCTTCAATTCGTACTGCTTCACAAACGATATTAGTTTGTGAACCACCTTCGATTCTTCCGATGTTCGCAGTTGTTTCAGCATCTATTCTACCAAGTGGCATATTAGAAATCGCTTTTGCTGCAATTTCAATCGCAGAAATTCCTTTTTCAGGCGCAACACCAGCATGCGCTGTTTTACCTTTAATATCAGCAAAGATCTTTGTTTGGAAAGGTGCACCAATTGCTGCTCCCCCTACTAAACGATCGCTATCAAGCGCATAACCAATCTTGGCACTCAGTAATTTAGGGTCAAGTGCCATGGAACCAATTAAGCCAAGCTCCTCACCAACTGTAAGAACTAACTGAATGTCACCATGCGCAATATTATTTTCTTTCACAACTTGGACCACTTCGATCAGTGCTGCAATTCCAGCCTTATCATCCGCTCCAAGTACAGTTGTACCATCACTATAGACATAACCATCTCTGACTTCTGGCAACACATTAAAACCGGGTGTCACTGTATCCATATGACATGTAAATAGAATTGGGTCTACACCCTCTTTATTACCCTTCCAAGTAATAAATAGATTACCAGATCCATGACCAGTTTTCACTGCTGTATCATCCTCATATACTGCTAACCCAAGGTCAGTAAAAATCTTCGTCAAAGCATCGCACACTTTTCTCTCATGTGTAGACGGTGAGTCGATCTGCACTAATTCCAAAAACTGCTCTAGTAACCGTTTTTCATTTACCATTTTGTAGTCTCCTTTATTTGATGATCATGTTGTTCCAAAATAATTATACATGAAAGCATAACTAATTTCCATCATTCTATAGCTTGAGCATCAAACAAAAAAGGTGTACAATAAGCTTGAAATTAGTTTGAAAGGAAACCTTACGTGAATAATAAAATCCTACAAAAAACGATCATCTATATCATGCTTATATCAATTATTCTTTTATCCATTTTCACTGGTCTCTCTTACTTCTTTTAATCACTAGGAGAGTGTTTGTGAGTGATAGCTCTGGCTCAAATTATATATAATTGAGTCTTATTTTTGTGTAAAACAAATGACCGCAGGTCCCCCTAATATTCGGAGGTATTTGCGGTCACTTGTTTAGGTCACCAAGATCCTATTTGCCGAGTTGAGTAACTCATCTACATTTTCTTAGTCACCATTAATTCGTTTAATTTAGCAATTGCTTCACTTACACCGCCAATGCTATCAACCAGTCCAGTCCCAATCGCTTCTTCCCCGACAATGTTCGTACCTATGTCTCGTGATAGATTCCCTTGTGCAAACATTAGTTCTTTTAATGCATCTTCACTAATTTTCGAGTGATCAACAATAAAATTGACAACCCGATCCTGCATTTTTTCAAGGTATTCAAATGTTTGAGGAACACCGATGATCATCCCGGTGAGACGAATTGGGTGAATGGTCATCGTTGCAGATGGCACCATGTACGTCCAGTCACATGATACAGCAATTGGGATACCAATTGAGTGCCCGCCACCAAGTACAATCGACACCGTTGGTTTGGATAGTGAGGCAATCATTTCTGCAATTGCAAGACCAGCCTCAACATCACCACCAACTGTGTTCAGTAATACTAGGAGCCCCTTGACTGCCGGGTCTTGCTCGATCGCAACTAGGTGCGGGATGATCTGTTCGTATTTTGTTGTTTTCGTTTGCGGTGGTAGCTGAACATGCCCCTCCACTTGCCCAATGATTGTGAGGCAGTGAATCGCAGGTTCTTGCCTTTTCTCATCATGATTATCAGCATTTTCAGCAATTAACCGGTCGATTTGTTCAATTGCCTTTTTATTGTTCATTTCATCAGCCACTATTTCTTCCCTCCGCTTCATGGTAGGAATAGTATTCGCAATCAGAAAATAAATAGCCATTTTTCTGTGGTTGATGCAAGAAATTTTTCTAAATGTTTAAAAACCCTTTGCTAAAATTTACAAAGGGTTGCTGCTAGTATAAAAATAGGCAATCGATCTAGCTTTATACGGTAAAAAAGGAGATATCATAGCTTTCGACAAGAGCCGGATTCTCATTACTAATTCAAGTGAGATAGTTACCATCTGGTATTGCGCCTATGTGAGGATCAGGAATATAAATGCAGCATTTGCAACGGAAATCTTGGTTTTTTCTTCCCCGTCAAATGTTTCCTCAGTAGAGTCGTCAACTGGGCACACCCTGTTTCCAACATCATCACTATAGCAAGAATGGATAACGGTCTAAATTTTTTCATTTTCCATGGGCTCTTCTCATGAGTATTATTGCTATTTTCGTCGGCATCTTAAATATTTCAAATTGATATAGCTATTATTTGCTCATTTTATACATCTTCTTTTGATACTTCTTGAAAATTCTCTTTAGGACTAGCTTCTAGATTTTGTTTCTTCCTTTCGCTTGTCAGGAAAAAAGTTAGCATTGCTGTTATAACATAACCCAATCCGCCTATTCGAATAAATAAAAATGGAAGCGTGTGATTATCCCAAAAATAGCCAAAATGATATTCAGCAGCCGCTAAAAATAAACCAGTTAGGAAAAGGAAAATAGCCTTTCCTTTTGTCGGATTTGATGCAATTGTACTACACAGATAAAACATTCCTATTGTGATAAAAATACTTACCATCATTACACCTGGACTAGTGATTGGATATAAACTAAACAGGAAAAACATCGATCCAATTAAAATTGTACTGCACTTACCAACTGTTCCTACATATCTATTCATAAATAAAATACTCCTCTTTTTTAATTTTTATTGTGTTTCAATACGCTTTGTAACCATTATCCCAGAATAATTTTGCATTTTCAGATCAAAAACTATTCCTTAGTCAGTACAGAAATGTCAGACATTGTAGCATCAGAAAACTCATTACTGGCAAAAAAAGTTTGTTCTGTTTGAAGTTCAGCAATTTCAAATGAAAACACAACTGGAATAGTGACATAAGGCTCAATATCCCCGACTAAAGAGTTAGCAAAAGTGATTTTCGTAGCTTTTTCTGGTACCTCAGGATGGTTTTTAAATTTAATATTAAGCTTAAAACTAGTATCTGTAATAGTGTAGGTTGTCCCGTTAGTGAGATATCCAAAGAAAGTCATTTTTTTATCTGAGGGTCTAAAATATGAGTAAGCTAGCGTATACCCGAGCCCTCCACCTACTGGATAGAATGAATTTAATTCTTGAAATTCATTAAATAGTTGCTCTAAATTTTGAAACTGTTCATAATCATCTTCCAATGCTAACTCATAATAGGGTTCAGGAATTTTAAATATTGTTTTCTTATTTTGTTCGGTCGCTGCTGAATCTGTCTTTACATCATATTTGTTCTTTCTCTCTTCTAATAGATCACTTACATGATCATTCTTATTTTCTATCGATTTGCTTGTTGTTACAGTGAGACTGCATCCAGAAACTAGATTTGCACAAATCACGGCGATAACTAATAGTTTCCTCAGCAGAACTCCTCCTCTCGCTTTGTTGAAAATTTTCACATATCTAGCCTTAATACAAAAATTAATTTTCCTCATCTATTTACGAGTACCTGATCGATCCATTTGGAGCACTTTAAACATGATTGCAACTGAGCCAAGTGTATAAAGAATGTATCCTAAAATAATGCTAACTGGGGCTAATATTGTCAATATTTCAAATTGCTCATGAGAATGGAATAAATCATCCATTAACCTATACAGGAAAGGATTAGTACCCATCCCCATAATGTATAAAATAATATAGTACGAGTATATGCTAGCGCTCATTGAGCGGTATTCTACGATTGCTGGATTGTCAAATGATTCAACTGTTTTTTTCATAACGGTAATCAAAATTATTACAATAAAATAAAAGAATGACACAGCCGATAGGACAAAATTGTAACCGATTGCAATGTTATAGATAATAGAGAATGGTAACAATATCCACCAGTATTTAGTCAACCATTTTTTCAGGGCTTGTCAAGAAAACTGTGTAAGTTCCGAATTTCCAATAATACTCAAATCACAAAATTTGAGTTGTGATTTGAGTATTTAGATATACTTTCTCATCCTTTCTTGAAATTTTGAATTAACATCTAACTGATTACGAAC
>JAVBKE010000106.1:0-7777 GCA_031554185.1 Caryophanales bacterium
TTTTCCCACTATTTGATGATCCTAATGATAAAAAAGCACGACAACAACTGGCTAAATTATATCCAGACCGTGAAATTGTTGGTGTTCCTGCTCGCGAAATCCTCCTTGGCGGCGGAAATATTCACTGTATTACCCAGCAAGTGCCTAGAGGCTAAGTGGGAATAGAACTGGACGAAAAATTTACGACATATTTAAGGCTGCTTTAAATCAGATGTTTGCTACAGTAATTAAAATAAGTGAGCTAACTATATAGAAGAAATGTCTTTGGCTTTTAGAGCTAGAGGCATTTTTTTGAATTTAAAATTGCTACAAAAAAAAACTGATAGAGAATGAATATTATCAAAATAGCTAATCCATGCAATCCATGCAATCAATATGATATTATAATCCCTGACAAAAGCGACAAGGAGGAAGCGAAATGCAACTATATTATACACAGCAACAAACTGAAGATATCCGTCTATCCATTAAAGTAAAGCAGCACTTATTCACTGGAGAAAGTGAGTTTCAGAAGGTTGATGTTTTTGAGAGTGAAGAAATGGGCCGTTTCTTAATCATTGATGGCATTGTCATGCTGACGTCTAAAGATGAATTTATCTACCACGATATGATTGTCCACGTACCTATGGCAACGAATCCGAACATAAAAAAAGCATTAGTCATTGGTGGCGGAGATGGTGGTACCGTCAGAGAATTAACACGTTACAGCTCTATCGAACAGATTGACATGGTAGAGATTGATCAGATGGTTGTTGACGCTTGCCGTGAATACATACCACTTACTGCTGGAAAATTGGACGACCCACGCGTAACATTACGATTTGAAGATGGCGCAGCATTCGTGAAAAACACGAAAACAAGTTATGACCTGATTATTGTTGATTCAACAGATCCGATTGGACCCGGAGAAGGCTTATTTACCAATGAATTTTACCAGGATTGTTATAACGCTCTTTCTGATGACGGGATTCTTATTAACCAATGTGAAAGCCCTTTTTATGAAAAAAATGCACGCGAAATGCGTCGTGCTGCTAGTAAGATAAAGCAGTTGTTCCCAATTTCTACTGTCTATCAATACAATATGCCTACCTATCCGTCTGGTCATTGGCTGTTTGGTTTTGCTTCGAAAACATTTGACCCGATCAAAGATTTCAAGCCAGAGCAGTGGGCGTCTTTCGGTATTGAAACGAAATACTATAATACGGATCTTCATGTTGGGGCGTTTATGATCCCAACCTATGTAAAAAAACAGCTAGAGAGTGTGGAATAAGTCTATGGTTTTGCAGAATAGCAAAGACAGCATCTATCAAACACTCCTTGATTTTTGTGCTGTGCGAAGCGTAACCGATTCTGAAGGCGAAGTCGCGGCTGCCAAGTTTCTACATCAGAAGCTTGGCGCACTTCCCTATTTCAAGCAGCATCCTGATGATCTTTTTTTACAAGAAATTACCCGAGACCGTCTCAATCGGCTAAATTGTGTTGCATGGGTACGCGCGAAGAAACCAACTAAACGGACAATCATTCTAATGGGCCATTTCGATGTAGTTGATACCGATGTCTGTGGGCATCTGCGCGATGACGCTTTTTCACCAGAACGCTATACAGAGCTGATGAAAGCTGAAGTGATAGGCGAAGAAGCTCGAGCAGATTTACTGTCAGACGAGTGGATTTTCGGACGTGGTACAGCAGACATGAAATGCGGACTTGTCGTACAGGCGGCACTACTCGCGGAACTTTCTGAGAAAACAGCTGATTTAGAGGCGAATTTTCTCTATTTAGCGGTTGCAGATGAAGAAAATAATGCTTGCGGCATTCACCAAGCAATTCACTACTTGCATGATTTGAAAAAAGAAGGCTACCAGTTTGTTTGTTGTATCGATAGCGAACCAACGATTACACAAGAAGATAAAGGCAAAGGCTGGATTCATCTGGGATCTGTTGGCATGTATACGCCATTTACATTTGTGTTAGGACGTGAAACCCATGTCGGTGAGTATTTTGAAGGAATTCCTGCGAGTAGCATTGCCTTTAAATTGGGTGCACTACTTGAAGGTAGCGAAGAATATGCGGATACTTTTAAAGGTGTCACCTATCCTCCACTGACTTGCCTGGAAATCAAGGACTACAAACCGACTTACTCAGTAACCGTGATCGAGCGAATTAGCATGTACCATAACGTGCTGTTCGTTACGAAAACACCGGATGAAGTACTAGCTAGTCTGAGAGCCGCGTCTCGGCGCGCATTAGATGAAGCATTAACCGAGCATCACCGGAAGCGCTCGGCTCAGCAATCGCATACAAATCCAGTCCATTTTGACAGTGCTGTGATGAACTATCAAGAACTCGTTTCGCTCGCTGAAGAAACGACCAGAAAATCAATTCAGCAAATTAGCACAGCGTTTCTCAGCACATTACCAAAATCATTAGAATTACAAGATCGTGGTCTTCGCCTTGTCAATCATTTGATTGATATCACTGGTGTCAAAGGGCCAAAAATCATTATTGGCTTTCTCACACCTTATTGCCCAGCCTTATACAACGAAAGAAAAACCACAGATGAACTACTTATTCTCAATAGTGCGCAAGACTTAGTTCAAGCTGCAAAAACCACTTTTAACACAGATGTGCGCATTGGAGAGATTTACGAAGGCATTTCTGACCTTAGCGAGCTTGGATTCAAAGGTACGACGCAAGACATTAAGGCACTGTCCGAAAATTTTGCTAGTTGGGGTGTTGATTTCGACTATCCATTCGATATTTCAATTGCACTAGGCATCCCTGTTGTCAATGTGGGGCCGATTGGAAAAGATGCTCATAAGAAAACAGAGCGCCTACATATCCAATACGCAACCGAAGTGTTTCCCTTCCTTTTAAAGCGAATGGTCACCAATCTGATGAAATAATAGCTAATTCACCCACTTAAGCGCAAGGAGTGGGGGTTAAGCTGCGTTCTTTAAGAGCCTGTTACTAGCAAATTACGGAGAAACGATGTCAACCGCTCTTATTCGCGCTAGAACGGGTCTACAAACGCTTTGAAGCTTAAGTTGAACTCAGGTGCTACTCTTTCATCTGGGTTCTTTCTCTCTTTAACTTGTCCTTTTTCTTGACATAGAACCAGTCTACGAACCGCAAAATGAGTGAAGCGCTGATAGTAAAGCTTCACTCATTTTGGTTATTTAACCACTTTAACCACTTCAACCAATTGAAATCGCTTACGTGGTTTCTTTCTAAAAGTCAGCACCAATTGAAAATAAAGCTTCTGCTCCCAAGATTGACCTGTTAAAATACAGTCGTCTCCCTGTTCAACCATCGAAAAATCTCGCAATAAAATCCCCAGTTCATCTTCCGTGAATAGCTCTCCGATGACGAAATCAACCTGATCAGTGAGGATATACACACCGGTATAATCGTTAATCCTTGTAAAATTCATTTTCTTTAAAAAAGTTTTTAGAGATACCACGTACCCCTCACCCCAAAGGATCAGTATTTTCTCACCAGTGATTTGTAGAGAATGGCTAGTCGCAAGACTTACCTGTATTTATGGTATACTGATTAGCAAAAAATCATTCATAACTTGCCTCATGGTACCCCGTCCCAGCCAAAAATGTGCCAAAATTAGGTACATTTATCGACAAAGTTACGACATTCGTTAAGTTTTCTCTTTTCGCCCGCATTTCACAAATCAATTCTGATATAATAACGTTTGTGCAAATAATTTCGAAGGAAGTGTTTTTATGGCAAAGAAACTGCTCTACATTATCGCAAACCCAAAAACAGATATTAATTCATCAAAGGGGTTACGCATTGGACAAGCTTATTTAGAGGCTTTCAAAGAGGTTCAACCAGATATTGAGATCGAAACACTGGACCTTTATCGTATGAGCGAGGATGAAAATCCGGATATTGACACAGACTTACTATATGCAAGAGCTGGTCTTTCTTTTATGGGGAAAAAGTTTGAAGACTTAACACCTGATCAGCAAAAAAAGTATACGAATCACATCCAATGTGCAGAGAAATTCATGGCTGCAGATTACTACGTTTTCGTTTCACCGATTTGGAATTTCGGGTCTCCGCATATTCTAAAGAAATATATTGATAATTTATTTATCTCTAATAAGACATTTAAAGCAACGCCAAATGAGCGCCACGGACTGCTTTCCGGGCACGTACAACATATTCAAACACGCGGTGGTATCTACACAAGTGGTCAACTGGTTGACTATGAATCAGGTGATCGTTACTTGGAACTTTCCATGAAGTTCCTCGGGCTTACTGTTCACCCACTCGTTTACTGTGAAGGAACTGACCACGCACCGAAGCAAACGCCTGAAATCGTTGCAAAAGCGATCGAGGAAGCCAAAGTTGCAGCAAGAAAAATGGCACAGTGCTAAATTCGGACTAAATCACGATGAATATCTGTGATATAATGGCCTATATCGTTTTTAACAGAGGTGTTTCATTTGACAAAGATCATTATTTATATTGTTCTCTTTCTCCTATTTCTTTGCGTGAGTGAGTTTGCAATTAATCGATTTCTCAATAGGAATAAGTAAACAATAACAGCCCTCAGTTTCTGATCTGCGAATTCTTTCGAGAATAGCACAGAGTAGACTGATGGCTTTTTCTTCTATAATAAAAATAGCGATACAGACCTGATATTGAAGGACTGTATCGCTATTTTTTGTAAATTAGTTTTTTGATTCATATCCTTTTTTCCCAAGCAAAGCAAACATATTTGATTTATATGTTTCCACACCTGGTTGATCAAATGGGTTTACTTCTAGTAAATAACCGCTCATTGCACAAGCTTTTTCAAAGAAGTAAACAAGATAGCCAAATGAATAAGCATCTCTTTTTGGAATTGTGATAACAAAGTTCGGTACTTCGCCATCTACATGCGCTTTCAAAGTCCCTGCAAAAGCCTGTTCATTAACATGGGCAACTGATTTTCCAGCTAAATAGTTTAATCCATCTAAATCGGATGCTTCCTCTTCAATAAGGATTGTATTTGCACTTGACTCCACCTTTAGCACAGTCTCAAACAAGTCGCGACGACCATCTTGGATGTACTGCCCCAAAGAATGTAAATCTGCTGTCATGTTTGCAGAAGCTGGAAAAATCCCTTTAAGATCTTTTCCTTCGCTTTCGCCAAATAATTGCTTCCACCATTCACTGAAATACTGTAGTGATGGCTCGTAGTTGACAAGCATTTCAATTGTTTTCCCTTGCCCGTAGAGGGCATTCCGATAAACCGCGTACTGATAAGCTGGGTTCTCATCTGGGTGATTGACAGCACAATCCTTTTCAGCCTCTCTTGCACCTTTCATCACGGAAGAAATATCAATTCCGGCAACTGCCATTGGCAAAAGCCCAACGGCTGTTAATACGGAAAATCGTCCACCGACATCATCAGGAATCACAAATGTCTGGTAACCTTCTTGATTCGCTTCGGTTTTCAATGCACCACGTGCTTTGTCTGTAATAGCATAAATACGGCTACATGCCTCTTCTTTACCATACTTTTCGACAAGCATTTTTCGGAATATGCGGAAAGCAACACTTGGCTCTGTCGTTGTACCTGATTTAGAAATAACAATCACTGAAAATGATCTACCTTCTAGTAAATCTTTCACATCCGTTAAATAGTCAGTACTAAGATTATTTCCGACAAAAAGTACCTGTGGTGTTTTTCTCTGCTTAGCAGAAAGCGCATTGTAGAAATGATGTTGTAGCATTTCTAATGCAGCACGAGCACCCAGATACGAACCACCAATACCCACTACAAGCACAACCTCTGAATTGGCTTTCATTTCAGCAGCTGCTTGCTCAATCCGTACAAATTCCGACTGGTCATATTTTGTCGGTAAATCAACCCAGCCAAGAAACGCATTTCCAGCACCTGTCTTGTTATGTATTTCATCATGGTGTTTGTTTACTCTATTTTTCAATATTTGCAATTTCTCTGTATCAATAAAACCTTTTGCGTGGGATGTATCCAAAGATAGATATGTCATGTCATTTCATCTCAACCTTCTCGTTTATTTTTACTGATTTTCTTACTAATTTTAGCACACTCATATACCGAAATAAAAGAGCATCTAAACAATTTCCCGCTTTTGTTCAGCCATATTTCCATTTCTAACAGAAGTATTTGCATTATACTTATTTACTGAAAAGCTAAGATGATATTCTCTCGTGCAACCAATCCTTGGCTTCAGCAACCTTCAATGGCATCTGACCCCATTCTTCTTGCCAGATATCCGCTAACAACTGAATTATTGGTGGTAAATCTAGTCTCGCCTTACTGATCAGCTCACGATTTGCAAATAATTCACTAGGCGTATAAGAGCCCAAACAATCGCCTTCAAAGATCACAACAACTTCATCTGCCCATTCGGCAACAAAATGCATATCATGCGTGGTCACAATGACTGACTTCCCCATTGTGTGTAATTCATTCATAATTGTCGCCATGCCCTCTTTCCCCTTCGGATCAAGGAAAGCCATTGGCTCATCAAATACAATTACTTCCGTTTCCATTGCTAGAATTCCAGCAATTGTCACGTATTTCTTCTGCCCATAACTAAGCTCCGATGGATTGCGATCTGCCAGATCCTCAATCTGGAGCATCTGTAAATAGCGAGTTACACGCTCAGTCGCTTCCACCATCGGAACACCCAATTGTAGCGGTCCGAAAGCCACATCATCTCTCACTGTTAACGAAACAATCTGATCATCTGGATCTTGGAACACAATTCCCACTTTGCTCGGCAGCATTTGGCGCAACTTTTTATCAAGCAATTGATCACAAAAAAAGACTTCCCCGCTACTCGGTGTGTGCAGACCATTTAAATGAAGATTGACAGTTGATTTTCCCGCACCGTTTGGACCAACGATGGCTGTCCGGTGGTTGGGTTTAATGTCAAAAGAAACCTGCTTTAGAATATCCTTTTTTTCTCGTTTAAACGTCACTTCTTTAAAAGTAAAAAGACTCATTAGTCGCTCCCTCTGTTTGCCTTTCTCAAATCATTTGAAAAATTGTCGCCTAATCTACGTATACAAATAATAAACAATCTGCACAACCACCATTACGGAGACAAGTAAAACAAATAGCACCCAACTCCTAGCAGGTACAGACTCCCTAGGGATCTCTAGTTCCTGCATTTTATAGCCACGGCTCAGCATTCCAAGATAAATTCGGTCAGAGCGCGCTAGCGTCCTCACCAGCATGCTGCCAAGCAATTGCCCGACAACCTTAACCTCTTTATAATTGAAAATCTTTTTTGGTCTGAATCCCTTACTGCGAATGCTTAATGTCATATTGCGCGCCTCCACTCGAAATACGTCTACAAAGCGTAAAGTGAAAAAAGCCAACTCAACAAATATGGCTGGCACCTTTAATTGACGTAACACTTTCAGAAAGGCGTCCGTCGCCAACTGGTAAAATAAAAATGCCAACATCATCGCCACAAAAAGCAAGCGCAAAGTAAACAGTTCCGCCTTCTCAAGCCCTATTTGCCCATCAACAATCACAAGCATCAGGGCAGAAAAAATAAAAAAAGGAAAGACAAATAGAACCCGCTTGACAACAAATTTTACTGGTATATGAAAATATAATAGCAATAAGGCACCCAGTACTAAATTGATGGCTGCCAAAGGCAATGTTTTTGCTGTAACGCTAACAATAATCAGTGAAAAACTTAACAAAACGCGCAGTTTTAATGGGTATGTCATGGTTTTTTCCTAACTAGTTTTGATATTAATAGGAATACGC
>JAVBKE010000159.1:0-11189 GCA_031554185.1 Caryophanales bacterium
AGGAGAAGCAGGTTTAGCCGGAGCAACGGGAGCAACAGGAGCAACGGGGGCGCAAGGAGAAGCAGGTTTAGCTGGAGCAACGGGAGCAACAGGGGCAACAGGAGCGCAAGGAGAAGCAGGTTTAGCCGGAGCAACGGGAGCGACAGGAGCAACAGGAGCACAAGGAGAAGCAGGTTTAGCCGGAGCAACGGGAGCAACAGGAGCAACGGGGGCGCAAGGAGAAGCAGGTTTAGCTGGAGCAACGGGAGCAACAGGGGCAACGGGAGCAACAGGGGCAACAGGGGCAACGGGAGCAACAGGGGCAACGGGAGCAACAGGGGCAACAGGGGCAACAGGAGCAACAGGAGCAACGGGAGCAACAGGGGCAACGGGAGCAACAGGAGCAACAGGTACTGCAGGAGATGGTGCAATAATTCCACTTGCATCTGGTCTTCCAGTAACGCTTTCAACTGATGTCCTTGGTTTAATCGGAACTAACGCATTCGTTGGATTTGGTAGCTCGGCACCAGGAATCACAGCGGTAGGAGGCACAATCAACCTAACGAATCCAGCAGGAACGCTAACTAACTTTGCGTTTTCAGTTCCGCGGAATGGTACGCTTACTGCAATCACAGCCACGTTCTCAACCACATTGGCTCTGTCACTACTAACAAGCAGTGTTTCAATCCACATGGATGTATATGCCGCACCAAGCTCTAGCAACTTATTCACCTCTCTTGCATCAGTCACCTTGACACCACCACTTGCAGGTCTGATATCAATTGGAACAATGAGTTCGGCGGTAGCTGGGTTTAACCTTCCTGTTAGCGCGGGAACTAGGCTATTAGTAGTTTTTTCAACAACAGCAACTGGATTATCACTTGCTACCGTGGTTGAAGGATACGCTAGTGCCGGGATTTCAATCTCGTAGTTAATTAAAAAGTTCAAGACTAGATATTAAAACTATCCCGTACCGGCAATTGCCACTACGGGATAGTTTTTTTTTCTAGGTTCGTTCTCAAGACTGCTCGGAGAAAATCTTTTGATAAAGCGTCTGCAGCTCAACGGGAGCCCCTTTGAGCAAACGCCTTTGGCTTTTCTCATCACCAAACAGAGTAAAGCAAATATGGCTCCATTCCCAGCGGAAATCGTCGTTCTCAAAACTATCCCTCAGTTCGCACATATAATTGATAAGGTGCTGTAGCGCCTGTACATTACAAAATGCACTCGTTAGAAATTTCGAAGACGGATGTTCCTGTGTGGACAAAATACAAGCGATAATAACAGGTAGAGATTTCTCAGTCACACCATATTGCTCCACAAAAACAGATGTAAATTTTGTCTGTATCGACGAATGCTCCTCATCACAGCAGTGCATATATCGTAGAACTAGGTCAAAATATTGCTCACCACACAATCCAAGCCCAAGCACCGCAAAAGTTGAAGGCATCGCACAATTCTCACCTTCCAAATTGGTATACCACTCATGCTCGTGCATAGAGAGTGCAGCGTATTCTACTAACAACAAATGAAGTCCTTCAAACTGAGCTGCTCCAGCAAAAAAAGCATGAACGCCCTTTTTAGGTAATCCCTTAATTGGCAGAAAGCATTTTTCCTTGCAACTAAAATCGATTGAATAACTCTTTGAAAACTCTGAACTGAGTAACGTATTAACAAAAATTAATGCTCTACGATAAGCCTCTTCACAAGGTGTTTTTATACTAATCTTAATTGATGCAAAAGCATCATTAGCCTTACATGACACCTGTTCATTCTTAAACTCAGTGACCGATTTTGGCAATTTTCCTGTTCCGACCTTTTTCAGCTTTGCGACCTCGTCTGAACCAAGTGCAGTCACCATATCAAAATATTGATTAGCCGTTACAGTCGCATAAGATGGACCATATTTAATATGACAAACCGCCAGATAACATGTAAATGACAACATCTCAGGGTTGATCCAACTTGCATCAACATCTGGTAGCAATTCAAGCTCTCCATATATGTAACGATTGTTGCGCTTCTTAAAAAAAGGGTCCCGAATCACGCGCTTTACCCATAGATCAAATTGATACTGAACACCATCGAATCCGTGTGGGTGAAGCTTTCGTAACTTTTCACAGAAATGAATGGTTTCGTCTAATTGAAAAGGAACCCGAGATAAGTAATATGCAACAATCGGTTTATCAATAGCTCTCTCTCCACTTTCCAGAACAAAACAAGTTGGGTAATCCTTTTCTACTTCGCATGTGCCTTCCATAATGGCAATAATTAATCTATTAAGAATCTCTTCATTACCGCTAACCTCAACAATATAATCTACATTCATAACAATCGCCCCGAATCTGTCTTTCCATTAATTGAAGATCTACTATAAGTAATTAATTATACAATGATTAATTAGAAACAACTATAGCTAGCGGATTACCAGTAGTCATTTTATTACGTATAGATGTCGAAATAAGTGGGTTTTTCTTCGAACAGTTTTAAAAATTAGATAAATTTTGAGCTTAGATTTTTGCTATAATAAAAGGGTCGTTTGTAGAACTGAGCAAAAAAGTCAAAATTAAAAAATTATGGAGGTGATATCAATGAAGAAAAATATGTCTTTTTGGGAGTGGTTTTTTAGATCGATGGATGTAGCTCATCTCTATCAAATCCTTAAAATAAGTAAAATTACAATCAACGGGTTTAGAATTAACTCGCCAAGGAGTATTAAAGAGGAGAACATATCACTAATTGCCAGAACCTTATCAACTAACAGAAACATTGGGAAAGTTACAAAAATCCTAGAAAGTGCAAAGGGGCCTACAGACCAAGAGGATACGTTAGATTTTGATTTAGAAGAGTTAGTACTTAAAGTCAATCAAGAAAATCTATTTCCGATTGTTGCAAATTTAATTCGTCATAAGCGATTAGATTTTGCGATGTCGCTTTATAACCAAGTTGAGGATCATGTAAAAGCACAGTCAGTTGGGGAAAGTTCTGGAAAGTCAGAGCTTGTAGAGAAGAAGATATTGGTAGAACAAATGTTGAAGTTAAAGAAAGAGCTTCTGAGATTAAAAAAGGACTACAAAACGGCTGAGAATAAAACAAAATCAGATCTAAAGGAAATACAAAAAAAATATCGGGGAGAACTAGAAAAATTTTCGCAGGTACTGACAGATCATGCGAAAGAACTGACTGTATTGGTCCGGATTAGAAAAGAGTTGACTGAAAAACTAGTGATTTCGGAAAAGGAAAAAGAAGACTTGATCGCGGAAAATGTGGCGCTTTCAACTGCACTTGAAGAATTGAAAAACAGCCATGAAATCATGAAAAATGCGCAAGAAAAGGTTGAAGTTGAAAATAGTAGTAACAAAGAGAAAATAAAAATTATTTTAGTGGGGAATCCACCCTGGATTAACAGGCTTATAAATGACAAAAAATTTCATTTTATCCTTGTTGAGGATCAGCAAGTTGAATCTTTTGAATTTGAAAATAAGGGTTCTGCCGTTTGGGTCATTCAGAGTGAGCTAAAAACAAAGGTTTTTTTGAAGTTAAAAGAGAATCAATCCTTTAAAAATCTGGGATCGAGGGTAAGCTATTTTACTGATTTTCAATCGTTAGTCAAAGAAAAACAAAATATTATTGAAAAATGGGGTTAGATAGATGGCTTTAAAAAGCTGGGATTTGGATTTTGTTGGCGTGCTTGTGTCTGATGAACATGTTTTTATTAATGCGGCAAACACGCCACAAGCGTATGTCAATATTATTTCAACAAGACCAAGTGATTTTCCGATACATATTGATCAAGTGGCTGTTTTTAAGGAAGGGTTAGCAAATCATGGTTTTGAAGATGACCCAAGCTTGACTGATCAGGAGAGACAGAAATGTGTTGCAGATTTTCTACACGAATATATTTTGATTTTTAAAGTGGATATGGATAAAAAGCTAACCAAGGATAATAATTTCAAAGAAGTGTATACAGCCACCGAAATTCGGGTGAAGAAAAAGAATGATTCCTTTAAATTAACAGACAAGCTGACGATGATTCCGATTTTCACACGTAATGAAAAAATGAGATCACAAATTGATTTTGAAAAATCATTGGTGAATAAAAAATATATTTCAACAAGTGCAAAGATATCCAAAGAGGAAAGAGATTTTCCAAAAAGGATCATTTGGAATGATGGAGAAAATGGTTATTATATTTACGGTCAATTTGACTCTTTTTTAAGTGCCTATGGTGGATTTAAATTTAATTTCTCCGATTATATTCATCGCTTAATTATGAAAGATGAATGGTTGCAGGAAAGTTATATTGATCATGATATCGTTTTTGTTCCAGTCGAGTGGATGTCTGAGTTAGATGAAGATTTAGTTAATTATGGAAGAATTGTTGAAGTGGAAGAAAACGAGCATCAAAGTCCAGAGGAGAAAAAAGTAGCAATAGATGCCTCAAGTAAAGAAAGAAGACTGATGGATAAGTTTATTGCTGGCTCTCAAAGAAATGGTCTTTTTTATGATAAAGGCGATTTATATAATTTTCACACTTCGTTAAAGACGAACAGCCTCGTCATTTTATCAGGTATGAGTGGGACGGGTAAGTCGAGAATTGTACATGAATATAAGAATGCCTTAGGGCTACCTGAGGGAAATATTTTGTTTATCCCAGTACGCCCTTTTTGGCAAGATGATGCGGATGTCATTGGTTATCTCGATACACTCAATAATATTTATAGAGCAGATGATACCGGGTTTATTAATTTTCTAATCGAAGCCGATAATGACAAGGATAACTTATACATCGTCTGTTTTGATGAAATGAATCTCGCGAGAGTTGAACATTACTTTTCACAGTTTCTATCCGTGCTAGAAATGGAGAATCGGAAATTAAAGCTGTATAACGAAGAGTCTAAGAATAGAATTCACAATAGTCATGTCTATGATCATGAAGTGCCAATTGGTAAAAATGTTTTCTTCATCGGAACGGTCAACACTGATGAATCAACATACCATTTTTCAGATAAAGTGCTGGATCGTTCAAATGTGATTAATTTAAAGATGATTCCATTCAATGAAATCTTGGTGCAAGATGAAAAAAATATTGAAAAGGATCAACCTGTGGCAATGAAAATTGATTTTAACGATTTCAGCCAATTTACAAGTAATCGCCATAAAACGATAGACCTATCCAAGCTGGAGCTGGATTTCTTTTGGGAACTGCATGAACTTTTATCACAATGTAATAAGAATATTGGCGTTGGCTGGAGGATTGTTAGACAAATTGATCGCTATCTGAAGAACCTTCCGTCTTTTAGTCCTTTTAATCGAAAAGAAGCATTAGATATCCAAGTGGTGCAAAGAGTTATGACGAAGATTCGCGGATCAGAAGAACAATTGTTGGGATTGTTAGGGGGCTACAATGTTGAAACTGATGAAGTAAGCAATAGTGAGCTGATGCAGCTATTTGATCGATACAATTCATTGTCTGATTTTGAACATACAAAGAAAATAGTCATTGAAAAATCGAGGGAGTTACAAACTCATGGATATGCCATTTAGCATTACATTTCATGAATCTTTTCATAAAGTGCATGTAGTCACAACTTTTACGAATGATTACTTCTCCTCATGTGAAATTGATGATCAAGATATTGTTAAAGTCAAAGAAAACATGGATTTGAAACTGTTTTTTGAATCAAGTGATCCTGCTGCGAAGCTGTATTTAGACGTTTTAGATACGCTTCCTGAAAAGGTTGAAGTCTCAGAGGGAGAACTATTTGTTACACCGTCAAGCGAAGCAATCCAGCTTTACGAAAATAGTGATGATTACTGTCCTCTAATCCCTGGACACTATCAAATAAAAGTGTGCGCTGGAGGAGAAACCTATTTTTCATGGTTGAAAGTGATTCCAAAACAAATCGATGAAGAGCAATGGTACCTGATGCGCGATGAAGTCGAGTGTACTTTAAGCGGTCTGAGTCAGGAGCTTGTCCGGAAAAATCGAGGAATTGGTTCTGGCCCAGAAAGTGATGCGCTATTAACGAAGAATGGGATCAGAAAAATACTTGTAATCGAGGGAGAATACAGGAAGTTTTCGCTCTGCCTGCAAGAAATCAAAAACAAGCCTCGAATGAATGTGAGGAAAAATTATAACCTAGCGCCAGTTGAAAAAAAAGCTTTTCTTGATAAAAATAGCATTCGGTATCGGGCAAAACATCCTGAAAGCGCGTCTGTGATTCTATCACCGCGATATTTTGAGGATTTTAATATTTTGGAGAATCAATGGATTGTTTTTATTCTGAGGCACCTCATTAGAGAAGTGGGTACAATTAGTGACTTCCTGTCAAAATATATTTCTAAACTAAATCAAGAGATTGTATATGAACAAAATCTTTTTGGAAAAAGCCAAGATATGACGCAGGCAAAAGAAAAAACGTTGCAGGAAATGGACCATCTTTTACAGTTTGCGAAAAAGTTTAGGAATGAGTGTGAACGTTTTCTTGCTGAGGAGTGGGTCAAAGCAGTAGCGATTGAAAAACCGAGAAGGCTACCGCATGTGATGAATCTCGATTCTAGGTATAATCGAATTTACCGGTTGTTTAGAATGCTGAGAAATGATGCAGTTACAGTTGATTTCCTATCAGATTATCGTTTTTATTGGAAGCGGACTGACAAGCTGTACGAAATCTGGGGATTTATCAAATTAATGAAGTCGATTCAATCAGACTCGATCGGATTCAGTGCAGTTGAAGGCTGGATCTATGATTTTGACGTGAAAGACAATCGGCTAACGGTACCGTTTCTCAGCCCGGGCACAAGTGTGAAATTCAGTAAGGGGCATATTTCTCTGATCTTAACATACGACGAAGTGCTACCATCAAAGTCTAAGGATGCGACATTTGAAAAGCCTTTATTTAGCGTCAACAAAAATAAGAGACCAGATGCTCGTATTGAAGTGTATGCAAATGAGGAGTATATCGGGTCGGTTGTTTTTGATTTTAAATACAGGCCTCAGAAATTGATCTGGGGTTCAGAGGCTGATAACTATGTGAAACAGCAACTTGATAACTATCGAAACTCGCTGAATTCTAAATTTTTATATGCTAAAAGTAAACCAGGTCAATGGGATCGGTTTAAAGCAGTGCATGAAGTTTGGGCGATATATCCACGAGATAAATATAATAGACAATATGATGAAGCATTTGAAGATTATCAGATTCGATTATTTCAGCTCAGTCCTGGTGATGACCAAGATGAGCTTGAGGATCTACTGAAAGATAGTATTGAGAGAATAATTAGAAATAGCGATGAATCTTAATAATTAATTTTTAAAGTAGTGAGGAAGTTCTCGGTTAGATCCGGAATTCTTCACTATTTATTTTAGGTGAGAAAACGATTAGCCAAACTGAATAGAGTTTCAGGGGGCTAGGTTATGTTTTTTTACAAATTGGGATTTTTTAGATACTATTGGATCACCATGAAATGGGTATTGGTTATTGGTTGTTTTATTAATGTTCTGTGATGGTAACGCAGTTCGCCATATGTATACCTTGATTGATGACGTGAAGGTAAATGGATTCCAAGGGCTGCCTGAGTTCAGCGTGAGCATTTCTTTTTGAAAGATTTAGAAACAATGATAATATGCTTTTGAAGACACTTTCGCTTGTTTGAGAGAAGGGGGACATTCCTTAGCTGTGAGAACGTTTGTGAAGGACACGGATATTGTAAATGATCTGGGGAGGAAATGTTTGATGATTTAAATGTCATAATATTCGCTTGTCTATCATATACATTTAGTAGGTTCGGAACCATTTAGAAAACGTTTTCTGAAAGTGCATCTCTATTAAAATCGGTATTTAACTCGGAGGGCAACTGTCGATATTTAATTGAATGTCTGGTGAGGGAAGTACCGCGTGCAAGTGAGTAACTAACTTTTGCGAGTTAGTAGTGAAGATATCTAAGGAGGATTCGTATGAAAAGGATTCGAAAGCAGATTTTCACAGTTATTTTAACACTCATTTTAGTCGTTTCAAGTGTACCTTTTGGAAAAGCGCAAGTATTTGCTGAAGCAGCTCCTGCAACAGATAGTTATAAGATCGTTGGGTACTTCCCAGAATGGGGAATTTACGACCGTAATTATCAAGTAAAAGATATCGATGCATCTAAACTAACACATATTAATTATGCTTTTGCCGATATTTCATGGAATGGAATTCATGGAAATCCATCATCTGACAGCCCTAATAAGGCGACATGGTCAACAACTGATCCAAACGTGCCACTGCAAAAAAATGGTGTGCCTAATGGAACAATTGTGTTAGGGGAGCCATGGGCTGATGTTAACAAAACATTTCCTGGTGACACATGGGAAGATAGTGAGAATGCAAGGGCAGGAAATTTCGGACAATTAAAAAGATTAAAGCAAGCCAATCCACATTTAAAAACAATCATTTCAGTAGGGGGCTGGACTTGGAGTAATCGCTTCTCTGATGTTGCAGCTGACCCAGCCACAAGACAAGTATTTGCCGATTCGGCGGTCACATTCTTACGTACCTATGGATTTGATGGTGTCGATCTAGACTGGGAGTATCCAGTAGGAGGCGGCTTGGCAGGTAACTCTTATCGCCCAGCTGATAAACAAAACTATACGCTACTGTTGCAAACAATTCGAACAGCATTAAACCAAGCTGGTGCACAAGACGGTAAACAGTACTTGTTAACGATTGCCACAGGTGCCAGTGCACAAAGTGCCAACAATATGGAGCTAAGCCAAATCGCAAATATTGTTGACTGGATTAACATCATGACTTATGATTTCCATGGCAGTTTTGAATCAGGAACCAATCACAATGCACCGCTCTATCCAGACGTAGATGACCCTGATAAGGCAAAAGGTTTTACCACATCTGAATCAGTTGAGCGTTATTTAGCAGCCGGTGTACCTAGTAAAAAACTAGTCATGGGCGTTCCATTCTATGGTCGTGGTTGGAAGGGTGCTAGCGCCACAAACAATGGCGAATACCAACCAACAACACCAGATCAAACGGGATCGATTTCACCCAAAGGGACATGGGATGATTCTAGCTCAGGCAATTCGGGTTCATTCGATTACGGTGATTTAATCGCCAACTATGTGAATAAAAATGGCTATACGCGTTACTGGAACGATGAAGCTAAGGTCCCATATTTATATAATCCAACAACGAAAACATTTATATCCTACGATGATACGCAATCAGTGGAATATAAAATGAACTATATAAAAAATAAGCAACTTGGTGGCGGGATGTTTTGGGATCTGTCCTCAGATAGCCGAACTAGTTCCAAATATGCAGCAACAAGCTTTAAACTTTTAGATAAAATGGCTGATATGCTGTTGAATGGCGGCGTCGGCACAGGTGACACAGTAGCACCAACGGCTGTGCAAAATGTTGCAGCTTCAAACATCACATCAAGCAGCGTCAACTTATCTTGGACTGCAGCAACGGATAATGTTGGTGTGACATCTTATACGATTTCTACTGGTAGTAAGCAATGGACATCAGCAACCAATTCAGTGGTGGCAAACACCTTGGCGGCAGATACGAACTATACGTTCACAATCGTAGCGAAAGATGCAGCAGGAAATGTGTCGCAACCAACCACATTCACTGTGAAGACAGCTCCAGGTGTAGCAGATACGGTGGCACCGACTGCGGTTAGCAATATCAGTGCCAGTAATGTGGCAGCAACTAGTTTAGACCTGAATTGGACAGCTGCAACAGATAATGTAGGCGTGGCATCGTATACCATCACTGATGGCACAAACAGCTGGACTTCAGGGACGAATGCTAAAACACTTACTGGACTGACAGCTAATACGAATTATACGTTTACGATCACAGCAAAAGATGCAGCAGGAAATGTGTCACCAGCAAAAACGTTCACAGTGAAAACAGCAGTGGCACCGACTGGAAACGCAGCTGCAACATTCACAGTGACGACTTCATGGGGCACAGGCTTTGACTGGAAGCTCGAGATTGTCAACAACGGGTCAACACCGATTAACAATTGGAATATTGCCTTTGATGCTGGAATGAGCTTGACAAGTGTTTATGATGGCACATTAGTCAGCCATGTTGGTACGAAGTATACTTATCGCAATAATGGCTGGAATAGTGTGATTCCAGTTGGCGGAAAAGTAACAATTGGCGGTGGCGGCAGTGGTACGCCTGGGACGATTAGCAATGTTGTTGTTAGCTCAAATTAAGTCAGTATAGATGAAAAATAAATAGGTGGCAAATCGAGGAATGAACTTGATTTGCCGCCTGTTTTTTTGTTAAATCAAAAACAATCAAAATATTTTATATTTGCGTTATTTGTAAGGTTAAATGCAACAATAAATATATCCGGATTTCCTCTTCTAGAATCCTTTTTTTATAAGCAATTATTCTTTTTCAGTAGGCATTAAGTAATTAAAGTGTCAGAGTAAATCGCGGAAAATATTGCGTAAAATACAAAACTGTGTTCAAATGGTATTGGTAATAATTATATAAAATTCCTAATCAAAGATGAAGAAAGGGTATCTTGACATGCCACGATGGAAGCTTACCCGAAGATGCTAACGAAAACACTAGAATTGAAAGATCATTATTTAATTGCAGGGATTCTTTGGTGCGCTCGACGCTATGTCGTTTATGGCTACTAATGGGGTGGTTAAATTGTTGTCGGGGAGTAGCGGAACTTAATTGGGCACAGCACTCTGTGAGAGCATATAGGTGAAATTCCTAGGGGGTACTTTTTATATACTATTAACATACTTACTAAAAAAACACCCAATTACTAGTTGAAAAAATTGAATATATATGGTCAAATGGAATTATTGGTTAATTTTCTAATGATGATGGTTGAAAATGTATTGAATAATCAGTTGATTAAGTGCCTTGCATTTACAAAGATTACTTGAATGATAAAAGCGACGGTCATTTACTGATAGAAAATGAGGACGGATAATAAAGAATCCACTATGAAAGTAGTAAAAGAGAAAAGGGGATGACTAGAATTGGAAAAAGCGTACAAGGAATTACTTCAGCGTTGCTATCAACAGGAACCCTGCCTGACTCCGCTGATGCCAAGCCTTCTCGATCTGGCGAGCCATTTCAGCGATGATTGCCAATTTCTATACGACATCCATCGTGCGTTAGTAGAAAATGTGGATTTCTTAGAGGACTTCCATGTAGAAG
>JAVBKE010000110.1:0-4812 GCA_031554185.1 Caryophanales bacterium
CAGGACGACGACCTCGGGTTCGAAGACGTTGACCAGGTCGGTGAGGGCTTGGCCGAGCAGGTCGGTCGTCTCGGTCCACACCTCGATCGCGACCGGATCGCCGGCCGCGGCGGCGACCGACACCTCCGCGGCGGTGAGGGACGGCAGGTTCGCGAGCACGGTGGCCCGTCCGGCCGAGGTCGCGGCGGCGACCGCTTCGCGTCCGCGCTGACCGATGGCCGATCCCGAGCAGTACGCCTCGAGGCAGCCCCGGCGACCGCAGGTGCAATCCCGACCGTCGGGTCGGACCATGATGTGCCCGAGTTCCCCGCCGTTGCCGGCCGCTCCCCGGTGCAGCGACCCGTCGATCACGGCACCGCCGCCGACGCCGGTCGAGATGGTCAGGTAGATCAGGGTGCGGGCACCGTCCCCGGCGCCGTAGCGGAACTCACCGAGGGCCGCCGCTGTGGCATCGTTCTCAAGGGCGAAGGGAACACCGAACTCCGCCTCCGCCATGGCGCCGAGCGGCACGTCGACCCACCCGGGCAGGTGCGGCGGGCACAGCAGGACCCCGGCCGCGGCCTCGAGCGGCCCACCGCAGGAGATGCCCACCGCGGCCACCGGAACCCCGAGTCCGGCCGTCTCGATGGCGCGGTGCCCCATGTCGAAGAGCCGACGAAGTACCACGTCAGGGCCTTCGTCGCGTCGTGTCGGTTCGACGAGCAGCCCGTGGGTCCGACCGTCGGGGGTCACCACCGCGACCGCGAGCTTGGTTCCGCCGATGTCGAGCGCGAGCACGGGGGCGGTCTGCCGGCCCTCGTCGAGCGGGGTGGCACGAGCCGCGGACAGCGCCGTCATGTCTTCTCCGATTTCCTTCGTGCGAAACGCAGCACACCCGCTGCACTCCGAGTTTATGGGATCGTTCCCAGCGTACGAGCATACGGATCGACCACGATCCGGGTCAATCCACGCGGCTAGCCCTTGCGCCCTTGCGTCGCAATGCCCTCGACGAAGTAGCGCTGGCCGCAGAAGAACATGACGAGCAGCGGCAGGGTGGCCATGACCGACGCGGCCATGACGATCTCCCACTTCGCCTCGCCCCCTTGGCCGAAGGAGTCGAGCACGGCCTTGAGCCCGCGCGGGACCGTGAACAGGTCCGGGTCCTGGAGGTACACCAGCGGCTTGATCAGGTCGGTCCAGCTCGCCCGGAACTCGAAGATGAGCACGACCACGATGGCCGGCTTGCTCAACGGGAGCGCAATGCGCCGGAAGAGCTGGACATAGCTGCACCCGTCGACCCGGGCCGCCTCGAAGGTCTCGCGCGGGAGCCCGAGGAAGAACTGCCGCAACAGGAAAATGTAGAAGGCCGAACCGAAGAGGTTCTGCGCCCACAGCGGGACCTGCGAACTGGCCAGCCCGAGGTCGTTCCAGATGAGGTACTGCGGGATCATCGTCACCGCGGCCGGCAGCATCATGGTCGACAGCACGAGGGAGAACAGGACATTGCGCCCGGGGAACCGGAAGTAGGCGAAGGCGAAGGCCACGACCGCGCTGGAGAAGGCGACGGAGACCGCCGCGAGCACCCCGATGAGCAGCGAGTTCAGGAACCACGTGGCCATCGGGACCGAGTCGAAGAGCGTCACGTAGTTCGACAGTTGCACCGTCTCCGGGACGAGCTTGTTGTCGAAGACCTGCCCACGCGGCTTGAGCGAGGCCGAGATCAGCCACACCAGCGGGTACGCGAACATGATCGACACCCCGCACAGCGCGACGGCGACCACGGCCTTGCGGGCGTAGCGTCGGCCCGGCCCGCGACGGGTGGCACGCAGGACCGGCGCGGGTGCCGTCCTGGTGGGTTCTTCCGTGACGACGGCCATCAGGCGTCTCCCTCGTAGTAGACGAATCGTCCGGCGAACTTCATCTGGATCATGGTCACCGCGAACACCAGGACGAACAGCCCCCAGGCGAGCGCCGAGGCGTAGCCCATGTCGAAGAAGGCGAAGCCCTGCCGGAAGAGGTAGATCACGTAGGTGAGGGATGCGTCGGAGGCGGTCATGGCCGTCATCGTCGTGCCGTAGTACATCGTGTACACCTCGGTGAACAACTGGAGCGCGGCAATGGTGTTGACGATGGTGAGGAAGAACAGGGAACCGGAGATCATCGGCACCGTCACCGAACGGAACTGGCGCACCGGTCCCGCACCGTCGATCAGGGCCGCCTCGTACAGGTCCTTGGGCACGTCACGGAGGGCTGCGAACAGGATGATGATCGTGCCACCGATCGTCCACAGGCTCATGAGGATGATGCCGGCCAGGATCCAGTCCGGATCGGAGGTCCAACTCGGTCCCTGGATCCCGAACAGGCCGAGGAACTCGTTGATCGCCCCGGTCTGACCATTGAGCAACAGGAGGAACAACACGCCCACGGCCACGGTCGGCGTCATGGCCGGGAGGTAGAACACCGTCCGGAAGAACCCGGCCGTCCGCCCCGTGACCTGGTTGAGCAGCAGGGCGAGGGCGAGCGCGATGGCGATCGACAGGGGCACGTGGACGACCGTGTAGACGACCGTGTTGATCAGCGCCCGGCGCGCCTGCGGGTCCGAGATCAGGCGCTCGTAGTTGTCCGTGCCGATGAAGGTCGCGGGGTTGAGCACGTCGTACTTCTGGAAGGACATGACGGCCGAGGCGACCATCGGTCCGGCGGTGAAGGCCACGAATCCGATGATCCACGGCACGAGGAAGGTGTAGGCCCAGCGAGTCTCGGCCCTCTTCCACGGGCCGAGCCTCGCGCGGCGGGCAGTGCTGCCCGCCGCGGGAGACGTCGAGACGGTCATGTCCGGGGACCTCAGCCGTCGGTGGGGACGGCGGCGAGGGCGGCGTCGACCTTCACCTGCGCGGCGGCCAGGGACGTCGTCGAGTCGGACAGGCCCTTGAGCGAGGAGTTCGCCGCTTCCTCCCAGGCCACCTTGTACTGGGCACCGACAGCCGTCGCCGGGGCGACGACCGCGCTGTCCTGCGCCTCCCGGATCGCCTGCACGGCGGCGTCCCAGGTCGGGTCGGCCGCGCTCGCGTCGTAGAGCTTCCCGAAGACGATCTCGTCCGCCTTCGTGTTCCCGGTGTAGATCCCGGTGAAGGCCTTGCCCTCCTCCTGCCGCAGGTCGATGCGGGCCTGTGCGGCCTTCTCCCACGTGGTGGGCGCGGTCATCTGCTTCATCCACTCGCACGCGGCGGCCGGGTTCTTCGACCCCTTCGGGATGGCCCAGGCGCTCCCGGTCGCGAGCGTGACCTTCGCCCCCGAGGCGTCGGTGATCGGGAGGACGGTGATGTCGGCGTCGGGCGAGGTGCTCGCGATGACGTTGACGTACCACTGCTCGATCACGAGGACGCCCAGCTTGTTCGTCGCGAAGGGGTTGCCCTCACCCCAGAAGTCCCAGCTCGCGATGGTGTCGTCGATGACGGCCTGACCGCCCTGCGCGTCCTGGACGGCCTTGAGCCGGTCGAAGGTCGCGGCGGTCGCCGGGTCGTCGAGGCGGATGTCGTTCTCCCCCGCGATCCACGGGTGCCCGTCGATGACGCCGTAGGTCTGCATGAGTTCGGGGATCCGGAGCGAGACGCCCAGTTGGTCGATCTTGCCGTCGGTGGTCTTGGTCATGGCGGTCGCGAGCTTCAGGAGCTTGTCCTGGTCGGCGATCGACACGTCGTCGAGGGTGAGCCCGGCCTCGGCCAACAGGGTGTTGTTCACGATGATGACCGGGGTGTTGTAGAACTCGGGGACCCCGTAGTTCTTGCCGTCGAAGGCGACCGCCGCCGTGAGCTCGGGTCGGAACTGGCTCATGTCGAGGTCACGCTGCGCGGAGCACTCCTCGAGCGGGAGCAGCGCATTGCGCGCCGCGAAGGAGCCGATCTTGTCGGTCGCCATGTAGACGACCTCGGGTGCGTTGTTGCCCGCGACCGCGGACAGGAAGACCTGGTCGTCGAACTTGCCGTCGACGACGGTCACGTCGACGCCGCTCATGGCGGCCTTGGCGGTATCGACCCGGACGGTCGCGATCTCGTCGGGGAGCCCGAAGCCCATGACCGAGAGATCGCCACCGAGGTCACCGCCGAAGGTGACGTCGGTGCCGCCCGTCGCATTGCCCGCGCCACCGCACCCGGCGGTCAGCAGCGTCATCACCACGGCGGCCGAGACGGCTATGCGTGTGTTGCGCATCGTATGTCCTCATCTTCATCGACGACGATCTGAGATCGTTCTCAGATAGGAGACGAGTCTGGTCGAGGAGCTCCACGGTGTCAAGAGGGCCGAAAGTCCTTGAGTTGCGGTCGCGCTCGGTTGCAGCCCGCAGCGCGCCCTTCTTCTCCTGGTCTTTATCATGGCCTTCGATCCGGCATCGATCCCATATCGGCTGACCGGCGAGAACACTCCCGCGACCACGGTTTCGAGGATGGATGCGACCGCCCGATCGGGTCGGTGGGGAGCGACGCGCACCGGGGACACGGTGCGCCTGCCGACCGACGACGAGTTCCACGGGTCACCCGCCGCGCCACGCACCTCTTCCGGATAGTCTCGACATCATGACCACCGAAGCCCGCAGTACGCCGACCGGCCGCGTCGTCCTCGACCCCGCCACGGGTGCCCGATCCATCGTCCTCGAACGCACGTACCAGGCGCCCGCGGACGACGTGTGGGCGAGCCTCACCGAACCGGACCGGGTGGCCCGGTGGTTCGGCATCATCGCCGGCGATCTCCGCCCGGGCGGCACCGGCCGGGTCACCATGACCGCCGAGGGCGACGGGCCGGACCAGGAGTTCACGGTCGACGCCTGCGAGGCCCCCA
>JAVBKE010000071.1:0-2750 GCA_031554185.1 Caryophanales bacterium
AAAATGATTTGAATTGTGTATTGCATAAATGCCATCAGGTTACCTACTTGTAGCGTTCCTTGATCGACATGGTGTGAGCCAACCCAAATGATAAGTAGGGTAGAGCCGTTCATAATTAGCATCATAATTGGCATCATCAACTGCGTTACTCGGTTAATGAATAGATTCGTTTTTGTAAGGTCTCTGTTTGCCTTGTCAAAGCGTTCTTCTTCGTGCTTTTGCGTATTGAACGCGCGAACAACCATCATTCCTGCAAGACCTTCACGGCTAACTAAATTTAGTTTATCGATCAATTTTTGAACAATTTTGAACTTAGGCATTGCTACCGTAAACATCAACACGATTAGAGCAAGTAAGGCTCCAATAGCAAGGGCAGTGATCCAACTCATGGACGAGTCTGTATTCACAACTTTATAAATACCACCGATTGCCATAATAGGCGCATAGAAAACAATTCTAAGGACCATGATGACAAGCATTTGAATTTGTTGTACATCATTTGTTGTTCTGGTAATTAGAGAGGCTGTTGAGAATTTATCAAATTCCACATTAGAAAAGCTTTCAACTTTTCGGAAGACCATGCCACGAATATTTTTTGCAAAGCCAGCACCAATTTTTGCGGAAATGTAACTCACTGCGATTGCGCAGAGGCCACCGATTAGTGTGACTAGGATCATCAATCCGCCAACTTTATACATATAGTTGAATTGATACTGCTCTGTATCAATGCCAATTGCCTCATATTCATCTTGGACGAAAGGCACTGTGATTTGTTTTAATGCCGTATCGGATAACTCATCTATTTTTTCATCCATTTCCACTAAGGCTTTTTGGATTTGAGTAGGATCTACGGTAATCGTACCCGACTCTGTTGGTTTTGCATTCTCGGCAGCAGTTTTGACTAAGTAGCCTTTATAATAAGCCGTGCCGAAAATTCGATTTAACTTTGTGAGCTCTTCATCACTAACTTCTTGCAATTGATAGATATCTTCATCTTTCAGAGCTGGATAATCTGCAAGATTTTCATCCGTCTTTTTCAGAAGCTTATAGTGACTTTCAACATCAGCTCGTTCTTCTTTTGTCATAAGCTTTGAGAGCTTGTCTAATTGACTTGCACGAATGACATCTGGAGCAGAATTTTCTACGCCGCCCTGTTGGATACCTTCATTAACAATCCTTGAAGTGTAATCTGGTAAAGCTAAGTCTGTCATTGCTTGTGCAAATAACAGGATAAATACAAGAAAAATGCCGCCAAGGAACGGCTTTAAATACTTTGATAATTTGATCATTAAATAAGCTCCTTTCTAAAAATTTTACAATAAAATGTAGGAATTTAGACACATTAAGAATGTTAACATAGTTAACAAAATAATTATAGGTTTTTGATGATTTTTTTATTAAAAATTGACACTTTGCTTTGTTTTGACATCTTGGTTAAATTGGTCTGTTTTCTAAGTACATGTCGATAGTTCATTTGCTTTCTGTATTCCTTACTTGGTTTTTGGTCATGCAATCGTGCATGTAAGTGGTCCCTGCGCTTTATTAGTCTGCTTCTTGTTAGTGTTCCTCACTTGGTTACAGATCATTCTGGCATGCACTATAATTTATATTCTTCACCTAGTTTCAGACAATTTTAGCATGGGATGCTGCGAGTTAATCCGCTATGCGGATTAAAGTGTCATGGAGCCGTGAATGCTGACACTCTCCTGCAGCTTTCAGGCTTGTTTTGTAGGGCATTTCTGGCACGCACTCTTCTATCTAAATCGTTTCACGATGTAGAGTATCGTGGAGCAATTTGCCCACGCCTTCATAGTATATAAAGACGTTAGTTTAGGTATCTTTAGGAGGGCGTTTTTACTTGAAAATCCACATCGTAAAAAAAGGCGACACCTTATGGAAAATTGCGAAAAAATATGGTGTGAATTTTGATCTGCTTAAAAAGCACAATCACCATTTGAGCAATCCGGATATGATGTTGCCTGGTCAGAAAATAAACATTCCAGGTCACGAAGTCCATCATGGTGATAAAAAGATCAATTTTCAAACAAAGCAGCAGCATAAGAAAGAGTCAAAGAAATTGTTGCCGATTCAAAATCCATCTCATCACCAACCAATTCATCACCATGAAAAAGAAAAGGTGATTCATCATAAGGAGCATCCTGTCAAGCCGAAAGAGCATATTGTCCATCCAAAGGAGCATCCAATTCAGCATAAAGAACACCCAGTAAAGGAACACATTATTAAAGAGCATCCAATTCAGTTTCATCCAGAAATCGATATTAATAATTACTATTTAACAAATATGCAAAAAATGGATGTCAATATACCGCAACCTCAATTAGCTCCACCACCTAAACCGAAAGTCGAGAAGCCGAAGCCTGCACCAGTCGTACAACCACCGGTTTATTGTCCACCTGTCTATCCATCATGCGAAATGCCTCAGTTATTTGATCCGTGTGCGATGCCAATAAATAGTTGTGGCTGTGGTATGCCCGAGCATTTATGTACTTGTGGCCAACATTTCGCGGATCCTTGTGGATATCCAATGCCAATGGAGTATCCACTGGCTGTAGGTTACTCGGTGCATGAAGAGAGCTCAAGTGCAGGGTGGGAATCATCATCTCATCCTTTTGGATTTGCTCACCACCATGGATTTGGCAAATCTCCAAGTACAGGTACAGGAAAAATAGGTGAGTTAACACCATCAGGAGGAATATCATCAATGAATGAAATGTGGCCAATGGGCGGAA
>JAVBKE010000165.1:0-30370 GCA_031554185.1 Caryophanales bacterium
CGAGTATCAAAATCAAATAAATCGTGATATACTAAATTGATTTTGTATGCTACAGGAAATAGTGAACAAAATTTTTTCAAGAAAAGCGCCAGAACTAAGCAACGGGCGTATTTTGCTTAGTTGACGAGGAAGAGGTTTATCGAGATTTCGGCGGATACCTCTCAGTTGCAAAAAGAACAGGTTCTTTTGCTTGTGCACAACTGTAATTTTCTTTTAAAACACATTGGTGACGATGTAAACAAAGGGAGAAAAAATGCACATGTTTATTTAGGAGGAAAAAAGTGTGTGTGGAATTGTTGGTTATGTTGGGGAAGTTGATTCCAAAGAAATTTTAATGAAAGGATTAGAAAGGCTTGAGTATCGTGGCTACGACTCTGCTGGGATTGCAGTGATGAATGATGATACCGTCAACGTATTTAAAGAGATCGGCAGAATAAGTGACCTTAGAAACAGTGTGCCGACAGATTTATTTTCCCCTGTTGGTATTGGGCATACGCGTTGGGCAACCCATGGAGTGCCTAACAGAAAGAATGCCCATCCACATCAGTGTGAAACCGAGCGGTTTACAATTGTTCATAACGGCGTGGTTGAGAATTATGAGCTGCTAAGAGATCAGTATTTAACAGGTGTACCACTCAAAAGTGATACGGACACAGAAGTCATTGTTCAAATGGTCAACCAATTTGTGCAAAAGGGAAATGCGACAGAGGAAGCTTTCCGCGAAACATTGAGCTTACTACACGGGTCGTATGCAATTGCATTGCTTGATCGTGAGGATTTCGGCACCATTTTTGTAGCAAAAAGCAAAAGCCCGTTATTAATCGGTATCGGTAATGGCTTTCATGTGGTTGCCAGTGATGCAATGGCAGTGATTGAATTAACTGATCGTTTTGTTGAACTGGCAGATAAGGAAACGGTTATTCTTACAAAGGGCGCACATGTAATCAAAAATTTAAATGGAGAGATTATTGAACGTGAGCCATTCACAGCGATGATTGATGCCAGTGATATTGAAAAAGGCACTTACCCACATTACATGTTAAAAGAAATCGATGAGCAGCCTACTGTTATTCGTAAGATTGTACAAACGTACAAAAATAATGCAAACAAACTAATGATTGACGAGGAGATTCTCTCAGCAACGCTCAATGCTGATCGAATTTATATTGTTGCATGTGGCACGAGTTACTACGCTGGCCTTGTAGGTAAGCATTTGATTGAGGCTCTGACTGGGATTCCGGTGGAGACACATGTTGCATCTGAGTTTAGTTATAACATGCCTTTACTTTCAAAGAATCCTTTGTTTATTTTCATCACGCAGAGTGGTGAAACGGCTGATAGCCGTGCTGGACTGGTTCTTGTGAAAGAACTTGGGTATAAGGCACTGACGATCACAAATGTAGCAGGATCAACGCTTTCGCGTGAAGCGGATTACACATTGCTGTTACATGCTGGACCTGAAATTGCTGTTGCATCAACAAAAGCCTATACAGCACAGCTAGCGGTATTATCAATATACGCAAGCCTTGTTGCTGAAGCAATGGGTAAACCAGCAGCGTTTGATATTGAACATGAGCTAGCCATCGTTGCAACAGTGATGGAAACGCTTTGTAATGATAAGCTTGAAATCGAAAAAATTGCAACGGAGTTTCTAAATGTTACTCGAAACTGCTTCTTCATCGGTAGAGGTTTGGATCATTATGTGGGTCATGAAGGTGCACTCAAGTTAAAAGAAATTTCTTATATCCAAGCGGAGAGTTTTGCTGGTGGTGAATTGAAGCATGGTACGATTGCGCTAATCGAAGAAGGAACGCCAGTTGTTGCTGTGGTTTCGCAAGCGCATGTGAATTTGAATATCAGAGGAAATGTCACAGAGGTTGTGGCTCGCGGTGCTCATCCATTGGTGATTTCGATGGAAGGGTTGGCGAATGAAAACGATCGCTATACTTTCCCAGCGGTTCACTCAATGTTGACACCCCTTGTTACGGTCATCCCGTTGCAGTTAATGTCTTACTATGCTTCACTCCACAGAGGTTGTGACATTGATAAGCCACGTAATTTGGCAAAGAGTGTAACAGTTGAATAGACTGTTTTAATACATGAATATTCAAGTGGAAAGCGCCGTGATGGTTGAAATTACGGTGCTTTTGGCTTATCTGCAGCAGAAATGTCCATCCGAGGAATTTATTATAGGGTGCAGGGATAAGGATAAACTTTTCACAAAAATGGTTTTGGGTATTGCAATCTTGTTCATTGAATTCTAGTATAGTGAGTAGTACTAAAATTTAGGATTGGGTGGGTTTGTATGAAGTTTGGTGTTACGAAAGAGGTTTTTGCGCTTTATCCGAGTTTGTCGATTGGTGTGATTAAGTGTACAGGTTTAGATAATCGTGTGGATTTTGCGGGGGATGCGTTGCTTGCGGATAGCACAGCGGTTGCTTTGGAAAAGTTGGGTGATGGTCCGTTAATTGATCATGCTTTTATTAAAAATTGGCGCGGGGCTTATAAGCAGTTTAATGAGAAGAAGAATCGTTCTTCGATTGAGGCGCTTTTACGCCGGATTGTGAATGGAAAGTCGTTGCCGTCGATAAGTCCATTGGTTGATATGTATAATGCAGCTTCTGTGAAGCATTTTATACCTTGCGGTGGTGAGGATTTAGATACGTTGGCTGGTGATTTGATACTAACCATTGGTGATGGCTCAGTGCCGTTTCGTCAGCTTGGTGCTAATGAGGATGAGTTTCCGCCTGCCGGTGAGGTGTTGTATCGCGATGATGAGAAGGTCATTTGCCGTGCGTTTAACTGGCGTGAATCTGATCTTTCTAAGTTGACTGAGGATACGACTAATGCAATTATTGTCGTTGAGGCGCTTTCTCCGGAAGATCAGGCAAATATGGCAGAGGCACTGAATGAGTTGGTTGGCATGATTAGGCATACTTGTGGGGCAGAGACGAGTAGTTATTTAATTGATGTGGATCATCCCGTTGTAGCACTATAGTAGCTAATGCGTTTGTGCTGATTTTTTTTACATAAGGGAACAAAGGGGAAGTGCATAATGGCAAGAATGGTTGCGAGTAAGAAATACCCCAATATCGTATTTACGCCAGGAATTGAGATCTGGCTGGATGATTTAAAGCCTGAATCGCCTTTTCCATTTTATTTTGATGTGGAAGGAAGTTTAACGACTGATGAGGGGGCGATGACGAATGTCGCTTTTGCATTGGATCAGTTGGATCAGTTAGAGAGTAAGGTTCGGCAGCATTTCAAAGAAAATGTTAGTAGTTCTGAACTGCTTCAATTCTTTTTTCAACATCATTTAACTGAAATGGATGAGGCTAGTTTACAAGAGATGCTGCATACTGAAAATCCAGATGATCTGACCGAGTATGAACTGATTGATTGCTTAATATTGAAGCGGTTTGGAGCGGGTTTTGATGCGAAGCTAAATGCGTATGTTTATATGATGGATTTCAGTTTCGATCCAGATTATACGGATGAACTGGTTGTTGTTTATTTAGATTCAGATTTTAATGTGATCACAATTAGTCATGAGAGTTAATGAGTAACCCCAAAGAGTGAAAAGAGTTTCCATAGAATCTGCTCGCTTTTTGGGGATTTTTGGTTATTGTGATCAAAAATTAAGTATTCACTGGGGTCTGGTGATGGTCTATTTCGATCGCTCTCAGCCGTTGATGTGGAAAATATTCCTTGGTTTTTTTATATTCCACCTGGCATCGAAAAAAATTTTTCGGATGATGATATCACTGTGTTTCTAGGAAAAATGTTTCAAATTCTGTTAGTAGGTATTCTGCAGTGATGGGGTCATTGGAATAGACTTCCCTAGTATTCAATTCTAGAACTCGGTTGTTTTGTACTGCTGGTGTGTTTTTGTATGTGTCTGTTTGCATGAAAGCACTATCGTAATCTGGATTTTTACTTAAAATCAGGTAATCTCCGATATATTCAGGTAGCACTTCTGCTGAAACAGGAAAATAGCCATCTTTTGCGGTTACTTCTTGCACCTTTTTGGGCATTTTCAGGCCCATTTCTTGATAAAGAATGCCTGTCCCGCGTCCCCAGCCATTTCCGTAAAGATACAGTTGTTTGTCCGCATTTTCGAGTACGGTAACGGTGGCATCTTCTCCAATTGTAGCGCGCACCTCTTCGCCAAGTTCTGTTGCCCGTTTCTTATAATCTCCAACCCAGGCTTCGGCTTCTTTTTGCTTATTCAGTAGTTTACCAATTTCAATATGTTGTTCGAGATAATCGAGTTTTCCGTACGTGTAGGTAACTGTAGGGGCAATTTCTTGTAGTTTATCAATATTTTTTGTTTTAGAAAGACCAATGATGAGATCGGGTTGTAATTCGATAATTTGCTCAATATCATCATCAGATACGACTGGCACATTCTTTAATTCATCTTCAATTAGTGGATTCATTTTTGCGTATTGGTCAACGCCGACAATATTAACGCCAAGATCGATGACATTACCGGCATAGCCACCAAGGATAACGACACGCTGAGGGTCAGCAGGGACTTCAATCTCGCCTGCTTCTGATTGGTAGGTGATTGTTTCTGGCTTTTTTTGATCACTTGCTGCCTCTTCGTTACTACAACCACTGATAAATAGTGCCGTGATGAAAAGGATGGGGAAAAAGGTCAAGCATTTTGCTATTTTCATATTGATTAACTCCTCTGTATATTGTTTTACTAGCTGTTACTAAAGAAAGAACCGCCAGTTTGAATTTTTATCAATTGATAATGATAATCATTATCAATTGTATTTGTTTATTTGCTTGATGTCAATGAGGCGTTGCAGTGTATTTTAAGATTTAAAATGCTGGTAGAAACATTTTTGCAAGTATTTCTTCACTTTGAAACGAAAGAAAGCACTAATTGATAAAAAAAGATAAACTTAGGTAGCAAATGCCATTTATCATGTATAATTGTGTTACAAAGCTAAAAAAGAAGCGTTTTTTAGTTTGGGTGTTTATTTTACAATAAATTTTTAGATAAAATTAAGATGTTGTATGGTGAAAAATGCTTTTATCATTGTGTGTATTTTTAATAATTAGAGTAGGGGTTGGATGATGGTGAAGAAGATAGCGTTTCTTGGTGCTGGTTTTATGGGTGAAGGAATGATTAGAGAAATCATTCGTAACGAGGTTACGACACCTCGGCACATTACGGCTTTTGATATTAGTGAACAAAGGTTAACGTTTTTGGAAAATACATATGGAATTGATACTGCTGTCACAGCTCGTGAAGCGATTTCGATGGCAAACCTTGTGGTGATTGCAACAAAACCTCAGGATATTGCTTCGGTGATGCCAGAAGTGAAGGCACATGCAATGAAAGAGGCACTAATCCTATCGATCTGTGCTGGAATCGAGATTGACGCGCTAGAGGCAGGTATTGGCGCAGACCGATCGATTGTGCGTGTGATGCCTAATACGATGATTGACGTGAAACGTGGTTGTAGTGCGCTTGCTGCGAATGGTCAAGTGACAAAAGAGGATCTTGCTTTGGCCACTTCAGTACTGGATGCTTTAGGACAGACGATGCCGATGAATGAAAGTTTAATGAATGCGTTTACAGGCTACTCTGCTGCTGGGCCTGCAACGATTTATGAGTTCATGATGGCAATGATTGATGCTGGTGTTTTGGTTGGAATGTCACGTAGTGATGCAACAGATATTACGTTAGAAAATATGATGGGCGCTTGTGAGATGGTGAGGCAAACCGGAGAGCATCCTCGTATGTTACAGGAGAAAATGACTTCACCAGGTGGCGTTACAATCGCTGGACTTCATGAATTAAGGAAGGCTGGATTCACAAGTGCTGTGGAGCGGTCTGCATTTGAGGCAGTGAAGCGGTCACAGGAACTAGGATCGTAGGGATCAATGTACTTGTGCGGTGACGAAATAATATAGTTTTGCAAACGGGGCAAAAATGAGATGAAAGTGTTATATATGAGTATCACTGGGGTTTAGCTAGTTTAGTCATGATAGTAGCTATTTCGAAGTCTACTTACTTTACTCAAGTTTATATGCTGATTATTTATTAATGAAAATGGACAACTATTCGTTTCACAACGAGCAATGGATTGATGGGGAAAATAAGCAATATAGTGCGATCATTATAATGGCAATAACTTGTGGAAGGAATGCAGATAAGCTGAGTAAGTTTAAATTTATAAAAAATGTGTTTAAACAACTAGAAGATCTGGCAATGATTGATGATGAGTGCATGGAGAAAGAAATCAATTAGCGAATGATTGTTTGTAAAATGATTTAAAAAGTAGCATCATTTTGTTTTTTATGCTGGCTCAACACTCATTGTCAATTAATCAGGTCGTTTCTTGACATCTACCTGTCGCAACCTTAAAATAGAGGATGTATAATTTTCTTTTTAACTTGATAAAGTAAAGACAGTTGAAAATTTTATATGAATGCGTAATATGAAACCCGTGTGAAAAAATTGAATAGGAGGTGACATGATGGATTTATTTATAATAATCGCCTCCGCTTTATTTAGTTTAATCGTTGGATTTGCCCTTGTATTTCTAATCAGAAAATCAATTGCTGAATCAAAAATCGGTGGTGCACAAGTTGCTGCTGCAAGGATTGTTGATGAAGCGCAAAGAGAAGCTGAATCTTTTCGTAAGGAAGCAGTATTAGAAGCTAAAGATGAGATATTTAAACTTCGTTCCGAAGCTGATAAAGAGGTAAAAGATCGTAGATTTGAGGTTCAGAAACAAGAACAGCGCTTGTTGCAACGTGAGGAAAGTATCGATCGTAAGATGGGTTCCTTAGATAAACGTGATGAAGTGTTAGAGAACAAAGAACAAAATCTCGTTCAAAAACAAGAGAATATTCAACAATTAGAGACAAAGGCGGAAGAACTAATTGCAGCTCAACAAGCTGAATTAGAGCGAATCTCTAGTTTAACTAGAGAAGATGCGAGGAACCATATTTTAGACAAGATTGAACAAGAATTATCCCATGACATTGCGATGATGGTGAAGGATGCCGAAACCAGAGCAAAAGAAGAGGGCGATAAGAAAGCGAAAGAGATTCTTTCTACAGCCATTCAGAGATGTGCTGCTGATCATGTTGCTGAAACAACAGTATCGGTTGTTAATTTACCGAATGATGAGATGAAAGGAAGAATTATTGGTCGTGAAGGACGGAATATTCGTACCCTTGAGACTTTGACAGGAATCGATTTAATTATTGATGATACGCCAGAAGCGGTTATCTTATCAGGGTTTGATCCTGTTCGACGTGAAGTGGCTAGGAACGCGCTTGATAAGCTTGTTCAAGATGGTCGGATTCATCCAGCTCGTATTGAGGAAATGGTTGAGAAATCACGCCGTGAAGTTGATGAGTATATTCGTGAAACTGGTGAACAAGCAACCTTCGATATCGGTGTTCATGGTGTTCATCCAGATTTAATAAAGATTCTGGGACGGCTCAAGTTCAGAACAAGTTACGGACAAAATGTGCTAAAACACTCAATGGAAGTAGCGCAATTAGCCGGACTGATGGCAGCTGAGCTTGGTCAGGACGTGACTTTAGCGAAGCGTGCTGGACTATTGCATGATATCGGAAAAGCGATTGATCATGAAGTCGAAGGAAGCCACGTAGAAATCGGTGTAGAGCTTGCTACTAAGTACCGTGAAAACAAAGTGGTCTTGAATGCGATTGCCTCTCACCATGGTGATGTGGAACCAACTTCAATCATTTCTGTCTTAGTTGCTGCTGCTGATGCATTGTCAGCTGCGAGACCAGGTGCAAGAAGTGAAACACTTGAAAATTATATTCGTCGTTTAGAGAAACTAGAAGATATTTCGGAATCATTTGATGGTGTTGAAAAGTCATTTGCAATTCAAGCTGGTCGTGAAGTGCGAATTGTCGTTCGTCCTGATCAAATTGATGATTTAGAAGCGCACCGCTTAGCGCGAGATATCCGCAAGCGTATTGAAGAAGAGCTTGAGTATCCAGGACATATTAAAGTAACAGTTATTCGTGAGACACGAGCTGTCGAATATGCGAAATAATCAAGGGGTTTTGTCCTTGATGAAATGATTCTTGTATTGATATTTTTTATGAGAGTATAGCAAGAGAACAGGTGAATTTTCCTGTTCTCTTTTTTTTCGTTATTGAATATATGGGGTTGTTTGGCACGTTAAGGAATTTGGTTTTTGGTGCTTGAAATTTGAAACTTCTAATTGGGTTCCTAATTGTTGTCAGAATACCGTTAGTCCTGTCGTTTATGGCTCTTGTTGCGCCTTCATCTAGAGATTCATTTTTCAATCAAAAAACTACCGGAATTCTCCGGTAGTTGTGTCATTTCGTCTTGTAGCGTGTTAATCAACAATGACTGCGCGTGCTGCTTTTTGGATGTAAATAATTGTCTTTCCAGTTTCCTCTACCTGTCCAATGCCAACTTCATCAAGGACATCTACGGTATCGCTCTTCCAAATGTATCCGCTCCATTTGCCAGTGGCTGTTTGGCTATCTGAGGCTTGTAGGATTCGGTTGTACGGTACTGTCGCCGAGTCAACAGTCATTTCCTTATCTGCAAAGTCAATTGTCATTTCACCGAAAATCTCTGGCGTATCAGAGATAATTGATAGACCCTCGCCTGTAGTGGCTACTTTGATCTTCATATCATCTACTTTAACAAGCTTTTGTTTCTCTCTAAGTGCAAGGAATTCTTCATATTCCTTTTCGGTCACACCTAGTTTATCGGTGTAGGGAAGCGGCTGATTCGGATATTGTGCGCTGTATTCAATGAAGTAGTCCTGGTTCTGGTTGACTGAAGTTGTCAACTTACCGATTAACTCATTAAAACGATCTTGATCATCGCTATTTTCAAAACCCACTTTAGTGATCATTGCGGTATGGGTGCCTTCTGTTAAGCGCTTACTGAGGTATTCTGCAAAATTATCCTCTGTAGGTTGCGATGCCATTGTATCGACCGGTGTATATTCATCCGCTGTTAGATCAACTGACTTCGTTTGCTTGTCGTCTTTCTTGCTCTCTTCGCTTTCCGTGTTACTCGAACAGCCACTGACTACTAGATTTGTGCAAAGTAAAAGGAAAAGAATTGTTTTCTTCATCAATATACCCCTCGCTAGATTTGATTATTTTCTCTATTATATCGAATATTATCGTTCATGAATATAGCAGGAAAGTCATATGATTAACTAGTTCAGTAGACGAAAGCTAGATAAAATGAATACTTTGAAATTGGATTGTTAACTGATTTTATAAAACATGTTTAAAAAATTTAATGAGAAGCGTTGCTAGAAGTGCTATGGAATCTGGTCTATAATAGGACTATGAATTGTCTACTCTCTTTCAAAGAATAGTTTCCTATCTTGTTGTAAAATAGCATGGATAGTTATGTGAAAGTTGTTGACGGGAAACGAGGAGGATGAACAAATGAAAGTTCTTTTTTTGGGAGATATCGTTGGTGCCATTGGTCGTGAGACGTTTAAAGACCATATTGCTGCTCTCCGTGAGCAACATCAACCGCAAGTTATTATTGTAAATGGAGAAAATTCAGCAGCAGGGAAAGGGATTACTGAGAAGATTTATCGTGAGTTTCTAACTCTAGGTGTGAATGCTGTGACGATGGGGAATCATGTCTGGGATAATCGTGATATTTTCGAGTTTATTGATGATGCGAAGTATTTGGTCCGGCCTGCTAATCTGCCGGAAGCTGTGCCAGGACAAGGCGTTTGCTATGTGAAATGTAATCAAATTGAATTGGCTGTAGTCAATTTAATTGGGCGCACTTTTATGAGCCCTTGTGATGATCCTTTCAAAAAGGCAACTGAATTATTGGCTGAGGTTAGAAAAAGAACACCATTTATTTTTGTTGATTTCCATGCCGAGGCAACAAGTGAAAAGCAGGCGATGGGCTGGTTTCTTGATGGGCAGGTGAGTGTCGTTGTTGGGACACATACGCATGTGCAGACAGCAGATAACCGTGTGCTTCCAGGAGGAACGGCTTATATTTCTGATGTAGGTATGACGGGTGCTTATGATAGTATACTCGGTGTCGATAAGGAAGCAGTGTTGAAACGGTTTTTGACACAGATTCCACAGCGATTTGAAGTGCCTGATAAGGGACGTGCAGTGCTTAGTGGTGTTGTTGTTGACTTAGATCCTAAAACAGGGCTCTCTAAATCAATCAAACGGATTCTAATCAATGAGGATCACCCACACTTCTATTAACTTGTCAGTAAGAATGTTGTAGAACCTTTCCCCAAATTGTTTTTTATCGAATCAAAGCTTGGTCTAACTGGTATTTTTTTCGAATATAGTTAGATGGGAAACATGACTAGCTGAAAAGTGCAGCTTTCTAAAAACCAAAGTGACGTACAGGTAAGAACATTAGGGGGAGCAAGTTATGGAGATATTGAAGGTCTCATCTAGATCGAATCCAAATTCTGTTGCAGGTGCATTGGCAGGTGTTCTTCGTGAGCGTGGTGGTGCAGAAATCCAGGCCATTGGCGCAGGTGCCTTGAATCAAGCGGTTAAGGCTGTAGCAATTGCAAGGGGATTTGTGGCGCCTGGTGGCGTGGACTTGATTTGTATTCCAGCTTTTACAGACATTCTGATCGAGGGCGAAGAACGGACTGCGATTAAGTTAATTATTGAACCGCGATAATTGTTTAGAAATACCTGCTCATTTCTCGTATACTAATGGTATACGAGTTTTTGTGTTTAATGGAAAATCCAGTCTGACGATTGATTTTTGATGAGAAGGGGTGCATGGAGTGAGGGTTTTTGACGCACATTGTGATTTGTTAATGAAGCTGTTTGAGGATAAGCATGCTGATTTTGTGCAAGGAATTGGCGATTTACAAGTGACATTACCAAAGCTTGAGGCAGGCAATGTCTGCGTGCAGATTTTTGCAATCTATATTCCTGAAAAAGTACATCCAGATATGCAGTTTCAGGCTGCACTTGCGCAGGTGGATTTGTTTCATGAGCGAGTGATTCGTCAAGCAGGATTAAAACATATCAAGACGCATCAAGATATTGCTACATTGCAGTCTGGAGAAATCGGTGCGATTTTGGCGCTAGAGGGCTGTGATTCAATTGGAAATGATTTGTTGAAGCTACAGACATTGATTCGTTTAGGCGTACGTTCTGTGGGGCTGACGTGGAATTTTGCCAACCTCGTGGCCGATGGTGTGATTGAGCCGCGCGGTGCAGGGTTATCCTTGTTTGGCCTAGAAGTGGTTCAGGTGTTATCAGATGCCCATATTTGGTGTGATGTTTCCCATTTATCTGAGAAAGGATTTTGGGAAGTATTAGAGCGTACTGACTATGTGGTGGCTACGCATTCTAATGCAAAAGCAATAATGCCGCATGTCCGTAATTTAACAGACGATCAATTTTGTGCACTGGTGAGGAAAAATAGTGTTGTTGGAGTTAATTTTGTGCCTTATTTTCTGACGAGTGATGTGGAAGCAGGGATTAATGATATATTAAGGCATATTGACCACTTTTGCAGTCTTGGTGGTCAGAAACATATTGGGTTTGGTGCTGATTTCGATGGAATATCCGTCACGCCGAGAGGATTATCAGGACCAGAGGATTATGTCCAATTGCATCTGGCTTTGTTAAAGTACTATAAGCCAAGTGAAGTGGATGATTTTTTATTTGGAAATTTCGCACGGATATTTAGACCAATAGTCGGTGTAGAATAATTTTTGCAGCTAGCCGGGACTGAGATTGATTTTTTACAATAATTCATGCCTCGTACACTCACTTGATTATTTGAGGTTGCGAGGTTTTATTGTATTTGGTCAGTGGGGAGCACGCTGGAATGTCAGTCACCGATTGTCCTACTGTGTAGGTTTTGTGAATAACATCGTGTCGTATTATTTGATATATTTTACGCTAAATACTATGATTGAGAGGTAATTAGAATTTAAAACTGAGACGTCTGTGCCATAGCACGAGAGGTCCTACTGATAAGAGGTGTCTTAATGCTAAATCAACTATCGTGGAAAGTTGGCGGGCAACAAGGTGAGGGGATTGAGAGTACGGGAGAAATCTTCTGTATTGCACTCAATCGACTTGGGTACTATTTGTATGGCTATCGTCATTTTTCATCAAGAATTAAAGGCGGACATACGAATAATAAAATTCGTGTGAGTACGACAGAAGTTCGAACAATTGCAGATGATCTTGATATTTTAGTAGCTTTTGACCAAGAAACGATTGATTTTAATTACCATGAGCTTAGTGCAAACGGAATTATTATTGCGGATGCAAAATTTAATCCGGTTAAACCGGATGGTTGCCAAGCATCACTGTTCGTAGTTGCATTTACGACGATAGCGACGGAACTCGGCACATCATTAATGAAGAATATGGTTGCCATTGGTGCCTCTGCCGCAGTGATGCAACTTGATAAGGCAATCTTCACAGAAGTAATCGGTGAGTTATTTGGGCGAAAAGGTGATGCAGTTGTTCAAAAAAATATTGAAGCAGTGGCTGCGGGTATGCAGGCGATGCATGATCAATTGTCAGGGAAAACTTTGCCACTCACTTTAGAGAAAGCAGATGGGAAGAAGCGCCTATTTATGATCGGAAATGATGCGATTGCAATGGGTTGCCTTGCTGGCGGTGCACGATTTATGGCTGCCTATCCGATCACTCCTGCATCAGAGATTATGGAGTACTTGATTAAGCGTTTACCCGAAGTTGGCGGTGCTGTAATTCAGACCGAAGATGAAATTGCTGCTTGCACAATGGCAATTGGTGCGAACTATGGTGGCGTACGCTCTCTGACCGCATCCTCTGGGCCAGGGCTTTCGCTCATGATGGAGGCCATTGGGTTAGCAGGAATGACAGAGCAGCCACTAGTGGTTGTTGATACGCAGCGTGGTGGTCCCTCGACTGGATTACCAACCAAGCAGGAACAATCTGATTTGATGGCAATGATCTACGGTACGCATGGCGAAATTCCGAAAATTGTCCTTGCACCAAGCACGGTTGAGGAAGCATTTTACGATGCGGCAGAAGCGTTTAATCTTGCTGAAGAATATCAATGCCCGGTTATTTTGCTCACTGATTTGCAATTATCGCTCGGGAAGCAAACTGTTGAGCCACTTGATCTTTCCAAAGTAAAAATTCGTCGGGGCAAGCTGGCGAATGAAGCAGATATTCCAAATCGTGGTGATAAATCGTTGTTTAAGCGCTATGAAGTATCTGAGGATGGAATTTCCCCTCGTGTACTGCCTGGAATGAAAAATGGGATTCACCATGTTACAGGAGTTGAGCATGATCAAACAGGTCGCCCAAATGAGTCAACTGGAAACCGGATTGCACAAATGGATAAGCGGATGAGTAAGATGAGTCAGGTGAAGATCGCAATGCCTGTTTATCAAAATGTACCACATGAGGAGCCCGATGTGCTGTTTGTTGGTTTTAATTCCACACGTGGTGTGATTGAGGAAACGATGCAACGTTTTGAAGCGGAAGGGATTAAGACAAACCATGCTCATGTCAGACTTATTCATCCGTTCCCTGAGGCAGAACTTGCACCTCTAGTCGAAAATGCGAAGAAAGTGATTGTACTAGAAAACAATGCAACAGGTCAACTGGCAAATATTCTTAAAATGAATGTTGGACATGCTAAAAAAATCACAAGCTTACTTCGATATGATGGCAATCCGTTCCTACCAAATGAAGTGTATAACCAGTGCAAGGAGTTGGTATAGATGGCAACATTAAATGATTTTCGCAATGATGTGAAACCAAATTGGTGCCCAGGATGTGGAGACTTTTCCGTTCTAGCTGCAATGCAACGTGCGGTTGCTAATCTTGGTATTGAGCCAGAAGAATTAGCGATTGTTTCAGGAATTGGTTGTTCAGGAAGGGTATCTGGATATGTGAATTCGTATGGATTTCATTCAATTCACGGACGCGCCTTGCCAGTTGCTCAAGGATTGAAAATGGCGAATAGGAATTTAACGGTTCTTGCTTCTGGTGGTGATGGTGACGGTTTTGCGATCGGTACTGGTCACACTGTTCATGCAATTCGCCGCAATATTGATGTGACGTATATCGTTATGGATAATCATATTTACGGGTTAACGAAGGGGCAAACATCGCCTCGTTCTGAAGCAGGTTTTAAAACAAAATCAACGCCAAAAGGCTCGGTTGAACAATCAATTTCTGTAATGGAAATGGCATTAACCGTTGGGGCGACATTTGTGGCGCAGAGCTTTTCAAGCGATTTAAAAGGAATGACTGCATTGATTGAAGCGGCTATCCAACATAAAGGATTTTCGCTTGTCAATGTGTTCAGCCCATGCGTGACTTATAATAAAATTAATACGTATGACTGGTTTAAGGAGAATCTTGTTAAGCTGGAAACAGTAGAAGCCTATGATCCGCATAACCTTGGTCTTGCTATGAAGACTCTGATGGAACGGAAAGGACTTGTCACTGGTTTGATTTATCAAAATACTGAACGTCCATCGTACCAAGAACTGATTAGTGGATACTCAGATCAACCACTTGCAAAGCTAGAGCTAGAGATCGGTCAGCCGTACTTTGATGAGTTGATGAGTGAGTTTATGTAGATAGCTGCTTAGACAAATACCGATTGGTATTTGTCTAAGCAAATTTTAATCATTTTTATTAAAATACTTTACATGGAAGGGGTAGCTATTGATTGCCATATGCCAGCTAAATAGTTGACGAATGGCTATATTGATGCAGGTCTTTCTACAAGAAGAGATCTTTCGTGAGGTAGCCCACATAAAAAAATAAGCCCAATTGCAGATAAGTAAAGGCAACCTCAAATTGAGCGTTGTCTTACCTTTTTAGGAGATGCGAAATGAAATATGGTCAGTTAACTGAAGAGTTTTATCCTGTCTATAATCGGCAAAACTATTCCGAAATTGAGTAAAAGTAGGATCGCCCTTACCTACATTTAGAGGTAAGAATCGATAGTGTTTTGTTTGTTATCTCCCCTTGTACTATCCCGCAAAATAGGCTTACAAGAAGGCCTAATCGTAAAAATATCTTCCACTTTCTAGTTGATTCTAATAATAAACTGGCTAACAGTAAGAAATAGATTTGAGTAGCTCGATAATATTTAAAGCTAAATGTATAAAATAAACAGGGATCAACAGTCCACTAACAATGAACTGTTGATCCCTAAAACATGACTTACTTTAATCGTTCCCATAGAGAAGGTAGCATGATTGCATCAAAAATGAGGAAGTCCCAATCTCTGGTGCTGTTATTACTTCTAGTACCAGTTTCACCTGTAGGATCTGTGGTACCATTTCCGTTGTCGCCATTGTCAGGGTTACCCCCGTTCTCTCCATTCTCGCCGTTATTTCCATTGTTCTCATCAATCGGTGGTATCGTACCATCAGGGTCTTCGGTATCCGGCTCCTCTGTGGTAGGCGTTGTTACATCTGGTTTTTCTGCTTCTTTTGCAGGCACAGTGACTGAGGTCGAACTTGTGCTTGTTTTATCACCGGTTGTGACTGTGATCGCGTAGGTTGTCCCTTGCTCAACATCTTTGATTGTTGCAGCTCGATCTTTTGTATTCCCTAGATGTTTACTAGCACCGCCATTGATGCTGTATTCAACACTGAATTCGTTATCTGCATCAGCACTTCCTTCAGCTGGTGAATATGCCCATTGGATATCAATCTGCTTGTTTGCTTCATTATAAGAAGCTGATAGGTCTGTAATTTCAGTTGGTTTGACAAACTCATCTGATTTTTTAGATGGCATATTGTCTTTAGTGAAGAGTTCATATGTTACTTTATCATCAGGTGTGCCCTCCGCAGCAATTGCAGGCGGATCTGATCCAATTAGAATCGGTAATTCAACAACGTCATCTGGCTTTTCAAAGTCAGGTGTATCCACATTTTCAGATACTTGTGACATCACTGTTTTATAGATTGTCGCCGGTAATTTCTGCGATGCAGAATCGACGGACTGTTTTCGATCACCATAACCGACCCAAACGGACAGCGTATAAGATGGTGTATAGCCAACGTACCAAGACTCTGGAACACCATTGTCTTTAATACCGTACTTTTCTTTTTCTTCTGCAGTATAGTTTGTGGTTCCTGTTTTTCCGGCCATTGGAAGGCCTGGGATATTTCCTTTTGTACCTGTACCATAGTCAACAACATCTTCAAGCATATCTGTCATCATATAAGCAGTAGATGGTTCCATTGCTTTCTTAGATTCAGGTGTTGTCTCGATGACATCGCCATCCATGGTTTCAATTTTTTTAACCGTATAGGGCTCAGTAAAAGTTCCACCGTTACCAAAGGCACCGTATGCACCAGCAAGTTCAAGAGGTGATGGTCCATTATTGACACCACCAATTGCGGCCGATTCGTAGATTTGATCATCAAGCTCAATGCCAAGACCCTTTGAGAATTCTTGTGCTTGATCCGTGCCTACTTCTTGTAGTGTTTTCACGGCGGGGACGTTCAGCGATTTGACCAGTGCAGTTCTCATTGACACTTTTCCAGCATATTTGTTGTTTGCGTTATTCACTTTCGTTCCATCTGAGTATTCGTATGGTTCATCAACGATTTGTTCATAGGTTGACCATCCTTCATACTCAATTGCAGGTCCGTAGTCGAGAATTGGCTTGATTGTCGAACCTGGCTGCCTATTGGTTAAGTCAGTGGCATAGTTAAAACCACGCTCAACAGTTGTTTTACGCCAACCACCTAGTGCTCTGACTTCACCTGTTTGCGTATCCATTAATACCGTTCCTGATTGCATTTGATCATTTGGAAACGGTACTGCTGGATTAGATTCAAGTGTTTCTTCAACAATCCGTTGTGCCTCTGGGTCAATTGTTGTATAGATGGTTAATCCATCAGAATAGACATCAAAATCGCCTGCATCTTCAACTTCATTAATCACTTGGTCGACGATTGCCGAGGTTGCGTGATTGGTCGTAGATGGCCCTTCAGAGCGAGGGATTAACAGGGTTGATATGTCAACGGCCTGTGCTTCTTTCATTTCCTTTTCAGTAATGAGATCATCATCATACATCAGTTTAAGCACAGTGTTTTTTCGCTCATTTGCTGTATCAGGATGGTCATATGGATTGTAATTATTTGGACTTTGCGGCATCCCAACCAGAAGCGCTGTTTCTGGAAGTGTTAATTCGTCTAAAGATTTACCAAAATAGACCTGTGCTGCCGTTCCAATACCATAGACACCCTCTGACATATTTACCTTGTTAAAGTAGATCTCCAGAATTTCTTGTTTTGAGTATTCCTGTTCTAACTGAACCGCTAGATACATTTCTTGGACTTTACGTTTCATTGTTTTATCTGGCGTTAGAAAAGATAACTTGACCACTTGTTGTGTGATCGTACTCGCTCCTTGTGAACCGAAACCACCAGTAATATTTCCAATCACTGCGCCACCAAGACGAATGATATCGATGCCACCATGCTCATAGAAACGCTTGTCTTCAGTTGCCAAAAGTGCAGCTTCAACATCTTTTGGAATATCTTCATATTGCACATAATCACGTTTTTGTACCCCTAGTGTTGCGTAAACATTCCCGTCCTTATCTAACACTTGTGAGGCCACTGGGTCTTTCAAACGCTGTTCATTCAGATCCGGTGCATCTTTAATCCAAATCGTGAATGTAATCAACGTGATGATGGCTAAGACGGCAATCAATCCTGCAAAACCTAGCAGAATTTTTTTGAAAGTTGAATATTTCTTTTTACCAGATTTTCTTTTCTTCGCCTGCTTCCGGCGTGCGGTACGACTATTTGTTGTATCAGCCATATTTGACACCTACTTTCCTTGTACGGCTATTAAATCGTCAACTATTTTAATATAATCGATTGTTGGAAGAAAGCCAAATTGTATTTGTTTTCCTTTTGATATGATTTCTTCTCTCGTAATGGACTTTCTTCCGCCTTCTAGCATTCTATCCCAAAAGTAGAATAGCTCATTCGCAGCTAGAAAGTATATTTCATCATAAGCTATAAAATGAATTAACACAAAGGATATAGCATTTTGATGTATAACTTTCTGCATGTGATTGATTTGATGGTCATGAAAGTTCTTTAATGGAAATGAGGCTTGCTTTGTTTCTTTTGCCTCAAAATCAAGGTGTCTACCACGATATACACCATTGTAGTCCGTGGTAGATGCTTGCTGATAATAAGCCTCCTTAATGACAGCAGCGCTACGATTGGGATAATCAACTTTGACAATTTGAATTGGGATCGGCTTTTTATGAACGACAGCGATATCATGTTCAAGATAATATTTGTTGGAGTCATTGATCGCAGTTTCAAGGGACATACCACGATTTGAATAATTCACCTTAGTAGGTTCTTTGATCTCTGCCTCTATGCTCATTGAAAATTGCTTCCCGTTAGGGTATTTCACCATCATTCTCGCCTCACTTATAAGACATTATAACGCATTTTAAAATTGTTTTTGTCGAAATTGAAGAATTTTTTTCTTTGATTGTTGTGAAAAAACTAGTTTTGTCACTGGGAAAGGAGTTTTACTTTCTATGGAAGAAGTCCTCTATATACGTGTATATCACAGGAGGGGCCCTATGATTCCAAAATCAAAGATTGAAGCACTTTTACATGAGATTGAGCAGGGACTAGATCAATTGGAAGTTTCTTTGCAAAACGCAGTGGCTGGTGAGCTTACTGAGCAACTCCAAGTTTTTCAGGGAAAAGGATCATCGATTGAAACGAAAATGAAAAATCTTGAGCAGACCCTCTTTGTACACGAAGATCGTTCTAACTAATTCGAAAGTAAATGAAAAAAGCCAATGCAGATGATCGCATTGGCTTTTTTTGTCTATTTTTTAGCTAATTGCTGTGGGAAATGTTTTTTTCCGGTGCTTCGATTGTGGACAAGAAGCTTGGCAGATTCTTTACAATTCTGTGAACTCTTTTTGAATTTTTTGTTATTTTCAAAAAGGCGATTAGCGGCTATGATACAATGTGCAAGAACTTGAATAGGTGTACTGATATGGTGAAGTTTTAATTTAGATACTAGAAAGGTGTGTAGCAATCATGATTAATGAGAAAAGACTTTTGGATCATTTTTTAGAGCTTGTACAAATTGATTCAGTTACGAAGAACGAGCGTTTGATTTGCGATGCGTTGAAGAAGAAAGTGCAGGCCTTGGGGCTAGATGTATTTGAAGATGATACGGCTTCTGTGACTGGCCATGGCGCGGGGAATTTGATTTGCTTTTTGAAGGGCAATCAGCCAAATGCGAAAACGATTTTGTTTAATAGTCATATGGATACAGTTGCCCCAGGAAATGGGGTCAAGCCGGTCATTCGTGATGGCTATATTTATTCTGACGGAACAACGATACTTGGTGCAGATGACAAGACTGGGGTTGTTGCCATTCTTGAAATGCTTCAAGTGTTGAAAGAAAACACTTTACCACATGGTGACATTCAAGTGATTTTTACAGTTGGTGAGGAACTTGGCCTGATTGGAGCAAGTGCACTTGACGAGAAGTATTTGAAGGCTGATTTCGGTTTTGCACTTGATACGGGCGGCTCAGTTGGAAAAGTAAAGGCGTCTGCACCTACTAGATATGAAATATATGCTGATATTTATGGCGCCACTGCACATGCAGGTGTTGAACCGGAAAAAGGGATCTCTGCGATTACAGTTGCGGCACACGCGATAGCAAATATGCCTTTAGGTAGAATTGATGATGAAACGACCGCCAATATTGGCACTTTTGATGGACATGGTCCGCTAAATGTTGTTTGTGATCATGTGCAAGTGATCGCGGAGGCACGTTCCGGAAATATGGACAAGCTCGAAAATCAGGTAGTATTGATGCGGAATGCTTTTGAAGAGGCAGCTACTAAATTTGGTGGACGTGCTGAGATGAAAGCGGAGATGCTTTATCCGAGTTTTAGTTTTACAGAGGATGCACCCATTATTACACTCGCTAAAAAGGCGATCACGAATGTTGGGCGTTCATGTGAAATAATTAAAGCAGGCGGTGGCAGCGATGCTAACGCTTTTAATGGCAAAGGTGTACCGACTATTATTCTCGCTGTGGGATATGAAAAAATCCATACTGTGAATGAGAGAATGCCAATTGCGGAGTTAAATAAGATTACAGAACTTGCGCTGGCACTGGTTAGTGAAGTAGCTACTACGACAAAATAATCACCTGTAACAAAGATTGTGACCGTGTTGCAATCTTTGTTACAACTTGGGGTTTACTGCATTTTTATAGATATGATTTTACTTTATTCTCTAAAAAATTTAAGTAAAATTGTTCCGGTATTTCATAATAAAAGATATATTAAGGGGGATTCAAATGGTTTATGTTGGTGGACTTATTGTCATTCTAACTGCAGTGGCCATTATAATGAAGTTTGAAGTGCGGTTGGTACTATTTACTTCTGGACTTTTAATGGCGATATTTGCTGGTGAGCCTTTGACGGCTGTTACAGCTTTTACAGAAAGTATGGTGAACCCTTCACTGGTACCGACAATTTGTACAGTAATGGGTTTTGTTTTCGTTATGAATATCACAAAATGCGATTTACACTTGGTTAATTTATTGTCAGGCGTGTTGAAATTATTCAAAAGGATTCTGATTCCAGTTACGGTAATGCTGACTTTTGCTATTAATATTGCACTTCCAAGTGCATCAGGTTGTGCTGCCGCTGTTGGTGCCGTGATGATTCCGACATTAATTAATGCAGGTGTACATCCAGCAATGGCTGGGGCTGCTGTACTAGCTGGCACAATTGGCAGTGTTATGAGCCCAGGGAATACGCATAACCCAATGGTTGGGGAATTAGCAGAAATGAGTTCAACGGATGTGATTGCGATCTTAGCACCAGCAACGGTTGTTGCTGGATTAATCGGTGCAGTATCGCTGGCGGCTATAGCTTATATCCGTAAGGAAGCTTCTGGGTATGTGGCACCAAAAACAGCAGAAGCAAATGATAAGTCAGCGTATCATATTGAGCGTGTCAATGCGTTAAAAGCAATTATGCCGCTAGTTCCTCTGCTTATCCTTGTTTACGGTGGGGTCGCTGAGGTTGATGAAATTACTGTTCCATTAGCGATGTTGGTTGGCACGGCATTGGGTGGACTGGTTTCACTATCCAATCCAGAGCAAATTTCAAAATCATTCTTTGACGGAATGGGTTCTGCTTATGGAAACATATTGGGGATTATTATTACTGCAAGTGTTTTCACTAAGGGGATGGAGGCAATTGGCTTAACACAAGCATTGATTGACGCCATGGCAAATTCAGATAGTATTGTCCGAATTGCTGGTACATTCGGTCCGTTCTTGATTGCGGTGCTTTCAGGTTCGGGAGATGCTGCAGCATTAGCATTTAACGGATCTATTACACCTAACGCAGCTGATTTCGGGCTTGAAATTGCCAATCTTGGTGGAATGGCTAGTTTATCAGGTTCGTTAGGACGGAGTATGTCACCTGTTGCAGGCGCTACAATTATCTGTGCTTCTTTGGCAAATGTGAATCCAATCGAGTTAGCAAAACGTAATGCACCTGGGATGATTCTCGCGGCAGCGGTTGCGATGTTTATCTTATTGTAAGAACCAGTTGAAAAGGGCGCAAGGCCCTTTTTTCTAGTGCCATTTTATTCACAAAATAGGAGGAATCCAATCATGAAAGATCAAATTGTCGAAAGAGCGAATCAAATGACGAAAGATTTAGTGGCTTGGCGTCGTGATTTACACACTTATCCAGAGGTAGCGTGGACAGAGTTTCGAACGACGAGCTTTATTCTAGAGCAGCTCACTGATTTTGGTTACGAGGTCATGTTTGGAGATGAGATAATCATGGCATCTGAAATGATGGGAGTTCCGCCTGCAGAAGTCTTGGAAGCCCATATGGAACGAGCCAAATCCGAGGGAGCTTCTCCGCAATATCTGGATAAGATGCAAGGTGGCAAAACAGGTGTGGTAGCCATTCTTGAAACAAACAAGCCGGGGCCCGTGATTGCACTCCGCTTTGATATTGATTCAAATGATGTGAACGAAGTAACAGATGCCACGCATCGACCTTTTCTAGAAGGGTTTGCGTCCACTCATTCTGGTGCGATGCATGCCTGTGGTCATGATGGGCATACAGCAATTGGGTTGGGTGTTGCAAAACTGTTGATGGAGATGCGAGATAAGCTTTGCGGAACGATTAAATTGATTTTTCAACCTGGTGAAGAAGGCGTGCGTGGTGCAAGGTCGATGGTTGCAACTGGGATTGTTGATGATGTTGATTATTTATGCGGCTTGCATATTGGATTTCGGGCGGATCAGAATGAATTATTCTACTGTGGTGGCGCTGGTTTTCTAGCTACCTCTAAATTTGATGCGGTTTTTACAGGCGTTCCTTCGCATGCAGGTGCTTTTCCTGAGCAAGGGAAGAATGCCCTGCTCGCTGCAGCAACTGCAACGCTTAATTTGCACGCGATTTCACGCCATAGTGCAGGTACATCGAGAATTAATGTTGGCGTATTTCAGGCGGGAACTGGGCGCAATGTGTTACCAGCAAACGCTATCATTCAAATTGAAACGCGTGGTGCCACGACTGAAATAGACGCTTACATGAAGAAGGAAGCGATTCGAGTTATTGAGAGTGCAGCCAACATGTATGATGTCAAAGTTGATATTGCTGCAATGGGAAGCGCTGTTGCTGGAACAAGCGATTCTCTATTAATTGACATCGTTCGTGATGTGGCTGAGGAATTAGGTGCATTTAGTGATATTCACTTGCATGGCGATCTAGGTGGTAGTGAGGACTTTACTTATTTTATGAACCGCGTTCAGGAGCATGGTGGCAAGGCAATTTATTCAATGATTGGTTCGAAGATTGCTGCTGGTCATCATGATAGTCATTTTGATTTTGATGAGTCAGTATTACCGAAGGCAGTCGCCCAAGTGACTCTGCAGACACTGCGAATTTCAATGATTAAGAAATAAACAAAGTCGCTCAGCATAGGTAAATTTGATCAGCTGTGTGAAGTTTCACGTGAGGAAGGATTGTCGGGATATAGGAACTTCTACTAGTGCTAGGGAAAACGATCGTAACATAATTTGGGCGGATTCATAAAATAAAGAAAAGTTTGTTCTGGGGGTTTTTTCGATGGGTATCCTGAAAAATTTGCTTGAAAAAAAGAAAGGCAAAAAAGACGTTCAGGGACAACTACCCAAGGGTCAAAGAGGTATGCGCAATCGGAACCGTGGTTTTGGACCTATGCCATACGATCAGCAGATGATGTTTATGAACGGGCAGGCAAACGGTCACCAAATTCCCCATATGAATCAGTATGTTAACGACCCGAGACTGTACATGAACCAGCAGGCAGCCTTTGGAGGACAGCAGATGCCGTATATGAATCAGGTTCAATCGTTCGGAGGACAGCAGTCGCCCTATATAAGCGAGCAGGAAGCATTTGGAGGCCAAGAGCAGTACGCGAATCATCAGGAAAGATTTGGAGATAATCAGTCGCCGTTTGTGAGTCAGAATGGCTTATTTCAGGTGCCAGTCATAAGCGAGCAGGAAGCATACGGTAGTCAGCAGGGCCCATTCATGAATCAGCAGGCACCAATCGGAGGCCTTGGAATGCCATTTGTGGATCAGCCATCGCCATGGGGTAATCCTACTCCAGTACCGAACCAGTACGGATGGGAACAAGGCCAGCTACAGCAACCGGTCAATGAGTTTAATCCTCCATCTCTACATGATTTTGGATCAAATGGTCACGGTTCGAATTGGGATTGGCGTTCTCATCCACAGCCATATTCACCGTACGAACAATCAGTTCCTGATTCGAATTGGGCAATGAATCAGGAAGTTGTGCAAGAGGGACGTTGGCCAGATGCTGATCCCTATATGAATCAACCGTTCCTACAGACAGGTGCATTTGATCAGCATCAACTTCCACACCACTTGGCGCCTTACGCTAATCCGGTTGCACCATATGACCAAGGAGCACCATTTATCAATCCACTACAACCAAATCAGCAGCACCCTTATCCGGCACCTGAACAGCATCCTTATGTCAATCCTTATCAAGAGGCAACGCATCCTTTTTATCAAGAGAATATACCAGCTTATCCCGTGCAGGCACAGGGGGCAGGGCAGTATGGTGCGCTTATAGGCTATCCTCACTCGCAGCCAAATGGCATGTATGCGCCACCGCAAAATAGTGCTGGATATCAACCGTTTCAGGGGGCACCTGCAAACAATTTTCCACCAAGTAATCCTCAGATGAATCCATTTGCTAATCCATTACTGTTTAAAGACAACGATTACAAGCCAAATCCGTTCCAGCAATTTCAACAACCACCTTATCAACCCGGAGCATATCAACAATCAAACAATACACAACAAAAGGCGCCATCTGGTATGGCAACAGTGATTAATCAATTTAAGTCACAAAATGGTTCTTTAGATTTTAATAAAATGTTTGGAACTGCCGGACAGATGGTTTCCGCTGTTAATCAAGTCTCTGGACTCGTGAAAGGGCTCGGCGGGCTGTTTAAAGTTGGCGTATAATGAAATAGTTGTCCCTGTATTGACAAGTGCTTATTTCACTTAATAACGATTTCCTAAAGGATTTTGAAATGCGTGTTTTTTTCATCAGGGAACCAGTCATGGCATATTTCAGTTACTTTGTAGATCAAGGATGATAGCAAAGATGAAATTTTTGTAGGATTTTGTCATCCGTCAGATCGCTTTGAATATTTGAGAAAAACGAAAAAGAGCGCTATACTAAATTGATTAAAAAGAAAAAATAAAGAGGACAGGAATAATGAATGAACATTGATTCCTTGTCTTAGTGGAGTAAAAAATGAGTAAAGTAACTGAAAAAGATTATAGTCGATATTTCGATAAAATTGTCACAGCCCCTTCTTTGAAAGAGGCAAAGTCACGCGGGAAAGCGGCTGTGCAATATACGCATGATTTTAAGATAGAAGAAGCGCTTCAAGGACTTGGAAATGGCAAGAAATTTTATATTCGTACTTATGGCTGTCAAATGAATGAACATGATGGCGAAGTGATGAATGGTATTTTTATGGCGCTCGGGTATGAGCCAACAGCAGAAATAAATGAAGCAGATGTCATTTTACTCAATACTTGTGCAATTCGTGAAAACGCTGAGAATAAGGTGTTTGGTGAAATTGGTGCACTAAAGGCAATGAAACGTGAGCGTCCAGAGTTATTAATCGGTGTCTGTGGTTGCATGTCACAAGAGGAATCAGTCGTCAATCGTATTTTACAGAAACACCCTCATGTCGATATGATTTTTGGTACTCATAATATTCACCGCCTACCAAATATTTTGAAAGAAGCTTACTTTTCAAAAGAAATGGTGATTGAGGTTTGGTCTAAAGAGGGCGATGTGATTGAGAACCTGCCGAAAGTGCGTAATGGTAAAGTGAAAGCTTGGGTTAATATCATGTATGGCTGTGATAAGTTTTGCACTTATTGCATCGTGCCATTTACTCGCGGGAAAGAGCGAAGCCGCTTGCCAGAAGATATCATTCAAGAAGTACGTGAACTAGCCGCTCTTGGCTATCAAGAAGTGACATTACTTGGGCAGAATGTCAACGCATATGGAAAAGATTTTACTGACCGTGTATATGGTCTTGGGCACTTGATGGATGAGATTCGTACCATTGGCATTCCACGTGTTCGTTTTACGACAAGCCACCCGCGTGATTTCGATGACCATTTAATTGAGGTACTTGCGAAGAAGGGGAATCTGATGGATTACATCCATCTACCCGTGCAATCAGGCTCATCAGAAGTGTTGAAAAAAATGGCACGCAAATATACGCGTGAAGAGTATTTAACGCTAGTTGGTAAGATCAAAGCAGTCATGCCTGAGGTGGCGTTAACGACTGATATTATTGTTGGTTTTCCGAATGAAACGGATGAGCAGTTTGAAGAAACACTTTCGCTTTATAAAGAGGTTCGTTATGACCTTGCCTATACATTCATCTATTCACCACGTGAGGGGACACCAGCTGCTGTAATGGAAGATAACGTCTCGATGGAAGTGAAGAAGGCGCGTTTGCAAAAACTGAACAGTGTCGCTAATGAGATCGCTTGGGAGAAGAATCAACAATTTATTGGACAAGTTGTTGACGTATTGGTTGATGGAACCAGTCAAAAGAATGACCAAGTGCTGGCGGGCTATACAAGTAAAAATAAACTCGTTAATTTCACGGGCCCTATAGAAGCGATTGGGAAAATTGTTAAGGTGAAAATTATTGATGCAAAAACTTGGTCTTTAAATGGAGAAATGATAGAGGAGTGAGCAGATAATGGCCTATTCAAGAGAAGAGATTGTTGACAAAACAAGAGAACTAGCGAGAATGATTGCAGAGACCGAAGAGGTGAAATTCTTTCAGCAAGCAGAAGCACAAATGAATGATAATGAAAAAATTAACCAGCTGCTATCGATGATGAAGGATTTGCAGAAACAAGCGGTAAACTTTGAGCATTACGGGAAAAAAGAGGCGCTAGAAAAGACTGAGAAGACTTTGGCGAAAATTCAAGCAGAGCTTGATGAAATGCCGATTGTGCAAGATTTTAAGCAATCTCAGGAAGAGGTCAATGACCTGATGCAAATGGTTACTACTGTTATTTCGAATACGGTGACTGATGAGATTATTATTGCTACTGGCGGGAATCTTTTGTCGGGCGAAACCGGTTCGCAGGTGCGTAATAGTCATTGCAAGCACGCGTAGTAGTGGAATTTTAGAAATCACAGTTGTAACTGACTTTGCGGTAAACTATGTACTATCGAAATCGAGTTGAAAGATATTATATTAGTGAAAGCCCATAAACTTCGTAGGTAAACCCGCCATTGCTGGTAACTCTTTTTCCTTGCCTTGCGGAGGCATATAAAACAAGTAAACTTAGTGGTTCGTGCAGATTTTTTGGCTCCTTGTCAAATAGGACTGATAGGGATAAAAAAGTTCGATCAACGGAAAATGTTGATCGGGCTTTTTTTAGTGCGAACGAAGATGAGATGAGAAAAAATTAGTTAAAGCGAATCAAATTGTTTTGTAAAAAAATACGAACCTTCATATTGGTAAAGTTTTTAAATCCATAACTAACTCGCTTTAGGGTTTTAATATGAGTGTTCTTACTTTCAATTTTACCGTTTGAATAGGTAAGTTCCATGGCAAGCCTAATGCCTTTTTCATACTTTAAGAAGGCTTTCCTGATGTGTTTTAATTCACTAGGGAGATCTGTTGGCATATGGCTAATGGCGTGAAAAAAGGAATCAGCTTCTGAGTTTTTAAAGGAGTCAAGTAAGTCCTGATAGTAGAGGTAGGCATGTTTAAGCTCATTAGAAATAGAAAGTAAACGATGAACAACATCGGTTTCCCTGAGGTATTCCCATTTGAAATTACCCCATTTGTGGTAGTCCTTATAATCAAGATCACTAGAGCGCTTCAAAAGCAATTTGTACAAAGATTTAAGCTGACGGTAATGTCTGGCCTGAACAGGATCGTTGTGATTAAGCGATTTCATGATTCGGATTCTCAGTTGATTGAAAGAGCGGTTCAGGTGTTGAACAATGTGGAATCTATCCACGACGACTTTGGCGTTGGGAAAACAACGTTTGACCAGTTCAAAATAGGGAGCGTTCATATCGGTGACAATGAATTGAACACGCATGCGGGACTCTAGAGTAAAGCTATTGAAATGACTAGCGATATAGTCTAATCTCCGAGAAGGTAAGATATCAAACAGCTCACCTGAATCGCCATCTGCGCAGATAAAGGCCATCTTTCCTTCAGCACTTTTCATAGAACGAAATTCATCGACCATTAAGCAGGTAGGTAGCCACTCTTTCTTACGATTCACATACGGAATGAGAGAATGGATGATCTGTTTGACAGTAGACCAGGAAACATAACAACTCTTCGCAATACTTGCGGCAGATTGTTTGCAAGCCAACGCTTCTAAAATAGTTAGCTTTACCTGTCTAGAAATGAAGCAATGAGGTGCTACAACGGTTGTCTCACAGGTGAAATGGGTTTGACAATGTCTACAGTGAAATCTTTGCTTTTTCAGCCGAAGATACGCTTTATGAATCGCTGTTTTGTTCATTAGAATGAGGGAAGCCTTTGTGCCATTTCTAACAATCATTTTCTTACCATCAGTAGATGATTCGCAGTGACAATGCGAGCAATGGCTAATATCTTTGGTTAGTATCCCATGGATGATCGTTACTTTATTTCCATCCATACTACTATTTTCGACCTTGGTTATAGAGACAGAATTATCTTTTATTCCCAGCAATATTTTGATATCATTTGAATAGGACATACATGACTCCTTTGGTTTTTTCTTCGTCGACTAAATTATATCGAAGTCATGTATGTTTTTTTAGTGTTTTTTAAAAAAACATAGGACTGATAGTTTGTCTATCAGTCCTATAAATTGTAGAGCCAAGAAAACACAATTTCAATACTCGTCTATTTAAATTATTCTTGTTTCCTAACCAATGTTAAAAACGCTTTCGGAATCTCATTTTCAAAGCGCAATATCTCTTTCGTAACAGGGTGCACAAATTCCAGTAAGAATGCGTGGAGACACAGTCTTTTACATGGTCTAGTCGATCCATACTTTTTGTCTCCGACAATAGGGTGTCCTAAGTCTTTCATATGGACACGGATTTGATTCTTGCGCCCAGTTTCAAGACGGATGTCCAGTAACGCACAGTTCTTCACTCTTTGGATAACTTTGTAATTGGTAATGGCTTCAAGTCCATCACCTGGCTTATTACTTGAGTACATCATATGTGTTTTCGTCTCGCGGAGCCACGACTTGATGGTGCCCTCTGGCTTTGGGTTCCCCTCGACAACCGCCACATAACCACGATTTATCACTGCATCTGTCCAGTTTTTCTGCATTTCCAGTTTCACTTTTTCATTTTTGGCAAACACCAAGAGACCCGATGTGTCTCGGTCAAGTCTGTGAACGATGAATATCCGATTGTGAGGATTTGAGCCACGGATATATTCCGTAAGCTGATGGTAAGCAGTATCTCGTTTTTCCTTTTCGCTGGCAATCGTTAAAAGCCCAGCAGGTTTGTTGATGATAATGATGTTCTCGTCCTCAAAAACAATTTCCAACATAGTACCACTATTTTTAAGATGACGCTCATCAATGCGATTTATATTTCTGCTAATGCTTACCTTTTGACCTGTATTAAGGATACAGTCATGTTTTGAAACTGCCATGCCATCTACAGACACTTTATGGTTACGCAAAAGTGATTTCACATTATTTCGCGACATTTTTGACAAGTGCGCTAACAAAAAAGGAAGCAATGTGCTGTTTTCGCTCACCATAAATTCCAGATCAGATTTTTGCGGTTTACTTTTATTTGTATCCCTTGTTCTCATCACTACCTCATCATTCCTTTTTTCCAAAAAAATTTATTTTATTCTCATCAACATTATACCGTCAAAAAACAAAAACACCAGCCGGAAAAAGTCTTTTACTTGTTTCGGCTGGTGTTGTATAGTCAAAGCGAGGGATGGCGTATTTAATTGCAAATGATTGTAAGAGTCACAACAGCCTTCAACAAACAAAGCTCTTCGACAAATACCAACTATTCATCGCAAGCAAACAAAATTCCCGCTTGCCCGCGAGCTGTCTCAGTAATCCGCAAAACTTCAACACTGAGTCCCATCAATTCCTGATAACGAACATGATCTTTGTGTTCAATAATATCGGCAAGTGCCTGCGCTTCATAAATCATATTATTTTCACAAGAAATCGTTTCCACGGAGCGCTTTACCCCACTAATCCGGTCCACCACAGTCATCGGTGAAAGATTATAGACGGCATCAAACTGAATAGACCCATGACTGCCTTGAATTTCATTTTGCAGATAAGTATCCGATATTTTTGAACACAGTATCGTACAATTGAAATTGTCATACTGTAAAATCAGTGTGCCGGCCCCGTCAATGCCATTATTCAATTTCTTTGCAACATAAGTGATTTGTTTTGGCGCACCAAAGAGGCAAACTGCTGCAAAAATCGGATAGACGCCAAGATCAACAAGCGCGCCACCAGAAAACGTAGGATTGAAACTATTCTTAATTTCTCCTTGTAAGAATGCATCATACTTAGAAGAGTATTGGCAGCAATGAAGTAGCACGTTTTGCACAGATCCAACCTGCCCGACTACTTGCCTAAGCCTTGCAAAATTAGGGTCGTGAATGTTACGAATTGCTTCAAATAAGTAGACATCGTTTTCTTTTGCCGTAGCAAAGGCTATCTCGAGTT
>JAVBKE010000222.1:0-4065 GCA_031554185.1 Caryophanales bacterium
CGGTGGTAGTGATACTTCAGCAACAGCTCTAGGTGTTGCGATAGCGGCAGATTTTGTGGATATTTTTACCGATGTCAGTGGTATTATGACTGCTGACCCTCGTTTAACTGACCTTGCGAGACCAATTACTGTACTAACCTATACAGAAGTTTGTAATATGGCTTATCAAGGAGCAAAAGTCATTCATCCGCGTGCAGTTGAGCTTGCCATGCAGGCTAATGTACCGATTCGGATTCGTTCTACGTATAGCGATGAAGTCGGAACGCTAATTACGTCGATGGAAAAGTCGCGAGGGCTTGAGATCAATGATCGTTTGGTTACTGGCATTGCTCATTTATCAAATATTTCTCAAATTAAAATTGCTGCAAAAGAAAATCAATTTATTTTGCAAGCAGAAGTATTTAATGCAATGGCTAACGCACGAATCAATGTTGACTTTATCAATATCTATCCAAACGGGCTTCAATTCACTGTTTCCGATGCGGATACTAGTCGCGCAGGCGTAATTTTGAGTGACTTAGGGTATGACCCGCAGGTCGAAGAGAGTTGTGCCAAAATCTCGGTTGTTGGTGCTGGAATTGCTGGTGTTCCAGGTGTAACAGCAAAAATTGTTACACCGCTTGCATCACGTGGAATCCAGATTCTGCAGTCAGCGGATAGTCACACAACAATTTGGGTGCTTGTTAAAGAAGAGGACCTCATTGAAGCTGTCAATGCTTTACATGAAGTATTTGAACTTTACTTAGGGAACGAGTCAATTAAGAGGCAAGAAGCGCAAATAAGAGGAGTGTATAAGAATGGCTAGGTTTGGTAGAATTTCGACTGCAATGGTTACCCCGTTCGACGATGATGGGCAGGTTGATTTTGAGAAAACAACGACACTTATTGAATACTTAATAGGAAATGGTAGTGATTCTTTGGTGGTATCTGGAACAACGGGGGAATCACCAACACTCACAAAAGAAGAAAAAGTGGCCTTGTTTGCGCACGTTGTTCAGGTTGTTAATAAACGGGTTCCTGTTATTGCTGGTACTGGTAGCAATAACACTGCGGAATCAATGGAGCTATCGAAGCTAGCAGAAGCAGTTGGCGTTGATGCGATCATGCTTGTGGCTCCATATTATAACAAACCAAGCCAAGAAGGATTATACCAGCATTTCAAAACGATTGCAGACAGTGTGAGCCTGCCCGTCATGCTTTACAATGTGCCAGGGCGAACAGTCACGAATCTATTACCAAGTACTGTTATTCGTTTAGCGGCTGATGTCAATAATATTGTTGCGGCTAAAGAAGCAAGTGGAGATATAATGATTATGACTGAAATCATCGCTGAAACGCCTGAAGATTTTGAGGTATACTGTGGTGATGATGGATGTACATTGCCTGCAATTGCAGTCGGGGCAGTTGGCGTAGTCTCAGTGGCTTCTCATGTAACTGGCCGGAAAATGCAGGAAATGATTGCTGCATTTTATGACCATGAGCTTGAAACAGCAGCAAAACTGCATCAGCAATTGCTTCCACTGATGAAAGGACTTTTTGCTGCACCAAGTCCAGCACCTGTTAAAGCAGCATTAAACCTTCGCGGAATTGAAGTTGGTGGTGTACGGTTACCGCTGGTGTCACTTTCTGAAACGGAAACGGATTCGCTCAAAAAGTTACTTTAATTGTCTGAATGAAGTCAATCCGTATCAATAAATAGGCAGGAGCAAAATATTTGTTCCTGTTTTTTTTGCCGTTTCCCAGTTTTATAGTATAATGGTTATAACAGACGGAATAAACCCGTAAATAAATGCTTCGTGATGTTGAACTTGGTACTATTTTCTTAATAGGAATTCAGGGTTCTTAACTTGTGCCAAGAAACTAAACACATACATGGTATGTGTTGCTACTTAGTTTGGCAAATTTTAAATACATATAAAAAGCAAAAGATAAAAAAATAAATTGAAAATGTTGAACAATTTATTCAGCATAACTAGTGGAGGAAATAATATTGGAAAAAAAGTTAAATCACCAAATCAAAATCATTGCCCTAGGTGGCGTTGGTGAAATTGGAAAGAATCTATACACAGTCGAAATTGATCGCAATATTTACATTTTGGATGCAGGGATTATGTACCCAGAAACTGAAATGCTTGGCATTGATTTTGTTATCCCAGACATTAGCTATTTAATTGAAAATAAATCCCGTATACAAGGGATCTTTTTGACACATGGTCATGAAGATCACATTGGCGCGTTACCGTATTTGCTTAGCGAATTAAAAGTACCGGTTTATGGTACAAAGCTAACACTTGAACTTGCCAAGGTTAGTGTTAATCAATTAAATAAAAGTTTAAAACCTCGTTATGTGGAAATTGATAGCCATTCAAGAATGCGCTTTGATGATATTACGATCACATTCTTTAATACGAATCATAGTATTCCAGGATCTGTTGGTATTTGTATTAATACAAAAGATGGTGCTATTGTATACACTGGTGATTTCAAATTTGATCAATCAGCAAATAGTTTGTATCAAGCTGAAATTGGCAAGATTGCCCTCATTGGAGAACGTGGTGTGCTTTGTTTGCTTTCTGAAAGTAACGGAGCAGAAAGACCTGGCTTTACCCCCTCGGAGTCTGGAATTGTCTCAAACCTATCAGAATGTTTCTTCCGTGCTGAGGGCCGGATTTTTGTGGCATGTTTTGCCTCTAATATTAGTGGGTTACAACATGTATTTGATGCAGCAAAACAGAACAACAAGAAAGTAGCTGTACTTGGGAAAACCATTGAAACAGTTTATCATATCGCAATGGATCTTGGTTTCTTGGATGTGGCAGAAGATATTATTATTCCTGTTAACCAGGTACAAAAATATCCAGATAATCAGGTGGTGATCTTGGCAACTGGAGACAAGGGTGAACCATTCAAATTCTTACAAAAAATGGCTCTTCAACGTCATAAGCTAATTAATATTCACAAAGATGATACAATTTTGATCGCTGCGACGCCTGTCAATGGTCGCGAGTTAATGCTAACAAAAACGGTTGATATTTTATCTAGACTTGGAGCAGAGGTTGTCTTTGGTACAAACAAAATTCATGTTTCAGGACACGGAAGCCAAGAAGAACTAAAAATGATGATCAACTTACTCCGTCCAAAATATCTGGTACCAGTGCATGGCGATTTCAAAATGATGGTCGCACATGAAAAGATTGCGAACTCTATCGGAATTAGTTTAGATCATATTGCGCTAATTGAAAATGGTGATGTGCTAGAAATTACGGATCATGGACTACATTTTGCGGACAAGGTGACTGCAGGAAACGTGCTTGTTGATGGCAGTGGAATTGGTGATGTTGGTAGCATTGTGTTACGAGATCGGAAAACATTATCGCAAGATGGTATCCTGATTGTGACGGTATCAATTAATCGTGCAAGCAAGAAAATCGTTGCAGGTCCTGAAATCACATCTAGAGGCTTTATCTATGTGAAAGAATCTGAAGAAATGATCGCACAAACAAAACAATTAGTACGCGATATTGTTGAGAAAAAGGTCAGTCAAGATTACTTTGACTGGACAGACACTAAACAAGAAATTCGCGATAGCTTGAGCTATTTCCTCTATGAAAAAACCAAGCGTCGTCCGTTGCTTATGCCGGTAATTATGGAAGTACGTAATAGATAGCCTGTTAGAGCAGGGTTTATAAAGGTTTGCAGTCATGAGAATTAGTAAAGAGTCACAAAAGGGTCACATTGAGATTGAAAAATTAGTCTTTCATTGGTTCAGCCATTAGTAGGTTAAATTTATGAGAGGCTTCTTTTTATCGATTTTGTGATGTGTAAATAGACCACCCCTTGTAGAAGTCATTTTTATAACAAGTCGATTTGTATTTCAATAACACTGACTCTAGCCTCAGCTAAAAGCTAACAGGGAAGCGTGAGCGAGCTTTGGGGTTACACTAGTAAAAGTACTGCTCATACTTTTTGGTTTGACTTTTATTGTGTTTTGTTTTATATTGGCAGTATGATTAGCCCCTGACATACCTCTTAACAATGTAGTCAGGGTCGTGTTTTATTTTGTGG
>JAVBKE010000126.1:0-4461 GCA_031554185.1 Caryophanales bacterium
TTAACACCTTCTGAGGCTGTTGCATTTGGATCACAAATCATCATCGAGCACCTCAACATTTTTGCTGGGTTGACGGATGAAGAAGCAGTCACACCAATCATGAAAGACAAGGTCGTTGATCAAAAGGACAAAGTGCTTGAGATGGCGATTGAAGAGCTTGATTTATCAGTTCGTTCATACAACTGTTTAAAAAGAGCTGGCATTAATTCAGTTCAAGAGCTTGCTAGTAAATCTGAAGATGACATGATGAAAGTCCGTAACTTAGGACGGAAATCACTTGAAGAAGTAAGAGCAAAACTTGATGAGCTAAATCTCTCTTTACGTAGTGAAGACTGATTAATCTCGTGATCGTATAATTTATGGCAAGAGGAGGGAAATGAAAATGGCACAAAGAAAATTAGGCGTTGTGAGCGCACACCGTAAATCAATGTTAAAGAACTTAGCTTCTGACCTCATTGTTTATGGAAGAATCGAAACAACTGAAATGCGTGCGAAAGAAGTACGTTCATTTGTTGAAAAAGCGATTACACTAGGTAAGCGCGGAGATCTTCATGCGCGTCGTCAAGCTGCAACTTTTGTTTTTCTAAAAGAAGTAGATGGAAAGAACACGTTACAAGTTTTATTTGATGATGTGGCACCTCGTTACAAAGAGCGTCAAGGTGGTTACACAAGAATTATCAAAAAGGGTCCTCGTCGCGGCGATGGCACACCTGTAGCGATTCTTGAATTAGTGTAAAAATCATTCTAATTGATGAAATTAGAGAAAAAATTGGGCGTCAGGATAGTCGGAGGAATGATTCCTCCGTTTGTCTAGCTCTTGCACCCCTTTTCATCAGATAAAGTAGATGAGAATTGCTGCGCAATTTGGTCAAAGTTTAATTTGATCAAAGGGGTGCAGCATTTTTTATTTAGTCAGAAAGGTTGGCGAGAACCATGTTAAAACCCGTAGTAGTGGTGAAAGATTTATCATTTGCTTACGAAGGAAAAGAAAACAATGCCGTAGATCATTTATCGTTCACTGCTTATGAAGGGGAGTGGCTATCAATTGTTGGCCACAATGGCTCAGGGAAATCGACCTTGGCAAAACTGCTGATAGGATTACAATTTGCTGATAGTGGTGCCATTCATGTCGCTGATATGAAGCTAAATGAAAAAAATATCTGGAACATTCGCAGACAAGTAGGGATGGTTTTTCAGAATCCTGATAATCAATTTGTTGGAACAACAGTGCAAGATGATGTGGCTTTTGGGTTAGAAAATGCGGGGATTCCTCGCCCAGAAATGGTTGAGCGCGTGAAACAAGCGCTCTCATTTGTAAAGATGAATGACTTTCTAAATCAAGAACCGCACCATCTCTCGGGTGGCCAAAAACAACGTGTGGCAATTGCAAGCGTACTTGCGCTACAGCCGAAGGTAATTATTTTAGATGAGGCGACTTCGATGCTTGATCCGATGGGAAAAGAAGAAGTACTAGCAATTATTGACCATATTAGAAAAACGAAGAATATTACAATTCTCTCAATTACACATGATCTTGAAGAGGCAGCAAACGCAGATAGAATCATTGTGATGAATCGCGGGAAGCTTCATGCAGAAGGCGAGCCTGAAGCCATTTTTAGAAATGGAGCTGAACTGGTCTCGATTGGGCTTGATTTACCATTTATCGTTCAACTTGCGAATCAGTTCAAAGGGGCGGGGCTTGATGTGAACAATGACACCTCGATGGAAGGACTGGTGGCAGAACTGTGCAAATTGAGTTTAGAAAAGTAGATTATATCTATAAAAAAAACACCCCGCTTGCAGCTCGTGCCTTGCATGATATTAATCTTACATTACCAAGTAAGAGATTTATTGCGATTATCGGTCACACTGGATCAGGAAAGTCGACACTTTTGCAACATCTCAATGGGCTATTAACACCGACAAAAGGCTCAATGAAAATTGGTGATGAGGAAATTATCGCTGATCAAAAAAATAAAGCGTTAAAGAAGATTCGCCAGAAAGTTGGGATTGTCTTTCAATTTCCCGAGTATCAGCTTTTTGAAGAGACAGTAGAAAAAGATATTTGCTTTGGACCAATGAATTATGGCGTTTCTCGGGATAATGCGAAGGAAAAGTCGAGCTACTATCTGAAGATGGTGGGCCTAGATGATTCCTATCTCGGACTATCTCCCTTTGAATTATCTGGTGGGCAGATGCGCCGAGTGGCGATTGCTGGAATTCTTGCGATGGAACCAGAGGTACTCGTTTTAGATGAACCGACAGCTGGGCTAGATCCTTATGGTAGCCGTGAGATTATGGAGATTTTCGCGCGGATGCATCAAAGTGGTGATATGACGACGATTCTTGTCACACATAATATGGAAGATGCAGCTAGGTTTGCGGATGAAATTGTCGTCATGGAAAGTGGTGAGATTATGCAAACAGGCTCACCAGAAATGATTTTTTCCAATGCGGCAGAATTAGAAAGGCTGGGACTTAAGTTGCCGAAAACAGTCCAGTTTCAAAAAATGTTTGAGGCGCAAAGTGGGTGCCTGTTATCCAAAGTACACCTAAATGAAGAAGATTTGGTCGCAGAAATTTGCACCTTGGTTAATGGGGTGACAGTATGCTAGATAATATCATCATTGGACAATATCTACCGATCAATTCACTCATTCATAGACTAGACGCACGGACGAAGATTCTCATTGTCTCAGCTTTTATCACAACTGTATTTCTTGCTAATAATTTGATTACCTACTTGATTGCTTTTGCATATGTTGCAGTTATGATTACCTTGTCACAGGTTCCGCTACGTTATATTATTAAGGGTTTAAAACCAGTTTTCATCCTAGTAGCGATCACATTTTTGCTCCATACATTCCTGACCCATGAAGGCACGCTCTGGTTTGAGTTTGGCATTTTCAAAATCTACTCTGGTGGTGTGCTGCGCGGGATTGCAATGGCTTTGCGATTCTTACTCTTGGTAACAATGGCTAGTTTGTTAACACTAACAACGACACCAATTGAGTTAACAGATGGTATTGAGTCTTTACTTAGGCCCCTTAAGAAAATTAAACTACCAGTGCATGAATTTGCTTTAATGATGTCGATTGCGCTACGGTTTATTCCAACTTTACTAGAAGAGGCGGATAAAATTATGAAAGCACAAATGGCAAGGGGTGTGGAGTTTACAACGGGACCACTCAAATCACGGATTAAAGCGATTGTGCCACTTTTGATTCCCTTATTTGTCAGCGCATTCAAGCGAGCAGAAGAGTTAGCAACTGCAATGGAAGCGCGGGGTTACCGTGGTGATATTGGGCGGACTCGCTTCCGCGAGTTACGAATGGGTAATGCTGATTATTTGATGCTCTTTGCTGTTGCCTTGATTACCGCTGTGTTAATTTGGTTGAAAGCATGAAGATAATGATAGAAATGGTGTAGATATATGAAAGAAATCAATAGATATAAAAGTGTAATCGCCTATCATGGCTCAGGGTTTTCGGGTTACCAAGTACAGCCAAACAAGCGAACAGTCCAACTAGAAATTGAACGAGTTTTGACCACTATCAACAAGTCGGATACCAAAATTGTTTCTTCTGGCCGCACTGATGCAGGTGTGCACGCCCATGGACAAGTGATTCACTTTGATTCTGAACTATTGCTGAATGGGCAAGAATGGTGCTGCGCCTTGAATGCTATGCTACCTGAGGATATTGTTGCAAAGTCAGTGGAGCGCGTTAAACTGGATTTTCATGCGCGCTATGATGTGACACAAAAGGAATATCGCTATGTTGTACAACAGGTAATTGTGAGGGACCCTTTTTCACGCCATCTGGTAGCGCAAGTGAGGCAGACCCTCGATATTGAAAAAATGCAGGAAGCAGCACATCAACTTGTTGGAAAGCACGATTTCTCTAGTTTTTGCGCAGCAAATACTAGTGTGGTTGATAAAGTTCGTACGGTCATTGCCATTGACATTCGAGAGCTTGCTGGCGCTCGTATCGAATTTCGTGTGATAGGCACGGGATTTCTCTATAATATGGTGCGAATCATTGTCGGAACACTACTTGAAATAGGCACAGGCAAGAGGACGGTTGACGAGATGGGCGTCATTTTAGAAGCGAAAGATCGCACGATAGCGGGTAAAACAGCACCGGCCCAAGGTCTATATTTATGGGAAGTGCGTTATATTGAGTAGAACATGAGAGTGGGGGCTCAGTATACTGAGAAATTCTAGCAGAGTTTTAATTAAAACTGAAGAAATTTTCCAAGAAATATTGCAAAAAAACTAGCACTTCATATTGACTTTACTAACAAAATATAATACAATAACCTTTGTATGTAGCCACGAAGTTAGCCCCGGAAACTAATTCGTGTAACATGATTTAAAAGAAAAAAGGATTATTTTCAGGAGGATAATTATGCGTACTACATTTATGGCTAATGAAAGCAATATTGAACGCAAATGGTATG
>JAVBKE010000046.1:0-42552 GCA_031554185.1 Caryophanales bacterium
CGGGACTGATGGCTTGTCCATCTATATTCTTAACGATGTTAGCAATTGTAACGCTATTCCCCGCAAACTCTGCTGGTGACGTGATCTGTTGATTGTCTAGTGATGAAACGGTGATGTTTACTAAACCTGATAATGGCGTAAGATCATTGATCTGGTTATTGCTAAGCGACAACTGAGTTAGATTAGTACAATTTGCAATTGGGCTGAGGTCACTTATCTTATTTGAGTTAAGCTGCAATATTCTCAGGTTTGTACAGTTTGCAAGTGGCGTGATGTCACTAATTTGATTTTGTAACAGGAACAATTGCTGGAGACTCGGAGCCAAATTTGCTAGTGGTGAGAGATCACTAATTTGGTTGAAACTTGCATCCAAATAATTTAATTGTGCAAGACCAGCTAGTGGTGAGAGATCACCTATCTGATTATTGTTCATGTAAAGAGCGTTTATATTTGTACAGCTTGCAAGTGCAGAAATGTCCTCAATTTGATTATAGTTTACATTTAAATAGGTAAGCTGCGTCAAATTTGATAAAGGAGCGATATTTGTAATTTGATTTTCACCCAATATCAATTTGTTAAGATTGGTACAGTTGGCAATGGCGCTAATATCATTAATTTGATTATCACCTAATTCCAATTGTGTGAGCAGTTCTAGGCTAGATATTGGGGAGATGTTGCTAATTTGATTTCCATTTAGGCTGAGGGTTGTCAAATTAGTCAGGGTCTCGAGTTCTGAGATTGAAGCAATTTGATTTTTACTCATATTGAGATGATCTAGCTGTACAAGTGATGTCAACGGGCTAACATCACTAATTTGGTTTTCGTGTACATCCAGATTTAGCAAATTCGTTAAGTTTGATAGTGGCGAGAGATCGCTAATTTGGTTGTCACCAAGGGTCAGACTATTTAAGTTTGAAAGGTACTGAACACCTTCTAGACTGATAATACCGCTAGATGGTGCCGAGAGGCTTGTAATGCTATCAAGGTCAGCTTGCGTGACTGTACTGGATGCTGGTTTTCCTAAGCTACCCGAAATGACCATGGCGAGATTAGGGTCTGGAAACACCTGATTGATTGGTGATGCAGTTTCTAATTCAGTTTTAGGAGTAGCAAGATCATGATTGGCAAGCTGACTTTGGCTGGTGGCATCTTGACTACTACCAGCTGTATCTGGATTTTCACTTGCTACAATTTGATCAGATTTCTTTGTAAACTGCTGATTTATCGCAAACACATGGTTGCGATTGATGATGAGGATACAGGTTAAAAATAGGATGAATTTTTTCATAGGTGATTAATACTCCTTATACTGATTGATTGCTAGTGATAATCTTTATCTGAATCCTTTTTGTTTTCATTATACCTGTTCTGGCGTTAGAAATCGTTAGTAGGTTGCTACCAATTTTCATTCTAAATGTAAATTAGTCTATAGAGAGCTGGAGTGTGTACTTTTTTCAGTGATATCAGAGAAAGAATGTCATTTATAGAATTTCTTCTTCAAGCAAAGAGATTCCTTAAAAGAAATTGTTGTCACCGACCAAGTTGAACGCTTACTGACTTGCATGAGCAACCAAGCTCTTTCTAGTATTGAAATCATGGACCATTGGGATTAAAACATGGACAAACCTTCCGTAAAAACTACTTGAAACCAGCTTTAGAGCAGGGATTAATTGAGATGACGATTCCTCTAAAGCCTCAAAGTAGTAAACAAAAATATTGAAAGAAAAAATAGAAGTGGTATGTGAAAATGAAGCGTATTTAGTTTACGAAGTTCATTCATACCGAACAAGTCTATCGCGTTTATAAAAGAGGTAATTACCTTTCTGTTTTTTCATATTTGGATACTGACATTTGCTTTACAAAAAACTAGCACGCAAAAAAAATGTCCACATTGGATTTATTAACAAAAACTATGACAAAAGGATAATAATAGAAATTATTATTGTTGCAATATCCTTATTATGATAAAATTGGATGAAACATCATTCATTGGTGTTATAAAATTCATAGAGTGGAGTTGTTGTATTATGTCAGAAAATACTATGATTGTAGGCGGTTGGAATGTAAAGCCGATCGTTCTTCAAAACGGAGAATTTCCAGTAGGGTTTGACTGTAGTTTTATGCAGGCCTTAGATGGTTTAGATGGTGCAGGTTATGTCCCGCTGGTGTATTGTGGTTCTCAACTAGTACACGGAACAAATCATATGATTATTTGTGAACAAACGCTCTCGACACTACATCGTACGAAGCATGTTGTACAAATTGTCATTAATCAATGCCTACCAACAGAAAGTGAAGCGCCAACTATCTTGTCGATTGAAACCTTAGTATAAAAATAAGTAATGGTCTTGTCTGTAAAGGGCAAGACCATTATTAGTCAGTACTTTTATCTAATTCACTAAAAGAAATTGTACATACAAACGAAGTTGTTTTATACAAAAAGAGGTTGTAGCGTTTTTTCGCTCAACCCCTTTTTCATATCCATTCATATCAATAATCAAATCACAAATAAATCTACAAAATCATTGACAGGTAATGCCTCCAATAGCAATTGATCTTGGCAAAGTGCCTCAATTAAATTAGCTTGCTTACTTGGAAAGCAAACAGCAAGATTATCCTTGAATTTCTGCTCCAGTAGCGGAATGCCCTCCACTCGGCGCCTTTTGTGTCCAACCGGATATTCTACTTTAACAAAATTAGAAATGGAGCCATCCTGAAAGAATACTTGCACAGCATTCGTAATCGAGCGTTTCTTTGGATTAAGATAATCCTTTGAATAGTTGCGATTTTCGACAACAATCATTTTTTCACGTAATCTGTCAATTTGCGGGTTGCAGGCAACTGCGTCTTCATAATGATCAGCTGTTAACTCACCATAAATGAGACCGACCGCAGTCATGTATTGCAGACAATGATCACGATCCGCAGGGTTGTGAAGCGGCCCTTTTTTATCAATAATCCGTAAGGCAGACTCATGTGTTGTCAGAACGATACGATCAATTTCATCTAATCGCTCTTTGACATCAGGATGTAATTTGAAGGCACATTCCACTGCTGTTTGGGCATGGAACTCTGCTGGAAAAGCAATTTTAAACAGAACATTCTCCATGACATATGTACCATACGGTTTTTGTAACTTAAATTCATTTCCGTTAAATTGCGCATCATAGAATCCCCATGTTTTTTCTGTTAACGCAGTGGGGTAGCCCATTTCACCGGCTTTTGCGATCAACGCGAGACGGACAGCGCGACTTGTTGCATCACCAGCTGCCCAAGATTTGCGTGAACCAGTGTTTGGGGCATGACGATAAGTTCTAAGTGCACCGCCATCGATCCAAGCATTTGATACAGCACTTGTGATCTCGGCTTTTGATAGCCCAAGTAAACTTGAAACAACAGCAGTTGATGCGATTTTTACCAACAGAACATGGTCAAGACCGACACGATTAAAACTATTCTCCAAAGCTATAACCCCTTGGATTTCGTGTGCTTTAATCATTGCTTCAAGCACATCTCGCATCGTGAGCGGTGGGTTTCCTTTGGCAACTTGGTCTCTGCTAATATAATCTGCAACAGCAAGAATCCCTCCGAGATTATCAGATGGATGCCCCCATTCAGCGGCTAGCCAAGTGTCATTATAATCAAGCCAGCGAACCATTGTCCCAATATTAAAAGCAGCTGTAACAGGATCAAGCTGATAAGAAGTGCCGGGCACTTTCGCCCCATTCGGTACGATTGTCCCTGGTACGATTGGCCCCAAAAGTTTCGTGCACTCAGGATAACGTAGGGCAAGTAAACCGCATCCTAGCGTATCCATCAAACAATACCGTGCTGTTTCTAATGCCTCTGGTTGATCAATCACAAAGTCAGTTACATAATCAACAATATCAATAATCACTCGATCTGGATTAGGTCTAGTATTAGTCGTAGAGCTCATTTTAATTTCCTCCAAGTAAGCGTACCTCAATTTTGATCAAAAATTATTCACGTTGGTCAAGCGGCACCCACTTGGTGGCTTGGGGTCCAATATAATCGGCACTTGGGCGTATCAGTTTGTTATTTGCGCGTTGCTCAATGATATGAGCCGACCAACCAGCTGTCCGTGAAATCACAAAAATGGGTGTGAACATTTGTGTTGGAATGCCAAGCAGATGATAGGCGGAAGCAGAATAGAAATCGAGATTTGGAAACAATTTCTTCTCTGTCCACATCCGTTTTTCAATCGCTTCCGACACATTGAATAATGTGAGGTCGCTCATTTCTATTGATAACTTGTTTGACCACGCCTTAATAATGTCTGAGCGTGGGTCTGAAGTTGTATAAACGCGGTGTCCAAATCCCATAATCAGTGCCTTCGCTTTCAGTAACTCCTCAAGTCCTAGTTCCGCTTCCTCAGGTGTTTGAAACTGAGCAATCAAAGCCATTGCTGCCTCATTTGCCCCGCCATGCAGATGACCGCGCAAAGTGCCAATACCTGAGGTAATGGCAGAATAAAAGTCGGATAAAGTAGCAGCCGTGACCCGTACAGAAAAGGTCGATGCATTAAACTCATGTTCAGCATACAAAGTTAGTGAAACATCCAAGCAGCGTTCATGCGTATGGCTCGGCTTTTCACGATGCAACAAATGCAGAAAATGACCAGCAACACAATCATCATCTGTTTCAGTCTCGATACGAACGCCATTTTTATGGAAGTGATACCAGTACAAAAGCATCGAACTAAAAGAAGCAAGCAATCGTTCGGCAATTGAAAATTGTTGCGTAGTTGTATGCTCTGGTTCAAGTGTGCCAAGTAAAGAACAGCCGGTTCGAAGGACATCCATTGGATGGGCAGTGGCTGGAATCAATTCTAGTGCCGTGCAGATTTCAGGCGGTAAACTACGGTGCATTTTCAGCTTCTCTTTAAAATGGTTCAGTTCATACTGATTAGGAAGATGCCCGTAAAGCAATAGATATGCCGTTTCCTCAAAGCAAGCGTACGCTGCCAAATCATTAATTGAATAGCCTCGATAATGAAGGCCAGTCCCTTCCTTGCCAACCGTTGCAATTGCGGTTTGTCCAGCTGTAACGCCCGCAAGTCCTCCCAATTTTCCCATTTCAAGAATCGCCCCTTTTCATTTGTGAAAAAATGAATCGAAAACATAAACCTTTTTATAAAAATTTAACCGCGTATATACCTGCATGCTAGCTATCAATTATGGAAATCGGGATTCGTTTCATTGGTAAAAAGCTGATCAAGTTTGTGCTCATAATCTAAATAATGAAGAAAATCATACAGCTCATCACGTGACTGCATCATACCAACAACTGATTGCTGCGAACCCTCTTGCTGGATGGTTTGATAAACCTGGAGGGCAGCGGCGTTCATCGCCCGAAATGCAGAAAGAGGATAGAGTGCCATCTGGACGCCTGCAGCTTGTAATGCTTCTGTTGTAAACAAGGGTGTTTGTCCAAACTCAGTCATGTTGGCAAGTATCGGCACTTTGACGGCTGCTGAAATGGCCTCGTACTGGCACAGATCAGTAACTGCTTCAGCAAAAATCATATCTGCTCCAGCTTCGACATAAGCACAGGCTCTTTCAATCGCACCTGGTAATCCCTCTGTAGCCAAGGCATCTGTCCGAGCCATAATGATAAAGTCCGGGTCCGATTTCGCATCGACAGCCGCTTTGATACGGTCAACCATTTCTGATTGCTTAGCAATCATTTTATTTGGACGGTGACCACAACGTTTTGTAGCGACTTGATCCTCGATATGTACGGCAGCAGCACCAGCACCGATCATCTCCCGAATTGTCCGAGCGATTGAAAAAGCACCACCAAATCCAGTATCGACATCAACGAGGACAGGTAGAGCAGTTGCTGAAGTAATTCGCTGGACATCGTAAACCACATCATTCAGTGTCGTGATACCTAAATCAGGTAAGCCAAAAGAAGCATTTGCCACACCAGCACCAGAAACATAAATTGCCTTAAATCCAGTACGCTCTGCCATTAGAGCGGTGTACGCATTAATCGTTCCTACTATTTGTAAAGGGTTTTCAGTTGTAAGTGCTGCACGAAATCGCTTACCTGGTGAATCCTGTAGACGCATTGCCTTCCTCCATTCCTCACTAGTGCTAACTGCTCATCCCTATTATTTATATGCATCAGAAAATTTTTAACACCAAAAACAATTGCCTTCTGTTTTGATTTGGAAATGCGAAAGCAAGGGCTTTTAGCATGATAACAAGATGTATTTTTTGAAAAGGGAAAATGAATTTTCTATCGTTATCGACATAAAGTAGCAGTAGTGAATTAGCTCTACAGGAGGGAAGAAATGAGAAGAACAGTGATTGTTAGTGCAGCTCGGACGCCATTTGGCAAGTTCGGCGGCGTGTTCAAGGATCAGTCAGCAGTCGATCTAGGTGCAATTGCGATAAAAGAAGCACTTTCACGTTCAGGCATTGCAAATGATCAGGTTGATGAAGTATTGATGGGAATGGTCCTTGGTGCAGGAGCAGGTCAAATTCCTTCAAGACAAGCTGCGATAAAGGCTGGGCTAGGGTGGGAAGTGCAGACTGAAACGATCAACAAGGTTTGTGCGTCTGGACTTCGCGCAGTGACTTTAGCGGATCAAGTGATTAGAGCTGGCGACGGAGAGGTGATTGTTGCCGGTGGTATGGAGAGTATGTCTAACACACCTTATGCGTTGCCATCAGCTCGCTGGGGTTCCCGAATGGGAGATGGTTCCCTTCATGATCTCTTGATCCACGATGGATTAACGTGTGCTTTTCGGGGTGTACATATGGCTGTGCATGGAAGCAATGTCGCGGAAGAATATGGCGTGACGCGTGCCCAGCAAGATCTGTGGGCACTAAGGAGCCAAACGCGTGCTAGTTTAGCGATTACAGAGGGGAAATTTTCAGAAGAGATTGTACCTATCAGCTGGCAGGAGCGTGATGGATCAGTTAAAGTGATTGCACATGACGAAGCACCCCGGTCAGATACAACACCAGAGAAACTAGCTAAACTAGCCCCGATTTTTACTGCTTCAGGTACTGTGACAGCGGGGAATGCACCCGGTGTAAATGATGGTGCTGGCGCGTTTGTCCTGATGTCAGAAGAAAAGGCAGCAGCTAGCGGAATTCAGCCACTAGCAACGATTGCTGGGCACGCTGCAGTTGGTGAAAGTGCGCCTTATTTAGCGACTGCACCTGGCCATGCAATTAATCGGTTACTTGAGAAAACGGGCTACCAAACAGAGGATATTGACTTGTTTGAGATTAACGAAGCGTTCGCATCTGTCGTTTTAACGAGTGGGAAGATAGCTGGGATTGATTTTGATAAAGTCAACGTAAATGGTGGTGCCATTGCTTTAGGACATCCAATTGGTGCCAGCGGTGCACGGATTCTGATGACCTTAATTTTTGAGTTAAAACGTCGTGGGGGCGGACTAGGCGTTGCCGCTATTTGTAGCGGTGGTGGTCAGGGTGATGCGATTCTTGTGCGAGTCCATTAGTTTGGCACAAGGCTTGAATCAAATTTTTAAAAATAGCACTTTATTTGCGAAGTCCAAGGAGTAGTTAAATGAATGTGGAAAAAATAATGGTGATTGGTGCTGGGCAAATGGGAAGCGGGATTGCACAGGTTTCTGCCACAGCCGGATATAACGTGATTCTTCATGATACCAACCAAGCTTTTCTGGAAAAAGGCATATCAGCTATTAGGCAGAATCTAGTGCGAGATGTGGAGAAGGGGCGTAAAACGACAACAGTAGTTGCCGGAATTCTTGATCGCATTTCTCTCTCTACTAACTTGGATGATGGCAGTGATGTTGACATTGTGATTGAGGCCGTTGTTGAAAGTTTGGCTGTAAAGCTTGCCTTGTTTAAACAGCTCGATCTTATTTGCCCAATGAATGTGATTCTCGCTAGCAATACATCTTCTTTGTCAATTACCGAGATTGCGGCGGTAACAAATCGGCCAGAACGAGTGATAGGCATGCATTTTATGAATCCGGTGCCTGTAATGAAGTTGGTTGAAGTGATTCGGGGGATATCAACTTCTGATGAGACGTATGCGATTACACGGGGACTGTCTGAGAAATTGGGGAAGGTTTCGGTTGAAGTGAATGACTTCCCAGGATTTGTGTCAAATCGTGTGTTACTGCCGATGATTAACGAAGCTATTTACTGTGTTTATGAAGGTGTAGCCACGCCTGAATCGGTTGATGAGGTCATGAAACTAGGGATGAATCACCCGATGGGACCACTTGCACTAGCTGATTTAATTGGCTTAGATACTTGCCTATCGATTATGGAAGTGCTTCACGAGGGGTTTGGTGATTCGAAGTATCGGCCTTGCCCATTATTACGTAAATATGTGAAAGCAGGCTGGTTGGGCAAGAAGAAGGGACGTGGTTTCTACGTCTATAACTGAATTTACGGAAGAACAACAAATGATTCGTAAATTAGTTCAAGATTTTGCACGGAAAGAAATAGCACCTTTTGTTCAGCTGATGGAAGATGAGGCGCATTTCCCGAGCATTATTGTTCAGAAAATGGGTGAGCAAGGGTTGATGGGTTTACCGATTTCGAAGCACTGGGGTGGTTTGGGCGCTGACTTTGTATCTTACATTATAGCGATTCATGAGATTTCCAAAGTAAGTGCAACGGTTGGTGTGATTTTATCTGTGCATACTTCCGTAGGAACAAATCCGATTCTCTACTTTGGGACCGAAGTGCAGAAGGAACGCTTCCTGCCGAAATTAACTGCCGGGGAATATCTTGGTGCTTTTGCGCTGACAGAACCTAGCTCAGGGTCTCATGCCGCCAGTATTCGTACGACGGCAGTTAGGAGAGATGATTATTATATCCTGAATGGAAGTAAAATTTTTATTACTAATGCTGGTGTCGCTGATGTTTATATTACTTTTGCCGTCACAGACTCAGATAAAGGGACCCGCGGAATATCTGCTTTTATTGTTGAGAAGGATACGCCAGGTTTCATCGTTGGGAAGCAAGCGAAGAAGATGGGGCTGAGTGGGTCGAACACTGCTGAATTGTACTTTGAGAATGCAGTCATTCCTGCGCAAAATTTACTTGGGCAGGAAGGTGAAGGATTTAAAGTTGCTATGGCGAATCTTGATCGGGGCAGAATTGGGATTGCTGCTCAAAGTCTTGGGATTGCAGAAGCAGCTTTCGATTTTGCACTTTCGTTTGCCAAAGCACAACAGCTATTTGTGCCATCTGGAACACTTGGTCAAGCAACTGCCTTTCACTTAGCAGATATGGCCACTGAACTGGAAGCAGCGAGGTTACTTGTTTATCAGGCAGCTCGCTTTTGTAACGAGGGTCGGGGCTGTGGGAAAGAAGCATCAATGGCGAAGCGATTTGCTAGTGACTTAGCAATGAAAATAACCGTGATGGCAATGGAGATTACCGGTGAGATGAGTACGAGCAAGGATTACCCATTAGAGCGGTATTTTCGAGATGCAAAGGGTACACAGATTTATGAGGGAACAAACGAGATCCAGCGACTAGTGATCGCCAAGCATTTGCTACAAAAATAGCGTAGATTTTTACTATTTCAAAGGAGTGTGAAATTGTGTCTTTTTCACGGTTAAAAGTTAGTCAATCAAGGGGGATTGCAACGATTTTATTTTCTAATCCACCTGCAAATGTGCTTGATCAACTGACCTTCTCGGAACTTCGGCAGGCAATTAATTTATGTAATGAGGATCGATTAGTGCGCGTGATTGTGCTGAGTGGTGAGGGGAAGATGTTTGTCGCGGGTGCAGATATTAAGGCGTTAGCATCTACCACGTCTGCAGAAGTTGGTATCACTCTTGCCCAGGAGGGACAGCAATTGTTTCGACGAATTGAGGCGCTTGGAAAGCCAGTTATTGCGATGATTAATGGCGCTTGTCTCGGCGGTGGATTGGAGCTTGCCATGGCTTGTCATATCCGGATAGCGGCAGATTCAGCGAAATTGGGTCTACCTGAATTGAAACTTGGATTGATTCCTGGCTATGGGGGAACACAGCGGTTGCCACAATTAGTTGGTCGGAGCAAGGCAACTGAGCTGATTTTGACAAGTGAATTGATTGATGGGGTGGAGGCTGAACGGATTGGCTTAGTGTCTAGGGCTGTGTCACTTGCTGAACTTGAATCAACAGTACATATGTTGGCTGAAAGGATCAGTGCAAAGAGCCCACTGAGCGTTGAAGCCGCTTTGGTCGCAATTGATTGTGGTTGTAAACATGACGAACAGGGATATCGTGTTGAAAGTGAAAGTTTTGGTGTATTATTTGAAACCGCTGATGCAAGGGAAGGAATTGGCGCGTTTCTCGATAAGAGGATACCAAATTTCCTTGGACGCTAGTTGTGAATTTGAAAACGTCGAAACCAACTCTGAAGGGTGTTTCGGCGTTTTTTGGTGTTTTCTTTCCAGCGTTTGATTAATGTATGATAAAGTTAATTAAACAGTGAAGAGTGGGGTTGTGAAATGGTTAATAAAACTGGTTCGTTTGGCATTGCGGTAAAAGGAATGATTGTAAAAGGAGACAAGGTTCTTATCATTTATAAATCAGCGCAAGAGGCAAAAAATGATCCTAATCCTAATTTACGCCGAGACCTCCCAGGCGGGAGAGTAGAATTTGGAGAAAGCGCTGACGCTGCGCTTAAAAGAGAGATCCTTGAAGAAGTTAATTTAGAAGTAGAAATCATATCACCGATTCATGTTTGGCATTACGTTAAGAATGGGTTTCAGCTTATCGGTATCAATTTCGCTTGTATTTGGAAAAATGGAGAGGTTGAGTTAAGCGGGGAGCATGAATCATATGAGTGGTTAACACTTGCTAATTTAGTAGAGCGAAATTGGGATGATATTGATTCGTATCGAAAGTTGTTTAAGCTGGAAAAGGATGGCGGATTCTGTGACTAATTCTAAAAAATAAGGATGACGTACACCATTTTTTATCGTCTCTAATTAATAAACCGCTCCACTTGACCAACTAAACGCAAACATCTAAACTGATTACATACCGACGGTCGGAATGTGATTTTGACCATTTGTAAAAATAAGAATGAATAATGAAGAGAGAGTTGATTAGCATGCATCGTTTTAGAAAATTAATTTTGATAGTAACCCTTTTTGTTGCAATATTTCTGGGCTATTTCGGTTTGAAGTTGCCTGAAGTACTAGAGGGAGATGGTTTTGAGACGGATGGTAGTTATGCTGCCACCAATCATTTATTAGAGGAGAACTTTGGTCAATCAACATCTCCTTATGTTGTCATGTTCTATAACGATGAGAACCAGAGTGCAGAAGAATTCTCAGCTTACATATCTAAATCTGTTGCGGAATTTAACAAGATTGATGATGTATCGCAGATTACATCTCCGATTGATAACCCCACGCAGATGAAACCGAATGTAGCCTATGCAACGGTTAGCTTTGTGGAGGGAGCAGATCCAAGCGAGACAACTGCAGATCTTTCAAACGCCATTGTTGATAGCGATGATTTTCAAACAAAGCTTACTGGAGGATCCATTCTAGATGATGAGTTCAATGAAATCGCTCAATCAGATTTAAAAACGGCAGAGAAAATTGGTTTACCAGTTGCATTGATTGTTCTACTGCTTGCATTTGGTGGGGTAGTGGCGGGAATGATTCCGCTGGTATCAGGTGCCGTATCTGTGCTGATTTCAATGGGGATTTGTTACTTTTTAGGCAGAGAGTTTGATTTATCGATTTATGTGCTAAATGTCACACCAATGATTGGTCTTGCAGTTAGCATTGATTTTGCTTTGTTATTTACGCAACGGTTTCGAGAGGAGCTGCAGCACCATCCAGTAGCTGAAGCGGTACGAATTACGAGCAGAACTGCTGGGCGTGCAATCATTTTTTCAGGGAGCTGTGTTGCTCTTGGATTAGTTGGCATGTTCTTTATTGATGTGGATATTTTCAAAAGTGTTGCCACCAGCGGAATTGTTGTTGTCGTTGTCTCAGTAATTCTTGCGAATACCTTCTTGCCGGCTTTACTTGGTGCTTTAGGACATCGTGTTAATACCTTAAGAATTTTTAAAGAGAAAGAAGCTGTAGAGGGAAAAGGGATATGGCATCGCTTTGCTAGTTTTGTGATGAAACGTCCAGTTAAGATGATGCTTGGTGCACTGCTTATTCTGTTTGTTGCTGTAATTCCGATGTTTCATATTCGCCTTGAGGTTCCGGATATTACTTCACTACCAGATAGTAGCCCTGCGAAAAAAACGTATGAGGATTTTGCTAATAACTTTGTTTCTGATGAGACATCACAAGTACCCATTGTGTTAACTTTAGACAATGGTGATGCTAGTAGTGTTGAATCATTAGAAGAGGTTCAGGCGTTTACGAAGGAACTTGCAAAAGACCCAATTGTAAAGGAAGTAAATTCAATTTTTTCAGTGTCGCAAATTGATGATCCTGCGATGCTGAACGTAGCGATGCAAGATCCTGCGATGGCAACTTTAACTAAGCAATTTATTCATGAAGACACTCAAATGGTGTCGGTAACCCTAAACGAGCCGGCGACCAATAAAGAAGCGCAAAATTGGGCAGGTGATCTGCAGAATGGTGCAGATGACCAGGATGGGTTTACTTATTCTGTTGGAGGCGAACCGAAATTTAATCAAGAAATTTTTGATGCGATTTGGGCAGGCGCACCGTACGGGATTGCCTTTATTCTTGTGACGACATTCTTCATCTTGCTCTTTGCTTTCAAATCAGTGTTGATTCCGTTGAAAGCAGTCATAATGAACATCTTATCTTTGTCAGCAGCATTTGGACTCATTGTTTGGATTTTCCAAGATGGCCATTTGGGTGTTGATCCAGCACCAATTGCAGTGATTATTCCAGTGTTCCTATTCTCAGTGGTGTTTGGACTGAGTATGGATTATGAGGTGTTCCTGATCTCGCGTATCCAGGAAGTGTACCTAGAAACAGGCGATAATGATTATGCGACATTAAAGGGACTGACCTCGACAAGTAAAATTATCACGTCAGCAGCGGCGATTATCATTGCTGTTACGGGTGCGTTTGCATTTACAGAGATTCTACCTGTCAAGCAAGTTGGTATAGGTGTTGCCATTGCGATCTTTATTGATGCAACGATTGTACGGATGATATTGGTTCCTTCGCTCATGAAGCTACTTGGTAAGTGGAATTGGTGGTTCCCATTTGGTGGTAAGAAGAAGTCTAAAGAGACAGGACAATGATATTGAAGGAAAGTCTGAATAGACGAGTTTTTACTAGAAAGGGAAATGACTATGTCTGAAAAATTACCAAAAGAAAAGAGAATTGAGACAATTTTGCAAGCAGCACTTGAAGTGTTTGTGGAAAAAGGATTTGATGTGTCGATGGATGAAATCGCTGTCAGTGCAGGAATGAGTAAAGGTGGATTGTATCACCATTTTCAAAATAAAGATGCGATTCTACTGGCAACAGCAATTCAGTTGGCTCATTCTCATGACGATTTAATTGCGGAAGTGGCTAGGGCAGATCGGATTCAGGAGGGGTTGAAAGATTTTATTAAAAGTTATCTCGAACTGTGGCTAGCCAAGGAAAAAGAATTTCAGTTCTTTATGATTGCGCTTGGAAAAGCAGTACGGGCAAAGCAAATGACAGAGGCATTTCAGGTGCATCATAACGAGTGCATTCAGGCATGCGGGGAATTGTATCGTTTGGGCGTTGAAAAGGGCGAGTTTGTGCCAATGGATACGTATGCTAGCGCCACACTTCTGCTTTCGGCGCTAGACGGACTGCATATTTATATGGCGGTTAATCCGGATATCAAACATGAAACGATGCTTGATATGTTATACAAAATGCATGTAGATGTGTTTCTTGCTAAGTAGTTAAATTGAAAGGGTAGGGGTACAGTAGCGGAAAAAGCGATTGTTTCCCTACCTTTGCTATGAAAAAACCAATGGTATTCTCTAGGAGAATAGCGTGATTATGTAGTGACTTTTGTAGAATTGACCATCAAAGTTCTTGTAATATTTACATATATATTCTTTTGATTTGCTGTGATAGAATAAAAAGACATTACGGCATAACCTATTCGTTTTGGAATAATTGTATGATGGAATATTTCGATAAAAAAAATCCAGAACTAGTATTGACGAAATAAAATAAAACTTTTATGATCATTTTTAGTGAATTTCTATTAAAAACTGTGCAATTATCTTGTCGTTCTTCATCTTAATACATTAGTGTGTCTGAAAAAGATTTATGAAAGCTTTTTCAGACACACCCTAGAAAATAAAAAGAATCGTAGTGATTTTTGTTTAAGCAGTTAAACGATTGTTCGAGATTAGGGATTTTATTGTGTTTGAAGGGCTCTAAGCTTGGATAGTAGCGTAATTCTTATCGCGTTCTTTGTAGCAGAAGCATTGGTAGTTTGTAAGATTTGGATATTAATGGCATAGAATGAGAGATGTCATAGCTAGTAGATCCAGTCGTAACTGCTTTAATGAATGGCTATACGATCGGCTTATTAAACAGCCATCTGTGCAAAAAGTGAGATTTGCTGCAGAACAACATAGAGAACAACCATAGGTGAAAAATAGATTGAGTCAGGAGAGAAGCTAATGTTTTTAAGAAGATTGTTTATAACGATAATAGCCCTACTTTTAATAATAGCCCCAGCTCTACCAACAGCCCGATTTTCTCCACAGATATCTGAGGCAGAGGCGGCAAGTCCCGAAGATGCATGGACATATAGTATTAATTCATACGGTGGTGCTTATATTTACAACAAGCCCAAAAAGATGTCATTTGTATATTCAGGCGGGTCGTCGACAGACAGTCTGTATTGGTATGTTAAACAAGATACGGCTGCGAATAAAGAGTTTAGTGATATTCCAATTGTTTCAGCTGAAACGACTGATACCAAACAAACTAGAATGATTGATGGGGTAAAATATGTTGAGGAGTTAGTTCCGCTTACAGATTTACAAATGCAGGTAAAGATGACTGTAACGAATACATCTGCTGTCCCGCATACAATTCGGCTAAGCCCCTATATGGATATAAAAATGGGTGTTGACAGTAAATATGAAGACTATGTGCCTCTAGAATATTTACCATTTAATAGTGGAATATTAGCGCAGTGGTTGGAAAAGGATGCACAGTTTCAAATATTATTTAACGATAGCTATGCAGGTGCTACGAATATTGAGAGCTTTAAAGGTGGTTCATATTCTGGCTACAATTCTAATCCTAATGACCCAAGTCTTGTTAAATATGATAATGATCCTAGTTACTCGACTGCCTATACAGGTGATAGTGCAGTTTGGGGGTTTTATCCGGAAACCACATTGCAACCGGGAGAATCTGTCACAGAATCGTTTGTATTTAGAGCAGATGACGCGAACTATCCGCCGCTGATTAAGTCATTAGTACCAGATACAACAGAGACGAATCCGATGGCGGTTTTACCGGGTGAGCAACTAAGTGTCTCTGGAACAGCTGTAGATATCGATGATGCCAGTTTTGAACTTTTCTACTCGTTAGATGGTGGTAATCCGGTAAGTATGGGATCATACCCAAACCCAAACAAGGCGACAGACGTTCCGTTTTCAGGAAATGTCATGTTACCAGCTGACTTGAGTGAAGGAAATCACAAGCTTGTGTTTAATGTGATAGATGAGCGTGGTGGAGAGTCAGAAGAGAAAACAATGTATTTGAAGAATTATCCAGAACCAGTGATCAATGCAGTGGATACTACAATATTGCAAGGAGCCTTGTTTGACCCTCTCGTAGGTGTTACTGCTGTTGATGCTACTGATGGAGATATCACGAATAAAATCAGTGTGACGAATAATGATGTTAATACAAATATACCTGGTGTTTATCATGTGACTTATTCAGTCACGAATGATGCGAATAAGACGACAACCAAAACGATTGCAGTAGAAGTAATAAAAAATGTAAGTGTTGTAACAGAGAAATATCAGAATCGCAATAGCAATCAGCTAGAGGCTGATAGTTCAGTAGAAATAATTAAGACTAGCCCTACAGGTTATAGTAAGGCAGTTTCTGAACTGCCAGTTGTTGAAGATTACGTGTATTTGGGCTACAGACTAGCAGGAGATACTGCTGAAACACCTTTACGAAGCAGTGAGCCAGCAACAATCGCTGGGCCAATTACAAGTGATACAAGCATTACCTATGTATATGGCAATGATAAAAATGAAAATGGAATTGAAGATGTAGATCTCACTGAGAAATACGTAGACGAAGCGGGTGCAACAATCAAAACTGACACCACACAAGTGATTGATATAGGGAGTGACTACGCTCCAACATCTGCATCAACCATTCCGGGCTATGTCTATCTGGGATACAAAAAATCAGGAGATTCGGTCATTACAACTAGTGTTCCAACTATATCAAACGTACAAGCGCAAGAAACAGTTACGATGGTATACGGTCAAGATAAGGATGGTAATGGTATTGTCGATGCGACAATTACAGAAAAGTATGTAGATGAAGCAGGGGCTACGATTTCACCCGATACAGCGAAGGTAGTCGATAAAGGAACTGACTATAGTCAATCAGCTCCGATTGTCAGTAAGCATATTTATATGGGTTACAAGCTTGACGGTGATACGGTTTTGAAAACGGGCAATCCGGGTATTTCGGATGTACAAGCCCCGCATACAGTCACAATGATCTACGGTAAAGATGAAAACGAAAATGGGATTATTGATAGCTTAGAAGCGACAGTGACAGCAAAATATGTGGATGAAGTTGGCACCACAATTAAACCTGATGATTCTCTGATTGTTGAAATAAACGATGACTACACCACACCAGCACCAACAATTCCAGGTTATATCTATCAGGGATACAAAATAGATTCAGATAGTACATTATCGATGGGTTCTCCGAGCCTGCCGGATATCACAACATCGCAAACAGTCACATTGGTATATGGTGCAGATGGTGATGGCAATGGGATTATAGATAATCAAGAAGTGATCATCACTGAGAAATACCAAGATCGTGACGGCAAACAAATAAAAGCCGATAAAGTGATCAAAATTGATAAGAATAGTGCGGCAGGCTATAGTCAAGCAGTTTCTACTTTGCCGGTTATTGAGGATTATGTGTACGTAGGCTATAAGCTAGCTGGAGAAACACCTGAGACAGCGCTACACACAGGTGATCCAATTATAATTGGGGGACCAATTGCAGCAGATACAGATATTACATTTGTATTTGGTCAGGATAAAGATGGTAATGGGCAAGAAGACGTAACAATTACAGAGAAATACGTTGATGAGGCAGGCACAACTATTAAAGCAGATACATCTGAAGTAGTTGATCTAGGTGCAGATTATACAGAAACTGCTGCAACAATTACAGACTACACATACCTTGGGTATACGGTTGATGGAATGGCGACACTACAGGTAGGGAAACCAAGAATAGAAGCTGTACAAGCTACGCATACAATTACAATGGTGTATGGACAAGATATGAACAATAATGGTAAAGAAGATGTCACGATCACAGAAAAATATCTAGCACCAACAAGCTCACTACCAGCTGACACGTATACAATTGTTGATAAAGGCGATACGTACAGCAAAGAAGCACCTATTGCAGTAGGATATGACTATCTAGGCTACTCAGTGGATGGAAGTCCACAACAACAAAGTAATATTGCAACGATTGAGCATGTGGTAAATGACGCAACTGTTTCATTTAACTATGAAATAGAGAGTGTAGCTCCGATCACGCCAACAGTTAACCCAACTGGCCGAGATGACGGAACCGAGGCAACAGGAACGAAAGCACCAAAACTAGAGCAGAATAAAGGTCAATCTAGTATGCCAAAAACAGGTGATCAAAACAGATACCTAGGCGGTCTATTATTCGGATTAGCACTCCTCATGCTGTTTGCAATAGGAAGACGAAAGAACCAAAAGGATGATACGATTTAAGCAGGCTGGAAAATTTGTTGCAAGATATTCTAGTGGATAATAGAAAACGGAACAATCATCGTGAAGGCGACAATTGTTCCGTTTTTTAGGCTAAGAAGAATTTTCTGTTTAAATTGTGAGTCTTACAACCGTTCTATCCATTGATGTTCAAATGAAGCGTGTTACATAAGAAGAAACGCCCGGCCAACAAGCAACTCAATCAGCCTTTTTCTCTAAAAAAGATAGTGGATTTGAACCGGGTATCAAAGATAAAATGGATTCATCCTAAAACCTTGCGAAAAGTCTTACTAGTGTGATGAATTTTTACTAGTTATTCGGCATATGAAATAGTACAGGAAAAATATTTACCGCTGATGATACAGTTTTCATCTCACGAAAAGAGGTTCTCCATGCATTTTCAATTGTCAGAAGAATGTCAGATGATGCGCGATATGGTCCACGAATTCGCTGTGACAGAATGCGAGCCAACAGCGGCTCGGCGTGATGAGGAAGAATATTTTGAAATGACCATTTGGAACAAGATGGCAGCACTAGGTCTGTGCGGAATTCCGTGGCCAGAAGAATATGGTGGTGCTGGTGCAGATTATCTCAGCTACGTCATTGCTGTTGAAGAGCTGTCACGTATTGATGCATCAATTGGTGTCACCTTATCTGCACATACATCTCTCGCAGGTTGGCCTATTTATCGATTTGGCACTGAAACGCAGAAGCAAACTTATCTACGAGCAATGGCCGAGGGTAGAAGTATGGGGGCGTATTGCTTAACAGAAGCAGGTTCCGGCTCAGATGCAGCAGCGATGAAGACAACTGCGACACTCGATGGGGATCATTGGATCATCAATGGTGCGAAAATCTTCATTACCAATGGTGGTTGTGCTGATGTTTATATTGTATTTGCTCAAACAGATCCATCCTTAAAACACAAAGGGATCGCTGCTTTCATCGTAGAGAAAAGCTTTGAAGGATTCTTAACTGGGAAAAAGGAGCGAAAACTAGGAATCCGTTCATCAGCTACAACAGAAGTCCGTTTTGAAAATTGCCGGGTTCCAAAGGAAAATCTGCTTGGACAAGTAGGTGATGGCTTTACAATTGCCATGATGACACTAGATGGTGGTCGTAATGGGATAGCTGCCCAAGCACTTGGTATTGCACAGGGTGCATTAGATCAAGCAACAACATACGCAAAGTCACGTGTGCAATTTGGTAAGCCAATTAGTCAATTACAAGCAATTCAATTTAAATTAGCTGATATGGCGACAAAAATTGAGGCTGCTCGCTTACTTACTTATCAAGCAGCTTGGCGTGAGGACCAGGGATATGCCTATGGGTTACAGTCAGCGATGTCCAAGTTATTTGCTGGTGATATTGCGATGGAAGTAACCATCGAAGCAGTTCAAGTGTTTGGCGGTTATGGTTACACACGTGACTACCCGGTCGAACGGTATATGCGTGACGCCAAGATTACACAGATTTATGAGGGTTCAAATGAAATTCAGCGCCTTGTTATCGCGGGTTATCTTTTAAAGGCGTAAGCATTTATATAAAACTGCCATGGAATTGTGTGTAGATTAACGCACAGTACCGTGGCAGTTTTTTATAATGTTAATTGGTTTCTTTTCTTCGTGCCAACTAAGCCAAGAGAGGCAGTCTATTACTACATGGACTAACCAGCTAAGTTTCTAACACCACGCCGTCTTTGACAACTTCCCACATCTGGAATCCGCAATTCTTTGAAAGTTTTTGACTTAAAAGGTATCCTCATAAATCCGCAAGTATCATTTTTCCGATGCACTGCTGGGCATAAATTAATCTAAATTGAATCATAATAAAGCCAGTTGTGTTCTTTGAATTTAGGGGTGTTTAACGACTCCTAGTGGGAAGGCTAGCTTGTTCAAGAAGAGAACGATCTACTTTGCAAATGTTGTCACATACCTAAGATCGAACAATGCCAATTGTTTATGAGAAAACAGCGATTTACTTCGGTAAAATAGTTTCAAAAAAATAGTGTCTAAGTATCCTTAATTTTACAAAATAGTTTTTGTAACTTTGGTGAACTCGTGCTATAATTTAAAGGAATCTGAGCGCGTAAATTGTCGAAATAGAATCGTTTTTAGAGAACACTAAAAGGGATTAAAAGGGGCAGCACATGATGGGAAATGGCGAGGTTTATTGTAATACTGTAGCTCTGGTTCATTCGTACTTGACTTCTGCCAAACACATTGTTAACTGTCACATAAAAAGGAGGTCATGTCTATGAAGAACATTCCGGTTTCTACATCACTATATGATGAGTGCGTGGCGTCTATCTCACAGCTTGTTCGAATCCCATCTGTGTGTGATGAGGAGAACAGTGCAGCTGGAATGCCATTTGGTCCAGAGATTGCGCGTGCACTACGCGAGACGTTGGAAATCTGCCGATCAATTGGGATGAAAATATTTATCGATCCTGATGGTTACTACGGTTACGCTGATTACGGTGATCAAGAAGACACTTTCGGGATTCTCTGTCATCTAGATGTTGTGCCAGCAGGTGATCTAACGCTTTGGAATACAGCGCCGTTTTCGCCTGAACTCCGAGGTGGGCGATTGTATGGTAGAGGGACGCAAGATGATAAAGGTCCAGCAATGGTGGCTCTTTTTGCGCTGAAAGCGCTAATAGATGCAGGCTGTACATTTACAAAGAAAATTCGTTTTATTTTTGGAACGGATGAGGAAACACTGTGGCGTTGTATGGCGGCTTATGGCAAGAAAGAAAAATACCCTACTATGGGATTTGCGCCTGATGCCTCTTTTCCATTAATTTTTGCTGAAAAAGGATTGCTACAGGTGCAGCTGAAGGGAAAAGGAAGCGCAGAACTTGCGCTAAATTGTGGTGATGCTTTCAATGTTGTACCTTCAAAAGCGATTTACGATGGGAAAGATTTTCATGATGTTGAATTTCATCTTGAGGAAAGCGGCTTTAAATTTCAAAAACATCAAAATGCGACAGAAGTCGTAGGTAAATCATGCCATGCAAAGAACCCTGAAGATGGGATCAACGCAGTGAGTCGATTAGCAATTGCCTTAGATAAAATGGGCAAGAAAAACGATGCAGTACAGTTTATTGCAAATGAGATTGGCGAGGACGCTTTTGCTAGTAAAATCTTTGGCGTTGTAGAAGATGACGTCTCAGGGAAACTGAAATGTAATGTTGGAAAGTTACAGGTAAATGAGAACGAAACAGTATTAAGCATAGACATGCGCATTCCAGTGACAGCAGATAAAAACGAGGTTTGTCAAAAGTTAACTGCTACTGCGAAAAAGTACAACCTAACCTTTGAAGAATTTGACTACTTGGCTTCCATTTATGTACCGCTTGAAAGTGAATTAGTGACAAATTTACTCACTGTTTATCAAGAGGTGAGTGGAGATTATGATACAAAGCCAATCTCTTCTGGTGGGGCAACTTATGCAAGAGCAATGAATAATTGCGTTGCATTTGGTATGTTATTCCCGAATTCGGTAAAAACTGAACATCAACCCAATGAATATCTACAAATAGCTGATCTCAAAAAAGCAATGGATATTTATGTGGAAGCGATTTATCGCTTATGTTGCAAAGAGAATGCTTAAGTTTACAAAGTAAAGTTTCAAAAAAAAAGAAAGGTAGGTGCTTTTAAATGAAGAAAAAATTTAAAATGCCCTCAGCGTTTACAGTATTATTTCTTATCATTATCTTTGTAGCCGCGCTCACTTGGATTATTCCAGCTGGTCAGTATGAGACTGACAAGAGTGGAAATATTGATGCTTCATCTTACGAACAAATTGACCAACAACCACAGGGGTTGTGGGATGTTGCCACCGCACCAATTAACGGAATGATCGGTACGGACACAACTGATGGTGCCATCAGTGTTTCCTTGTTTATTATCGTTATTGGTGGATTTCTTGGTGTTGTTCAAAGGACAGGCGCAATCGATGCTGGTATTGGGAGCGTAGTGAAGAAGTCGAAAGGGAAGGAGAAACGGCTGATTCCGATCCTCATGCTCATTTTTGCCTTAGGTGGTACAACCTATGGTATGGCTGAGGAGACGATGGCGTTTTATCCATTGTTGATACCGGTCATTATTGCCGCCGGTTTTGATACGCTGACAGCCGTCGCAATCATCTTCCTCGGTGCAGGGGCAGGAACTTTGGCATCGACTGTAAACCCGTTTGCAACAGGGGTTGCTTCTCAATCTTTAGGGATTTCAATTGGTGATGGCATTGTGATTCGTCTATTGCTATTCGTTCTATGTGTTGGCGTCAGCATTCTTTACGTCTATCGCTATGCCTCTAAAGTGGAGAAAGATCCAACGAAGTCTCTCATTGCTGATCAAATGCCTGAACATAAAAAACATTTTGCTATTGTGGAAGATGTAGCAACGACTACACGTAAGCAAAAGCAAGTGCTTTGGTTGTTTTGTATCTCATTCGTAGTGATGATTGCTTCGCTCGTGCCATGGTCACAATTGAATGAGAATTGGACAATCTTTAATACGATTAATAGCAAAATTAAAGAAATTCCTTTCATTGGTGATTTCTATGGTCAATCATCACTACCGCTTGGCGAATGGTACTTTACTGAGATCACGATGTTATTCCTTGTGATGTCGATTGTAATTGGTCTTGTGGCAAGAATGAAGGAATCTGATATTGTCGATTCGTTTGTGGATGGGGCAAAAGATCTACTGAGCGTAGCGCTTATTGTGGGACTAGCCAGAGGAATTCAAGTTATTATGAATGATGGCATGATTACAGATACAGTCTTACACTGGGGAGCAGACGCGCTGAGCGGGCTGCCGCCAGCGATATTCAGCGTATTGACATTTGTGTTCTATCTTCCAATGTCATTCTTAATTCCATCAACTTCAGGCCTTGCTTCAGCAACCATGCCAATCATTGGTGGACTTGCACCATTTGTTGATGTACCACAACATATCGTCGTGACGGCATACCAGTCAGCTTCTGGTATCGTCAATTTGATTACACCAACATCAGCTGTACTGATGGGCGCATTGGCAATTGCGAAAGTAAACTACGGTACATGGCTTAAATTTGTTGGAAAGCTGATTGCAATCCTGATTGCAATTAACGTTGTTGTCCTTGTTCTTGCGACGATGGTTAGCTAATTTGTTTTAAATAAAAAGCATGTCCAGAAAAATGCCTATTCAAAGCGTTTTGATGGATATGCTTTTTTATTGGATAATGATTTTTAGTAAAAGAACAGGCAGCCCCCTTTCTGCTTCCTACTGCGAAGTGCGAGACTGTCTTTTCATTTCTTATTGATGCAAGGTGGGTTCGTTTGTACCGGTTCTCTGGTTCACGTATCGTGCTGCAACAAAGAGGCAATCTGACAGGCGATTAAGGTACATCAGGGCATACTCACTCACTGCTTCCAAGTGACTGATCGTTACTGCATTTCGCTCAGCGCGGCGGACAATCGTTCTTGCTAGGTGGAGCGTCGCTGCAGCACGATGTCCACCTGGCAGTATGAATTTAGTAAGTGGCGAGAGTTCCGCATCCATTTGATCAATTTGCGCTTCCAATAACTGCACATCTTCTATCGTGACAACCCAAGCCACTTGCTTTCCAGATGGTGTCGATAACTCAGAACCAACATGGAACAGTTTTGTCTGTACGGTCTGAAAAAATGTTTCAAACTGTGTCCAATCACTAGTTTCTGGCAGTAAAGAAATAGCTAAACCAATCATTGAATTTGCTTCATCGCAAGTTCCGTAAGCTTCAACACGTGCCGAATCTTTGGCAACACGCTGCCCATAAACAAGACTTGTTTCACCTTGGTCACCAGTCTTCGTATAAATTTTCATTCTGTCACCTCTCCCTGGGAATCATTGGAAGCAAATATCTATGCTGGCGTCAATCATGCTCAGTAGATAGGACATGAAAAACAGCATATGCTTAAATGACTATTTGTATCCTAGGATTACATATTACGCCGGTATTGTCCACCCACCTCATATAAGGCAGCTGTAATTTGCCCAAGGGAAGCGACTTTGACACAATCCATCAACTCCGTAAAGAGATTTCCCCCTTGACGAGCAACCAGTTTCAGCTGTTCCAGTGCAGGCTGTGATGCTTGTTGATTCCGTTCTAAAAATAATCCAAGGTGCCGAATCTGCATTTGCTTCTCCTCATCAGTCGAACGTGCTAATTCGATTTCACCAGCAACTTCGCTCCCATCAGGATGAATAAATGTATTCACACCAATAATCGGCAGTTGCCCGCTATGCTTTTGATGTTCATAAGCCATCGATTCATCTTGAATTTTGCCGCGTTGATACCCAGTCTCCATAGCGCCAAGGACGCCGCCACGCTGATGGATACGTTCGAACTCAGCCAACACTCGCTCCTCTACAAGATCAGTTAATTCATCAATAATAAAAGCACCTTGCAATGGGTTCTCGTTTTTAGCAAGACCAAATTCCTTATTAATAATCAACTGAATCGCCATGGCTCGGCGCACAGAATTTTCGGTTGGTGTTGTCACGGCTTCATCATATGCATTGGTATGAAGTGAATTGCAGTTGTCATTAATGGCAAGGAGTGCCTGCAGTGTTGTGCGGATATCATTGAAATCCATTTCGCCTGCATGAAGAGAGCGCCCAGAAGTCTGGATGTGATATTTTAACTTCTGGCTGCGCTCGTTCGCACCGTAGCGATACTTCATCGCCATCGCCCAAATCCGGCGCGCTACACGCCCCATCACCGTATACTCAGGATCAAGCCCATTACTAAAAAAGAACGATAAATTTGGCGCAAAGTTGTCGATGGCCATACCCCGGCTCAAATAGTACTCGACATAGGTAAACCCATTTGCCAATGTAAAAGCAAGCTGAGAAATTGGATTAGCACCAGCCTCAGCAATATGATAGCCGCTAATACTCACCGAATAATAATTTCGCACCTGATGATCAATAAAATACTGCTGCATATCCCCCATCATTTTTAAAGCAAACTCCGTAGAAAAAATGCAAGTGTTCTGCCCTTGGTCTTCTTTGAGAATATCTGCTTGCACGGTTCCGCGCACAGTTTGTAGCGTCTGTGATCGAATCTGTTCTAGCTCATCTGGCAATGGTGTTCGGCCATTTTTCTCTGTGAAAATTGAAACCTGTTGCTCTATAGCTGTATTCATAAACATGGCAAGCAGGATCGGTGCTGGCCCATTAATTGTCATCGATACACTGGTTGAAGGATCACATAAATTAAAGCCGTGATAGAGCTTCTTCATATCATCGAGCGTGCAAATACTGACACCACTATTGCCAATTTTTCCATAGATATCGGGACGCCAGTCAGGATCTTCGCCGTAAAGGGTTACGCTATCAAACGCAGTCGATAGCCGCTTCGCAGTATCATTTTTAGATAAGTAATGAAAACGCCGATTGGTGCGCTCTGGTGTACCTTCTCCAGCAAATTGCCGCTTTGGATCTTCACTCGTTCGTTTGAAAGGGAAGACGCCAGCAGTAAATGGAAAATAGCCTGGCAGGTTTTCCTTTAAGAGAAACCGCAAGATTTCACCTTGCTCCTCAAACTTCGGTACACTGACGCGGGGAATTTGATTTCCAGAAAGTGATTGTGTAAATCGAACGCCTATGCTATTTTCTGCTGTTGCGTGTTGGTATTGAGCACGTATCTCCGGCCATGATTGTAGTAATTTTAGCGATTCAGGCTTCATTTTTGCCTGCAGATCCGATATCAGTGCATTCAATGTGTCCATGAAATTGATGTTATCTAGTGCCGAGGTTTGAAGAAGTTGCTTAGTGCCTTCAACTTGGGCCAACTGTCGTGCTAATTGTACTTCCACAGCAATCTGTTTCTGATGCGTTCGAATTGTTTGAACAATTTCACCGAGGTAACTACTACGATCGGGTGGAATGATCGAATGCTTTCTACTATTTAAATGATGGCGTAATGTAGACTCAGGTTGCGAATGAATCCAGCTGCAAGCTGTATGATCTTTTATGAGTGCTAGCAAATTGGCAAAGAGCAGGTCGGTACCTTCGTCATTAAACTGACTTGCCATCGTGCTGAAAATGGGCAGTGATTCATCAGCAACCGCAAAAAGCGCTCGGCTGCGTTTAAATTGTTTGCGAACATCGCGTAAGGCATCCAGAGAGCCACGCCGATCAAATTTATTAATCACAATCAAATCAGCGAAATCAATCATATCAATTTTCTCGAGCTGAGTCGCTGCACCAAATTCACTAGTCATCACATACATTGAAAGATCGCAAAGCGCTACAATCTCAGCATCGCCTTGACCAATTCCACTTGTTTCAACAAGCACAAGATCAAATCCAGCAGCTTTCACAATTTGAATCGCATCTTTTGTTGCCAAACTAACTTCCGAACGAGAATTCCTCGTTGCTAAGCTCCGCATATACACATTTGGATGATGAATTGCATTCATTCGAATCCGGTCACCAAGCAATGCGCCACCCGTTTTCATTTTAGAAGGATCAATTGAAAGAATGGCAATAGAACGCGATGGGTATTGCGCAAGGAAACGCCGTACCAACTCGTCGGTTAACGAACTTTTTCCGGCGCCACCAGTACCCGTAACCCCGATAACGGGGACATTGGGGATTTCCTTGAAATGTGTTTTTAGTGCATGCTCAATTGGTGAATCTTGAAAGGTAGTATGATGTTCCTCTGCAATTGTAATCAGTCGAGCAATGCTAGTCCAACTTTCCTTATCAAGGCGTGCTACTTCCCTGCTGATCTCTCTTGGTGCGCGGTGAGGGATCGCATCAATCATTGCATCAATCATGCCTTGGAGTCCAAGTGACAGGCCGTCTTCAGGTGAAAACACTTTTGCAATGCCATAAGCCTCAAGCACGACGATTTCACTAGGGATAATCACCCCACCACCACCAGCGAAAATGCGGATATGGCTCGCCCCGTTCTGTCTGAGTAAATCAAACATATACTGCAAATACTCGATATGTCCACCTTGATACGAACTAATCGCAATTCCGTTCGCATCCTCGGAAATGGCAGCGTTCACAACTTCCTGAGCCGAGCGATTATGCCCTAAATGGATCACCTCAACCCCCGAAGCCTGAAGCATTCGCCTCATAATATTGATCGACGCATCATGCCCGTCAAAAAGGGCCGAAGCCGTCACAAATCGAATCGGATTTGTAGATCGAACAACCTGACTCATCAAATTTCTTCACCTTTTCTCTTTTTTCGTTAAAATTTTATCTTTACTGGTAACTGTTATTACAAGAGGGTATTGTCATTATCTACTAGCGCAGTGGCGTAGTCGAAATTGAAGTATATATTAATCGGTATAATGACAATCTTGTTTGTATTTTTTAATTGTTGTCTATTCTTACTGTATGGTACGAAATCTTATGTCATGCCATCTTTTATAGGCATACAGCGCAGTAAGAAACTTTAGATTTTCTTTTTCCTGATTTTTTTCTATAATAGAAGTGACATAAAAGAGGGGGTAAGTACTTGTGATAAAAATTGAAAATATAAAAATCAGTGACATTCCTACGTTGTATATATACAAGGACCCCAACGGACCGGCAGTGGAATCACCAGCCACTATCATTCTTCACGGTATCACTAATGGTAAGGAAGCAAACCTACACTATGCCTATTTACTTGCAGAGAAAGGGTTTAAGGTATTCTTGCCAGATGCTTCTCATCATGGTGAGCGTGGTGTAGCATTTACAGACAAAGATCGTACCTATGCGATTGGTGAAATTATTTTGAAATCGGTTGCTGAGCTGGCGCTATTGAAAGAATCGATAGTTGGAAAATATGGCGTCAATGAAAAAGAGATTTATCTCGGCGGTATTTCAATGGGAGCAATCACAACATTTGCGGCAATTTCGCAGTATAGCTGGATTAAAGCAGCATTCAGCATGATGGGGGATCCGGCGCTTGTGGCATTTGCTAAAGCAAGAGTTGCTGAACTAGATGAAGCAGTGCAAAAGCAATTTTCAGTCGCAGGCATTGAGCGGAGTTTACAGCCCTACGATTTATCGCTTGAGCCAGAGAAACTAGCAGAGCGACCACTATTTATTTGGCATGGTGATGCGGATACAGTCGTTCCAATGGACAGTGAGATCGATTTTGCTAATCAAGTAAAAGCGGCACACCCTAAGCAAGAAATCAAAATCGTTATTGAAAAGAACCGTGGACACAAAGTGAATCGCTATGGCATATTAGCACTAGTCGATTGGCTTGCAAATTTGGCAGATGAGCGCAAAGAGCCCAGCTAAATAGTCGATGTCAAAAGTGACGATTCTGCTAAACTTTGCTATGATAATGATGAAAGCAAGAATTTCAAAATTAGCGGCTCCATGCAAAGAGTGGGGCAGATTGTGAGGAACAAAATGGAACAAGAACTAAAAGATAAATATTTTGAAGCACTGGAACAGGTTATGGATCCAGAACTGGGAATTGATATCGTCAATCTTGGACTCGTTTATGAAATGGACATGGATGACGAAGGCGTTGTTTATGTGAAAATGACATTGACATCAATGGGCTGCCCGGTTGGACCACAATTGATGGAACAAGTTCGATATGCGCTTGATGATTTCGATGAAATTAAAGAAGTCAAAGTAGAATTGGTCTGGACTCCAGTTTGGAGCAAAGACCGCATGACGAGGTATGGTAAGATCGCTTTAGGTATTCACGAATAACATAGCAAACAAGAAATGACGATTTTCGTAGCTACTATGCGAATGATCGTCATTTTTTTACCATGAAAATCATTTACTGCCCTGCCTATCTAAACCATTTGTATAAATGATGCTGCCCATATCAAAATTTGCCGAATCATGTTTCTCGTGAAAAAGGGGCGTATCTGCTAGAATATGAGTATAATTTCGTAATGTTCGAAAGGATGGGATCTCCATGGAAAAAATGCTGCGAAGTTTTTTCTTGTTTCTATCGAAAAATCGAGTGCTTAATTCATCTGCGAAAAAAGTAGGGCTTAAATTTGGTGCAAAACGTTTCATCGCTGGAGAAACAATGGAACAAGCAGTTCAAGCGATGCAAAAATTAAATGATGATGGACTCCTAGTTACAGTGGATTATGTCGGTGAATTTATTACAACTGAAGCAGAAGCAAACGAAATGGCTAATGGGTCGATCGAAGCCATTGAAATGATCCGAAAACACAATCTGAAATCGCAATTATCATTAAAAATGACCTCGATGGGATTGGATATTTCAGAAAAGGTAGTCATGAACAACATGCGAAGAATACTCACAAGTGCGAAGAAAAATGATGTCTATGTGACGATTGATATGGAGGATTATGCACACTGCCAGAAAACATTTGATATCTATTTTCAACTAGTAAAAGAATTCGATAATCTTGGCACAGTGGTGCAGGCTTATCTATACCGAACTGAAAAGGATTTAGACAACCTGAATGAATATAGTCCGAAAATCCGGCTAGTGAAAGGGGCATATAAAGAATCACCTGAAGTTGCCTATCCAGAGAAGAAAGACATCGATAGCAACTTGAAGAAATTAATCATGCAGCATCTGCAAAATGGCAATTATACAATGGTTGCTTCACATGATGATGCCATTATCGAATTTACAAAGCAGTATACGAAGGAAAACAATATCCCGCGCACGCAATTTGAATTCCAATTGCTTTATGGAATCTGTACTGAAAAGCAGAAGCAACTTGCGAAGGAAGGTTATACAGTTCGTGTTTATATGCCCTATGGCCGTGACTGGTACGGGTATTTCATGCGGAGACTTGCAGAGAAGCCATCTAACGTGATGCTGATTGCTAAGGGTGTTTTTAAATAATCCTTAGCTTAAAGAAGAGCATCGTTTAATAAAGGGTGGGAAATATGTGAACAAATCTAGTTTGCACCCATTTTTCTTTTCCTCCTTTAAAATGACAATTTCCAAAATAAAGTTATCACAAGATTAGGAAGTAGTGTATATAAATTAGCGGTAAGATTCGCGCAAGGAGGAGAATATAGGAAAACAGATCAAATGGGAATCGTATGAGAAGACAATTTTTGAATTATTACAAAGAGAGACGAAAGACGCATGGTTAATAAAGCATCTGCTTTATTAACCATGCGTGAAATTCAGCTATTATCCGCTGAATTCACGCTGGTAATCAGGACTAGAAAATCCGCCGTGTTTTTCAATCAGAGAGGTTTCACCAATCATCATCCCTTTATCAAGTGCTTTGCACATATCATAAACAGTCAAAGCTGCTACAGAAGCAGCTGTAAGGGCTTCCATCTCAACGCCAGTTGTCCCTTTGGTCTTTACCTCAGCATGAATAATGAGTTGATGACGCTCATTCTCATTGTTCCACTGGAACTGAATATCAACGCCTTGAAGCGAAAGTGGGTGGCACATTGGAATGATATCTGCTGTTTTCTTTGCTGCCATTATGCCAGCAATCTGAGCAACAGCAAGGACATCGCCTTTTTTGATGCTATGCTCAATAATATGGGTATAAATTTCATTGTTTAAAAAAATACTCGACTGTGCTAGCGCTGTGCGAACGGTTTCTGGCTTGTTAGACACATCAACCATTTTAGCGCGTCCGGACTCGTTAAAGTGCGTCAATTTAGACATTCGAATCACCACTTCCCTTGAATTTTTTTAAAAGGTATCCATAGTATAACAAGGTTTTTGGTCGCTATAAATCTTTTCTCAGCTCACCAATTATATGACCAAGTTCCGGAAGAATCAATTCATTCATCGCTAGTTTAACGGCACCTGTAGATCCTGGGGTTGCAAAGACAGCAGTATGATTGATAATGCCAGCTTCTGCTCGGGATAGGAGCGCAGCTGAGCCGATATCTTTCGTGTAGCTTAACATCCGAAAGATTTCACCGAAACCAGCCAATTTCTTCTCAAAAAGCGCCTCAATTGTTTCAATAGTTACATCCCGCTTGGCAATGCCCGTTCCACCATTCAGTAGGACACAATCAATATTCTGGGCGGCTGCGCCATCCGTAACAGCTGTCTCAATTTCCATTCGATCATCTTTTACAATTTTGTAGGCACCAACAGAATGCCCATTTGCTTCAAGCAACTCAATCATTAGCCGCCCACTTTTATCTGTTTCTTCTGTTCTTGTATCGCTCACAGTGACCACCATACAATGAACATTGGCTGGTGCATTTTTTTTATGGGATTTTTCACTCATTTGTTTTTCTCCCCCCGTATTTTTTGTTTTGCTTGTCTGTATTCTTCAGGCGTATTCATGTTATAGAAAATAGGAAGTCCAGCTCGTTCTTTCGTAAGATCAGACAACCAATGGACATCGACCAGATTGAAAAAATCAAGTATTTTCCGTTCGCCACGGTCAAGCATCTTGCTCAATATTGGTAACGTCGATTGACGGTAGGCAGCAAAAAGTGGGTGTCTTTGTCCATCAATAAGAGGTACCGCGATATCATGAGCACCCAACTGCCCCAGAATGTCTCTGCCCACCTCGGGATCTACAAAGGGCATATCACAGGCGACGATAAAATTAATTTCTGTTGTCGAAGCGGTTAGCCCAGCTTCAATTCCAGCTAGTGGACCCATGTCTTTCCGCAAGTCAGCAACTTGTCGTAGTTGATAGGATTGGTATAGCTCTGGGGAGTTCGTGACAAGGATGACCTGATCGGTAATTGACTGAGCAAAACCAATAACATGTTCAATCATCGTTTTGCCGTCAATTATCAGCAATGCTTTATTTTCTCCCATACGACTAGATTGTCCGCCAGCTAAAATCAATACAGTGACATCCATTTCATCCCCCTACCTTCTAAATTTAGTTTACTTTAACGCAATTTTCTCCCGTAGCCATTGAGAAAGTTGGTTATCAGCTAATTTAAAGATTGTATATTCAGCGTAATTGACATTCATTTCAGCTTCGATTTCCGGCCAATAGACGACCGCAATGATAGCGTCTAGCTGCTCAATCAGCGCTAGGTCACGATGGTGACGCACGATCACAATTTTGGGATAGGATTCGTTTTTATACCCTTCTATCAAAATCAAATCTGGCTGGAAAGATTGCAATAATGACAGGTTTAGTGCTAGAGATGTCCGCTTCTGTGCAGAAAGCTGTAAAATCCCATTACCCTCAACAGCGGAAACAATTGCTCCAGACCGAAAATGTTTTTCTGAATCTTTCTTGCAATCACTGGCTTCTGGTGCGCCGCCATGACCATGATGTTTAAGCACCGCCACAGCAATTCCTTGTTTTGAAAAGTCAGCAACCAACTTCGATACAAGCGTAGTCTTACCGCTGTTTTGGTAACCAACTACTTGAATGATTGGATTTACCATGGCCATTCGCTTCCTTCGTGATCATCAATGAGTAGCACTTCAACTTGATCGCCAGCTTGAAAACCCCTTGTCCCGCCTGGTAGCACTGCTAGGCTATTTGCCTTGATCAGGCTGAGAATAATGTTTGATTTATCTATGCCGACTGGATTTGCGAAAACTTTACCATCTCGAAACCCTAGTTCGCTACGAATGAACCGAGTAAATGGATTTGGTTTGGTAAAGTCAGAACCTAAGTAAGCCGTGATTTTTTGTAAATGAGGTGCTGATGAAAAGAGCATTGCCCGTATGCTTGGTCTAACAAATAGCTCCAAACCGACATAGCAGGCAGAAGGATTCCCTGATAAACCGAAGATCAATTTTCCGTCTTTCTCAGCGACAGTTGTGACACTGCCCGGCCGCATCGCTACTTTATTAAAAAGAATATGGGCATTCATTTTCTGGTATACATCTGGCATTAAATCGTAATCACCGACGGAAACCCCGCCTGTAGTAATTAAGAAATCAACCTTAGCAAAAGCTTCATTGATTTTTTGGTAGCTCGTTTCAAAATCGTCTGCCAACTTGCCGAAGTAAATCGCTTTCCCGCCAATTTTATGGATTTGGGCAACAATCATTGAAGTATTGCTATTGCGGATTTTCCCAGGTACAAGAGGATCAGAGACCTCGAGAAGCTCCGATCCAGTTGCTAGAATGCCAACAACTGGTTTCTTCGCAACAGGTACTGTTTCATAACCGAAAGTTGCCAGCGATGCACTAATGCCAGCATGGATTCTCGTCCCTTTAGTGACGAGTGTTGTCCCTAGCTTCGTTTCTTCGCCTTGGTAAGAGATATGGTCACCGATCTTTGCGGCTCGCTTGATTGTCACAAAAGTTTTGCCATCTTTCTGGAATTCCTTCGCCAATTCTAAGGCAACAACAGCATCACATTCAGCTGGCATTTGTGCACCTGTCATAATCCGTACTGCTTGGTTTGTGGTAACTATTTTATCCGTCACCATTCCAGCACCGATATGGTCAACAACTTCAAGTGTTAATGGCTTCTCGGGGCGTGCACTGGCGGTATCTTCCGCCCGCACAGCAAATCCATCGAAGGCGGATCTTGTGAAATGGGGCAAATCACAAGTTGCTATCATATCTTTAGCCAAAAATCGACCTTCGCATGCCATTAGAGGTACATGTTCGATTGTGCCGCACTTTTGATGTGTCATAATGGCATGAGCAGCTTCACCAATTGAAATGATCTTTCTTGTTTCAAGCATCTTGAATGCGCCTCCATTATCTTTTAAACTGTGTAAAATTAGATTAAAAATCATCATTTGAAACAAATCAACTCATTGTAATTGAATGTGCTTAATTGTCAATTTCATTCAACTTTTCTATCAGCCAAGGAATCGGTGATAAATAGTTTTGGCATGAGCGATATCCTTAGTGCCATGAACCATAGCGCGTCCGTCCTTAAAAATCACCATTCGCTCCGTTTCAAATTGCACAGAGAGGAGAAAGGGATTGATACTGACATCAAAGCCAGCCTTCTCTAGTTGTTCAGAAAGCTTAGTAAAGTCGATCTCCGTTTCTCTAGCAGGACGAATTTGAACTGTATCCCGGCCGCAAAGGACTGTCGGTTTCATTTGGTTTTCTTTAGCGAGAAATGGGTAACTTGGTTTTTCTCCGCACGATAAGCAGTCCTTGTTTTTCACTTTGCCAACACGAATGGTCTTAGACTCATTACGCCAGAGATCAAAATAGAGATAGTCTCCGCGAAGTGCATCAAAATCTTCAACAAGTATCTTCATCGCTTCACTGACTTGGTGTGCCGTTGTCATTTGCACTGCAGGAGAGATAATACCACCAGTATCACATGTCATCCCCTGCATTGGAATGGCGTTTAGTAAACAATTGAGACAGGGGGTTTTGCCGGGAAGAATGGTGAAACTCATGCCAACACTCCCGACACAAGCGCCATAGATCCACGGAATCATGAATTGCTGTGATAAATCATTAAGGATCATTCTTGTTTCAAAATTATCTGTTGCATCAATTATTAAATCAATATCTGGCAATAATTCCTCGAGCATTGGGACCGTGGCATCTGCAACAATCGCGGTCATTCTAACATCAGAATTGATTGCTAGTAATCTTTTTTTCGCCGCAATCGCTTTTGGCTGCCGCTCTAATGCATCGGACTCAGTAAATAAGTTTTGTCGCTGTAAATTGCTCATTTCCACATAATCACGGTCAATCATTGTCAGATGACCGATCCCCCCGCGGACAAGCATTTCTGTTAATGAAGAACCAAGCGCACCGCAACCAAGCACAAGTACATGCTTATACTTAATCTTCTCCTGTCCAGCTTTCCCAATCGGGGCAAACAATTCTTGTCTAGAATAACGTTCACTCATCGTTTTCTCCTTGTATATTGCGCTTCGATCATCAGCCACCACTAACTGGCGGAATAAAGGCCACGACATCACCATCTGCCAAAATGGTTTCTTCCTGCACAAACTCCTCGTTAACAGCAATCATCATTTGAGCAATTGTCACAAGTGGATACTTTTGTGTAAGAGTTTCTTTTAAAATCGCAATCGTTTTACCAGCTAGCGGAAATGTTTCACTAGCAACACCTGTTTGTTCTCTCAAATGTGCAAAGTAATGTACTTGAATCATTCGCTTACCTCCTCAGGTTTACCCGATTTGTATTCAGTAGTTCCCAACTGATTTCCAACCCATTCCTCTCCATCATCCCAATGTTCCTTTTTCCAAATAGGTACGATTTCTTTAATCCGCTCGATCGCATAACGGTTTGCCTCATAAGCATCGTTGCGATGTGGTGTTGAAACTGCAATCACGACAGCAATATCGCTAATTTCTAATCGCCCAACACGATGCGTAATTGCTATTTCAGTATCTTGCCAGCGAGACTGTATTTCCGCACCAATCTGCGAAAGTTTTTTCACTGCCATAGACTCATATGCTTCATAGATCAGAAATTCAGTTTTCTTATCGGCTGTAAGCTCGCGGACAGTGCCGATGAACAATGTGATTGCACCAGCATTTCGCTGTTCAACCTTTTTCATTACGACCATGGGATCTATTACTTGTTTACTCATTTCAAAGTGCATGGATTTGCCTCCAAATCGATTCAGTACCCTAATTATAGCAATTTAAATGCAGAAAGAAACCATCAATTATTGGTGATTGGTGATCATGCTATCGGATAAAAGTTTGTAGGATACTATGAAGAGGCGTCTTCACAACTGAACAGGACGCGATTATTGTCAAATTAATTATTTTGTTTAAGTAGACGGAAAGTTATTATATACTGAGATTAATAAATGCGTTTAACTGGATGGGCGATCGATTGATTCAAGTAGAATGTTAGGTTCAAGTGATTAGTGAAAATAGACTAGTTACAACAATTAGAAATAGATCAACTTTTTAAGAGAGAGAAAGGGAGAGCGCTAAGATGGTGATACAGCTGGGATTCAAAGTGAACTTGAAGAAATGTGTTGGCTGTCGCAGTTGTGAAATTGCTTGTCGTAATGAACATCATAGTGACTCTCCGCGGCGTCATGTGCGAAAGCTTGCGCCAGATCGAGAGCATGCAGAATTTGCTTTTTTATCAATGGCTTGTAATCATTGCGCGAATCCAGCTTGTATTGCTGTTTGTCCAAATCACTGCTTTAAAAAACGCCGCGACGGGATTGTCTATTTCCAACCAACAAGTTGTACTGGCTGTAAAAGTTGTATCGGGGCTTGCCCTTTTGGCGCACCAAAATATAACCAACTGACCAAAAAAATCGACAAATGCAATCTCTGTGTTGATCGTCTGGAAGTTCATTTATCACCTACATGCATATCAGCTTGTATCTCAGAAGCAATCGAACTAATCGATATGGCTGATCGCAAGATGGATGACTTAGAAGAATGGATTACAGAAGTGGAAATAGCTCGTTTTACAAGGCCTTCATTGCGTTTTGTGGCACCGAAAAAAGTGTCTAGCCATTACAGGATAAAATGAAAAAGGGGAACGAATTAAAATGAGTCAAGACGTTCAATTGGAAGAACTACTGGCTATCGAGCCGTTTTCTACTTATGAGTCGATTTTGGGAAGAATACCTACGGCCAAGGTGGATAAGGTCATTGAACATGGGGAAACACTTAGGGCTAATACATTATTGTTGATTGACGTGGATGGGTTAGATAACCAATCGCTTGCAGAAGAAATTAAAAATGCCTATGTAACAGGGGTTAAAATGATTATGCTCACAGGAACAAAGGCGCAAATTAGTTTACCTACTGGATGTAAGGCATTATTCAGAGATCATTTGTTTGTTTTTTATCTGAATCAGTCAGTTACAAAGGCTACATTGATGAAAATGATCGATTTTATTAGTCAGTTAAAAGCACAGGACATGTTGTTTTATTTTATAGAATCAGCGTCTGGGGGGATAGCATCTATTATCAACCAGATCGGAATTGAAGACTATTTGACTGCATTTAGAAAGCGAACAAGGCATGGAATCTATGTTACCAATGAATGGTTTGAGCCATTGTTTGAAGGTGATGCAGTTCGGACTGAGGACGAGATTCGAAGGTTAAATGATATCAAACATGTCTATTTTCAAACGGTGAGCAAGGACCAACAATTGTTTGTGGACATACGCAGCCAGAGTAATGAGGCAGGCTGTACAATCTATAAGTTAATGGCTAAAAATCATCTACTTGGCTTCTACATCCTTTTAGAGAACGAAACAACTGTATCAGCAGTTGACCGTGCACAAATGAAATGCTTTTCTAGCATTTTAATCGCCGAAGTGTTGAAAAAGAATGAACAGTTGGCTAATGAGCGGAAGTTACAAAAAGTGTTTATCTATGATTTGCTGAATAATAATTTTGATTCATTATACACGATGATCCATCAAGCGAAAACGTGGCAGTGGGATTTATCAAAGCAACATCATCTGCTTATTTTAGAAATGAAGATGCGTGATGAGAATCAGCTTGATCAGGATAAGATAGATTACACAATATCGCTTGTTAGTAATGCGATGACGCGGCTGTTCTACAGACCAATTATTATGGATTTAAATGATCATATTGTCTTGCTTTTTACTAGGAATGAAAATAGACCTGAACATCAGGCCGAAATTAGGCTGCTTGCTAATCGTTTAATTGGCAAAATGGCTCCGAAAATCGATTGGGCAACGCTATCTTTTGGAATTGGTCGTCTCTATCCTTCCGCTTCAGATTTGTGCAGGAGCTATCAGGAAGCGAAGATGGCGCTACAGTTAGGACAACTTGTCTATCATAAAAAACCAGTGTTTCACTTTGATGATCTTGGCGTGATTAAGCTATTGGCTAGTTTACGCCAGGAATTACTGAAAGAGTTTAGTGATGAATACCTTGCCGCGTTAAGGACTTTTGATAAAGCGAACGCAACAAATATGATCGAGACACTACAAATCTATCTAGTCGAAAATGGAAATTTGAAGACAACGGCTGATCAATTATATATTCATACAAACACATTGCGTAATCGATTGAAAAAGATTGAAAGTGTTTTAGATATTAACTTGCAAGAATCAGAAGCGGTGGTTAACGTTTCAATTGCACTGAAAATCAATGCGATGAACTCTGCTTGGTAATGTCTTTTTCAGATCTAATCCTAATAACAAACTCGAATCATTTCCTAGGAAATAGTGACAGAAGCCAAAATAGACTATTCGAACAAGAATGAGAAATGGAGATGCTCTTATGCCAAAAGGAATACTAGTTGATCAGCTGGACAGACCAATAAAAGATTTGAGAATATCAGTGACTGACCGCTGCAATTTCCGCTGTGAATATTGCATGCCAAAGGAAAAGTTTGACGATGATTACCGCTTCCTTGCCAAAAATGCGATGTTGACTTTTGAGGAGATTACGCAGGCTGCTCATGCTTTTGCAACGCTCGGTGTCACGAAGATTCGGCTTACTGGCGGGGAACCGTTATTACGTCATGACTTGCCAGTGCTGATCACACTATTGTCAGAAGTTCCAGGAATTGATGACATTGCCCTTACAACAAACGGAGTCTTATTACCAAAGTTTGCAAAGACCTTAAAGAAGGTTGGACTTAAACGAGTCAATATTAGTCTCGACAGCCTCGGAGAAGATTTCGGTAAGATGAATGGGCGCGGGGTGCCGGTTAACTTTGTGATTGATGGGATACATGCCGCTAAAGATGCTGGGCTTGGTGTGAAAATGAACATGGTTGCTAAGAAAGGCATGAATGATGATCAAATTGTGCCAATGGCTCAATTTTGTAAAGAGGAAAAGATACAGCTGCGATATATTGAGTTTATGGATGTAGGCACAGCGAACGAGTGGAAATTAGATGACGTCCTGACGAAAGAGCACTTGCTTAGTCAACTCGAGCCCCACTTTGATCTTGAGGCAATACCTCGAGCATATGGTGATGTCGCCACTCGCTATCGCCATAAGGATTGTGGCACAGAAATTGGCTTTATTACTTCAGTGTCAGAAACTTTTTGTTCTAGCTGTACAAGGGCAAGGCTATCTGCCAATGGAATGATTTACACCTGTTTATTTAGTGATCAAGGTCATAATTTGAAAAAAGAGTTGCGACATGGTGCGACAGATGGAGAAGTAACAGCATTCATTCGTAATGTTTGGCAGCAACGTACAGATCGTTATTCAGCGCTTCGATCAACAGAGACTGCAAAGCAAAACAAGATTGAAATGTCGTTTATTGGCGGGTGATTGTCTTGAACGGTTTCGTGAAAGGAACACTTATTACATGGGAGTCCTTTTATATTTTCAAGGTCGCTTTGCAATGATCAAACAGAGCAGCTAGTCATATTTAGTAAATCATACGGCGTTTTTTGATGAGGGACCAATATTTTTTTGTAAAAACACTTGCTTTTTTGTGGGGATATGATAGAATTGTGGCGAGTTGAAAGGGTAGTTACTGTTGAAACAGGCTATACCTTGATGAGTGTGTACCAGTATGAATACACTCATTGAGGTATAGCCTTTTTCGATTGGGGGGGTGAAGAGATTTTGAAGATAAAGAAGATTCTAAATAATAATGCGGTTTTAGTTGGGAAAAACGGAAAAGACTTTATATGGATTGGAACTGGTCTAGGGTTTCAAAAGAAACCAGGGCAAGTAGCCGATGATGCTCAGGTCGAGAAAGTTTTTGTTCTTCATCAGAAAAATGCATTTGAAAAACTGTCATCTTTGTTGCAAGATATCCCGATACAGTATGTTTCGCTTGCCGACGACATTATCTCAATTGCAAAAAAAGATCTTAGTGGAGAGATCAGTGAAACAATTTACGTCTCCCTGACAGATCATTTGTACAATAGCATTAAATGGCATAGTCAAGGGCTGATTATTCATAACCAACTATCCTGGGAAATTAAAAAATTTTATCCCAAGGAATTTGAGGTTGGTATGAAAGCTTTGCATTTGATTAAAGAAAAACTAGATGTTGCCTTTGAAGAAGAGGAGGCGGGAAACATCGCCATGCATTTGATCAATGCACAACTAAATGATGATTTAAAGCAGATGGAAGATGTCAAAAGAGTATCAAAGAGAATTCGTGATATCCTTTCACTTGTGAGGATGTATAACAAAGTTGAGATTGATGAAAAATCATTTGCCTTTGATCGTTTTGTCACACATTTGCGGTTTTTCTTTAAACGAATTGATTGTTTAGAACGGGCTAAGAAAAGCAATCCACTGTTGATTCACGTGATCGACCAATACCCCCGGGCCTTTGAATCAATGAAATTGGTTGAGCAGTACTTAGATATTGAATTAAATGATGACGAGCAGCTTTATCTATCACTTCATATTCAAAAGTTAATAGAGAATGATTAGGATTACTATAGGTTATTCAATAATTTAATAGAGAACGTTGACGGTTGTTACTGGTAATGCAGGCAAGACTGACAAAGCTAATTTATTTAGTTTTTGCGGTCTTGCTTTTTTTTATAAAAAGATGAGAGGAAAGGAATGACGATGATGGAGTATCAGGAACTTGTAAAAGACGTATTGGAGAATATTGGTGGGAAGGAAAATATTAATGGACTTACCCACTGTATTACGCGGCTTCGTTTTAAATTGAAAGATGAGTCTAAGGTAAAAACTGAAAAAATCAAACAGATCAAAGGCGTTGTGACGGTTGTTCAGAGTGGGGGACAGTATCAAGTTGTCATTGGTAATCATGTGCCAGAAGTTTATTTAGAGTTTGTTGAATTTGCTGGTATTGGGGAAATGAGTTCAACAAATACAGAAACAAAAGTAAAAAAGGGCCCTTTGAATACTTTTATTGATATCATTTCAGGTATTTTCACGCCGATTATAGGTGTGTTAATGGCATCAGGTATGATCAAAGGGATGACAGTGCTTTTAGTTGCATTGGGGGTTATTGAACCTGACTCAGGGACTTATTTAATTTTGCAAGCGACAGGCGACAGCATGTTCTATTTCTTCCCATTATTTCTAGGTTATACTGCAGCGAAAAAATTTGGTGTCAAGCCATTTATTGGGATGGCCATTGGTGGTGCGCTAGTGTACCCAGCAATCGCTTCTGCAGCTGGAACTTTAGATCCACTCTATGTGCTATTTGGGGGGGCTTTTCTAGAGTCACCTGTGTATATGGAGTTTATTGGTATACCAGTTATTTTGATGCCTTATGCAAGTAGTGTAATTCCAATTATTCTAGCCATATTCTTTGCTTCAAAATTAGAACCTTTACTTGGTCGTATGATTCCAAGAGTTGTACGGAGTTTCTTTGTTCCGTTCTTCACTTTACTGATCACCGTTCCAGTGACTTTTATTGTAATCGGTCCAATCGCTACTTGGGCTGGACTGTTATTGGGAAATGTGATGTTAGGTGTTTATGGTATAAGTCCAGTTATTGCAGGCATTTTAATCGGTGGATTTTGGCAAGTATTCATCATGTTTGGACTGCACTGGGGATTTATACCAATAGCCTTGAATAACATGGCTACTATGGGATATGACCCACTTTTGGCAGCGGGAAGTGCTACACCACTAGCTGTTGCAGGGGTCGTGCTCGGAATCTTTATCAAGACAAAAAATAAAAAGGTGAAAGAGATTACTTTCCCTGCCTTTTTATCAGCGGTATTTGGTATTACTGAGCCAGCATTATATGGGGTCACAATACCAAGAAAGAAAGCATTTTTAGCAACTTCAATATCGGTTGCTGTTGCCGGTGGTATTATGGGCTTCTTCGGTTCTAGAGGGTATACGCCTGGCGCCTCAGGGATCTTTGCTATTCCAAGCTATATCAATCCAGATACGGGTATTGATCAAGGGTTTATCGGTTACCTCATTGCGATTACCACTGCATTTGTCATGGGACTCGTGTTAACATTAACAATTGCTTATGATCCGAAAATGGATAATGAGGAATCAGGAGAAGTAGAACAGGATGTAAAGCCAGCGCTTAATGAGGACCTGGGAAAAGCGGTGTGCTACGAATTGTCTACACCAATTGTGGGAGAAGTTCTACCACTTTCTCAAATCAAGGATGATGCATTTTCCGCTGGATTATTAGGAAAAGGCGTGGCGATTATTCCACAAAAAGGGGAGGTGGTTGCACCAGCAGATGGCGTTGTTGTTACATTATTCCCAACCAAGCACGCGATTGGTTTGATCACTAATGACGGGATTGAAATTTTGATTCACATTGGCATGGATACTGTTAATTTGCAAGGACAGTACTTTGATGCCAAAATAAAGCAAGGGGATCATGTCAAAAAAGGTCAACTATTGATGACTTTTGATATGGAAAAAGTGAAAGAAGCTGGCTACTCGCTCGTTACTCCAGTCGTTATTTCTAATACCGCAGAGTACTTAGATGTGATAACGACTAAAGAAAAAACAATTAAGGAATCTGAACTGTTATTGACAGTGGTTTCGTAAGGAGGAGACAACATGAAACAAAATATCTTTTTATTCGTAGCAGACCAAATGAGAAGTGATTCAATGGCCCATATGGGTAACTCGGCTTCTATTACACCCCATTTAGATGATTTAGCACAAGAAGGGGTATCTTTTGAGAACGCTTACTGCCAAAATCCAGTTTGTGTACCTTCAAGGAGCAGTTTTTTAACGGGATTATATCCCCATGCAAATGGCCACCGGACGATGCATTTCTTGCAAAGAGAAGACGAGCCGAATATTTTGAAGGAAATGAAAA
>JAVBKE010000157.1:0-5491 GCA_031554185.1 Caryophanales bacterium
ATCCATAATTAAATATGAAATTGAGGAATGAGATGTGATAAACTATTTTGATCTTGTTACTGTAAATGAACGTGGACAACAAATTGCTCATGAGGTAACACCCTGTTATGGGATTCGAGATGAGCATTTATTACAGTCCATTCCGAATTCTATTTACCAAACTATTTTTGGGCAGGAAATATATCCATCAGTTTTTGATAAGAGTGCTTACTTGTGGGAGGCACTATGTAATTTCCACTGCTTCTACAATGGGAATAAGCGAACAGCCTTACTCTCAACACTGGTATATTTGAAACTTTCAGGATATGAATGTTCAGCGACAAAAGACATGCTTTTTGATATATCGTTGCGTATAGCGAGTGGCACAATGACAAGGGAAGATATTAAAAAGTTCATTGATCAAAACTGGGAAGAAAACATGTCTCCGGATTTCATTGTGGTCAGCGATTGTTTAGATTATTTTTTAGAGAATGAGACAATCATTTCTGTCGTAAGAAGTCTAGCGAAAACATAAAAGTAATGCGTTTAAATTTAATAATCCAAAGCAAAAAATAAAAGCCATAAGTTGAACGGGTATTTGTCAACTCATGGCTTTTATTTGTTCATTTTTGGTTCACTGCTTTTTGTATCCCTAACAAATTCCATAATATCTGCAGGTTGTACATTCAGGGCGTCGCAAATACGTGTTAGAACTTCAGTTGTGACAGATTCACCTTTTGATAGCTTAGCAAGCGTAGGTGCAGAAATATTGGCAATTTCAATTAAATCAGTTTTCTTCATACCTCTACGATTAAGTAAATCAAATAATTTATAATATTTAATTGGCATGTTATCACCCTCATCATTGATATTTATAAGTATAAGCTAAATTAATATAATGAATCAATTATTTTATTTAACATAAGTTAATAAAAACTGTTGACAAAAATAAACGTTTATTAATATAATATAAATAAATGTTTATACTATATAGTTTTTTGCTTATATTTAAATACCGAAAAAGTGAATGGAAAACAATTAGCAATCGAGCAAAGGCACCGCTTAATCTCTTGTGTTGTAAGTGAGGGATAAATATTTACCTACAGTAAAATACCTGTATCAAAAACAACACCGATTAGCACGCACAAAGCAATACATCAAAACGCAGTTCGTCACGACGTGGGCGTACGAAGTGTAAGCCCAAACGGCAGTGACGAGCGACAGCGTTCGGGACGAACTGCGTTTCGAGCGAAGCGAGATAAGTATTTGAATTGGAAAGAAAGCAATTTCGAGTGTAGGGTGCCGAGTAATACCACCCTTGTATACAAAAAAAGAGAGAAAAAGGGAGGGTAAACGTAGTGATAGAAAGGGTTTATCGATATGAGAATTGCGCCTGAGAATTGGCGTTTTTGTACTTCGATGAAAAATAAATTTTAGAATTACTGAATTTTGTATTGTATTTCGAATTTCTGCAAGCACTGTAAAATGCAATAGAAAAATGTATAAAAGTTGCTGCCAGAAAGTGTACTTCCATGTACCGGAAATGCACTTTCTCCATACTGTTCGTACTCACTGATCCAACGATACAATGAATTATCATGTACATGTACCAGGTCCACTCCCTTGAAATTAGCCGAGTAAAGCTAAAGTGAAAATAAAAGAGAATTGAAAATCTTAGCGACTAAATCTGTTAGAGATGCTGATGCTGAATCCCAGCACAAACCCGCTATATTCCCTACATCCAAAAATCTCGCCCCTAGAATCCTAGAGGCGAAATCATTCAGTTGAGATTTTTAAAAGAAATTTTTATACCAAGGTTTCTTTTTCTCCTCTTTCTTCACCTTTTTATGTGTTTGATGTTTTGCGTCTTTTGAAGCACCATGGAGATAGCAGTAGTCTGTCGGTTCTGTCCCCTTTGTAAAATAGGTTAACCGGCTCACAGGGCAGTCCTTATTGGCACGTAAGCCTGTCTCAGGATCAATGTTGATAGCAACGACATCTTTGGGAACTGTCATTTCTGATACAGGCACAGCCGCTAAGTCGCTTTCCATGATGCCAACCCAGATGTTCTTCGCAAATTTCTGTTCTGTCCATAGCTCCAAATTCTTATCGGTATCATAACCAACCCAGACACCAGTTGTTAAATCAGGTGTAAAGCCAATCATCCAGTTGTCTGTGTTAGTTGATCCGGATTTTGCTGAATACTCATGCGTTACTTTATTCATTACCGAGGCGCCAGTTACGCTGGTATAACCATTCAATCTAGCATCGAAAATCCCCTTCATCATCTGTGCAACAACAAATGCTTTTCCCTCATCTAGTATTTGCTTATCTTTTTCTTTCCGTGTGTAAATGATGTTGCCCTTGTAATCAGTAATTGATGTCACATAAGTTGGCTGCACTTTCTTACCGTCATTGGCGAGGTAGTTAAAAGCATTAGTGATCTCAATTGGCCGCAAAACAGAAGTCCCAAGTGCAGAGGAAGGCAACTGATCAAATTTTGATTTAATGCCAAACTTTGCACCCATAGAGGCTAGCTTATCCTCGCCAAGAAATATGTTGGTTTTCACTGCGTAGATATTATCGGATACAGCGAGTGCCTGGACCATTGTAATCTCTTTATTCGCATATTGATTATTAAAGTTATGCGGCGTGTAAACGCTTCTGCCATCATCATAACTGAAGGAAGTTGCTTCGCTCCGAATCGTTGTCGACGGTGTAAATCCATTTTCGAGCGCTGTGTAATATAAGATTGGTTTGATCGTTGATCCGGGTTGGCGTAGGCTTTGCGTTGCTCGGTTAAATGGTGATTGATCATAATTGCGACCGCCGATCATCGCTTTCACATCCCCATTTCTAGGATCCATTGTAATCACAGCCAGCTGAATTTCAGATTGCGTTGGGATTGTCGACTCCACGACTTGTTCTGCATTTTTTTGCGCGTTAACATTAAGCGTTGTGTGAATGCGTAATCCGCCTTGTTTCAAAAGATCTGGTCGATCTGATAGAATTTGAATCACTTCTTTTTTTGCTTCATCTTGAAAATAGGGTGCAATCGTTTCGTGTAATGATTCGTCAGAACCGTAGAAATGAAGCGGCTCGGCTAATGCCAGTGCCTTGTCTTGCTTTGTGATTTTTTTCGTTTCAACCAATGAATCTAAAATAATAGACTGTCGATCCTTAGCATTCTTCTCTGAAAATAAAGGGGAGTAAATACTCGGCCCTTTCGGAATGCCCGCTAGTAAAGTAGCCTCAGCGATATCGAGATCTTTGGCCGGCTTATGAAAGAAGTACTGACTTGCGGCTTCGATGCCGTACATGCCATGACCAAAATAAATCGTATTGATATAGCCTTCTAAGATCTCATCTTTTGAATAATTGGCTTCGATCCGCAAGGCATAGAGCGCCTCGGTTAACTTTCTACTCCAAGTCTTTTCTTGACTGAGATAGAGATTCTTCGCATATTGCTGTGAGATGGTGCTCGCGCCCTGTACTTTTTTTCGTGCCTTAATATCCGCTAGAATCGCACCGCCAAGGCGCTTAAAATCAAGACCGCCATGTTCGTAAAAGGAACGATCTTCGATAGCAACAATCGCATCCGTAAATGCAGGAGACACTTCATCAAGTGTTGCCCAATAGCGTTTGTGCCCATTCGAAGCTTCGCCAATAACGGTTTGATCATCGGCGTAATAAATCGTTGTCTGTCCGACAGCTAAGTCTGGTGCTCCTGCAATCTTTGCATAGGTCCAGATTGAAAAAACAAAGAGTAATATGCTCAGTGTAAGTAGTGAGCCAAGTAGAATCGACCATTTTAACCACTTTTTCTCTCGTAACAAATGGAACACTCCAACCTTTTGAATTTCTATGCCACTCTAAATCTTTGATTTAGCCAGTGGATGCATGTCAGAAATGCTCTGCAAAAGACCTGAATGGATGTAAGTGCAACAGCATTTGAGACTCTTCATAGTATTGAAATAATTGTAAGTTTTTAAACATTATTCGATTTATTTGTATTTGCACATGGGGTCATACTCTGTAACGCAGATGAATTAGTAGCGTGTGAATCATTCTGATAAAAGGTTTGATTTTTCTAGAAGTGGACTAGTTGTGGTTGTTTTTGCAGTAAGAATAGGATATTTTTCTTGCCGCATTTCAGAGAAATATCTAATAGGAGATATACTTTTTTCTGTCTAGATGATATCGTAGTAGAAGATAAATATGGAAATTGAGAGAAAGAGCAGGGTCTCATAATGAATGAGGAAAAGAAAGTAAGAATTATTTTTGAAACGCGCGTAAATAAAAGAAAAACGAATGAGCTAGTTACCTATGGTTCGATTGTTTTCAAGGGTGAAGACCTGTATATTCGTTATGCCGAAGAAACAATTGATGGTGAGGTTCGCTATGTGGTCAAGTATAGTGGAGATGAAGTGAAGGTGATGCGAAGCGGTGCTATGAATATGCGGCAGGTATTCAAAAAAGGCGAAGAAACGAGTACAATCATGAGGAGTAAGGTAACTGACTTATATGTTAGTGCCAAAACAGATTCACTTTGTTATTTACAAGATGACTCGGCGCATAGACATGAGTTGGCATTCGCTTATGTGTTATCGATTCAGTATGATGAAGTTGGTTATTATGAGGTGAACTTAAAAGCGATTGAGGTTTAATTACTTGTAAATTGCTTTTTTACACAAACGATCAAGTGTTTTTGATAATTAATGTATCATAATTGACTTAGGGAGGCGCTTACAAAATGAAAAAATTATTTCAAAGACCCAGAATCGGGCAAGTACAGCTAAAAAACAGTGTCGTTTTTCCGCCAATGGTATGCTCTGTCTATCGTGAGGACGGGATTGTTTCCGCTGAAAACATTGAACACTATCGGGAGATTGCACAAGGTGGTGTTGGGCTGATAATTCAAGAGGCAACCTGCGTCAGTGACACAGGCAAGCTAAGTAAAACACAGCTTGGCATTTGGGAAGATGGGCAAGTTGAAGGATTGAAAAAAATCACTGATGCTGTTCATGCTGAAGGTGGTACGATTGTTGTGCAAATTCATCATGCTGGGTTCAAGGGCGTTGATGGTGTTTATGACTGTCCTAGCGATTTCAGTTATACCAATGCTAAGACCGGGGTAACCATCACTGGTCATGAAATGTCAGCTCAGCGCATTGAAAAAGTGATTCAGCAATTTATCGACGCAGGTAAGCGCGCTTATCAAGCTGGATATGATGGCATTGAACTTCATGCAGCACATGCCTATTTAATCAGCCAGTTTTTCAATACGCGTGTCAACAAACGAACAGATCGCTATGGACAAGAGCCTGCTCTGATTGCAGTAGAGATTTTGGAAGGGATACGTCAGGTTACAAGCAGCAAATTTATTCTCGGTATCCGGATGGGTGCATTTGAGCCAGGGCTAGAAAATAGCTTAAGTTATGCGAAAACATTAGCAGCACATGTTGATTTTCTCAATATTTCGCATGGCGTATTTTCTTTTTTTGAACCGTTT
>JAVBKE010000002.1:0-2798 GCA_031554185.1 Caryophanales bacterium
AACATCGGGCTGGATAACGTCTACCAGACCCGTCAGCACATCAACTCCACCGCCACCGTGATTCAGGCGGTGCTAAATGGCCGTGGCATCGCCTTAGTGCGCAAGGCGCTGGTACAGCAAGATTTGGATATTGGCCGCCTGATGCAGTTGTTCCCGGAACACCACTGGCCAATCAACTGGTCTTATTATGTGGTGTGTTCCGCACAGTCTTTACAGCGCCCAGAAGTGAAAGCATTTCATGACTGGTTGTTGGGGGAGATATTAATGCCTGTATAACCAATGACAGTAATATCTCCATCCGTGATGGTTATTAAAATATTATCTCTGGAGGAAATGTGCTGCTGCTAGCACCTATAACCTTTAGATAGTCATAGAGCAATTATTAACCACTACTTTACCTCTTTCGGGTCCGATGAATTAAGTAATCCATAGCCTTGGTGGTAATTAGTACTCTTTAGCTGATAAGAAGTTGCTAATCCTTTATTATTTAAAGGGATTGCCAATGTCATAATTTCCGTATCAACACTTCCTGCTAGCGCCTGTACAAATCCGCCAATATTTGGTATCCATCCATATTTACTTTCACTTTTGTCAGAATAAATATACAATATAATTTGATTGTTCTGATCATAAAATGAGTTTCCATTTGGTTTTCCATATTTTATTTCAATATCCTGGCGAGTTGTTCTATCCGGAATGATAAATGATTCTAACTCTGAATCAGTAAGCTTACTAACAAAGCTATAATCAGTTTTTGTTTTGTATCTTAGCACTGAGTGCTTGATGATTTTTTATTATCAACCAACACACTCAATACAGTTGTATCCTGGGTGAATCCCGTACTCCAGGTGCTATACCAATTTAGTACATCTTTCCCCTGTGCCGTTTTATCTACTGTATATTTATCACCATATAAAGAACGTAATTCCTCGCTAGTTGTTTTTCCATCCACAATTGAACGGTCAATTTCGGAAACTTCCGATCCAGAAAGTGGCCCTGCTTTTGGTATGACACTACAACCTGACACCCCCAACAAAACTACAAATAAAATACTAGTCAAGATTCTCATACAATTTCCTTTGTTTATTAAAATACCTATTTGCATATACAAACAATCAAACACAACATTCATTTAACTGATGAAAATAACGATATTTATTGGCTTACTTTGTTCGCTGCGCGAATTCTATTCTGACGACTGGGTACATAATGACACGCTGATACTAATAGTATTATTTACACCAAGGACGTCACCGCTACTCTTGTTGTCGTCCTCAAATCATGGTGTGCTCTGCTCGTTTTGCCTCCCTGGCCTCACACCTGTATACTCTGCCAGACCGTTATCACTCTCGTTGTGGGCTAACTGGTAAAAAGAGCCCGAGTACTTGGCCGGAATTTGCTTGTTAGCGGATATTAAATCGATATATAAGCCAAACACCAAAACCAGCGATACATCCGCCCCCAGCCCCTGCTCTAACGAATACGAATATATTATATAAATCAATATCTAATATACCTGTATAGAGATATATGAAAGCTATAAAAACCATTTGCAGTATAAGTGCACATAAAGCGATGGCTATAATATGGAGGCCAATAATTAAGATGAATATTTTTAACTCTTTCATTTTAATTTTTCCTCCAAAATATCAATAACTTTAGGTCCTAGCTGACTACCTGTCTCAGTAGATAATGCAGCCCCACCATTACCGGATATCCCAGGAATAGGACTTGAAGGCAACGGCTTACTAATCCCCATCCCCATATCCACCCATTTATAATTTTTCCATGTTGGGTTCATAACATTATCAAGCGGTGCGGTGATAACATACTTACCTATCCCGTAGCCCAATGCGGCTCCACCTGCAGCCCATCCAGCCCCTGTCAACGGATCATCCCCCTTCAGATAATTCGATGTCGCACCACCTGCTGCATTCCAGCCTATAGTTCCCCACGCACCTGTGTTTGCAGTAAATGCCCCGACATAGGTGGCTATCAGTACATCGGTAGGATTAACTTCACCATTGATCAGATACTGGATACTGGCATTCGCACCGCCGCCAATAGCACCTGTCATCTGCATTCCTCCTGGAAGATAAATTAGCCCCGCGGTCGCCATTGCGCCAGCCACCGCATCCCTCTCATTCATCGCCTTCTGGCAACTCACTGAACCAGGAGCTGACTCGCAGCTTGCCATATCAATACCGTGCTGACGGATAAATGCTTCCTGACCCGCTTCCGTACCACCACCTAACAGGTTGTTGTTCAACGTGGTGTTTCCTGCTATCGCGCCTGTCATACCATCTGCCGTGCTGTCTCCGGTTAAACCACCCGCCAGACCTGCTGCCAGCGTCGATAAGGCCAGCACTTTTTGTTTTTCCTGCTCCGTCAGCTCACTCACCGGTTTACCGTAAGTGTCCAGCGCTATCATACCCGCCAGTTCACCTGCGGCGGCTCCCGCCGCTCCTGCCGCTGCATCTTTCCCCTGCACCGCTGCAATGACGGCATTCACCACCGCATGCGCGATGATGTTCGCTCCTTGATTGTCGCCTGTGGCTTTCTTCACAACCTCCGCCAGATACGGTGCCGCGCCACCCGCTATCGCCGCCGTCAGGTCACCGCCCGCCAGACCCTGCAACGCCATCGTCGCAGCACTAATACCCTGCTGGATATCGCTGCCGGTGCCGTATTGTTTCTGGGTATCCTTGTATTCTTTCGTGTCGTACAGCTCTTTAGCACTAAAATCTGGGTGCGCTTTGCGGGCTTCTTCCAGCCCTTTTATCTCACCCGCCGTCCGT
>JAVBKE010000072.1:0-14641 GCA_031554185.1 Caryophanales bacterium
AACCATTTCAAGAACTTTTCTTTCTCTTTCAGGGCTTCTATGTCTCTATACACCTGCGAGAAGACATCTTGCGTTGCATCCTTTGCATCTTCGTCATTCTGCAAGAGTTTAAGAGAATAATAATAAACAACTGAAAAATACACCTCATACAGCGCATAAAATGCCTGATCATTTCCTCTCTTTACATCCTCAATTAGATCGTCCAACACCCCTTGTTCTAAAAGATTCGAATCACGTCCAGAGCCCATATAAATCTCTCTCCTTTTTCTGACCCTAATAATTTAGGCGCAGAATTCTTTTAAAAGGTCTCCACTTTTTTGATATCAACTAAAATTGTTTATATGTTTATAATTTTCATTACACATTTTACCACCTCTAAAGCTATTATCCTACATGTATTTTTTGGAAAAGGGGAAGTATAGAGCTACAAAATAAGCAACATCACCTGCCTAAAAACTAACAGTGGCTTATTTTCAATCATCTGAATACGTCAATCAAAGACTTAATTTTCACCTCAAAAAAAAATATCATTTAAAATACAGTTTTCGACAAATAAACCATCTTCCCATTTATAAAGATAGCTACAATAGCGCTAATGCCCTTTCAATCACAAAAATTGCTCCATGGGAAGTCATACCTTTCACATAATGTTCACTTTTACACTGTTCGCAGACGATATTTTAGCTTAAAATGGAGGTAGAAAACTGAATTTTAATGAAGAAAAGTAGGTATGGTCGTCGAAAGATGTCTATCTGCTTTATCTAAATGTGAGGAGAGTATGAATGTTCAAGCGAATAGCAATCGTAGTTATGATGCTACTAATTACTTTTTCCACCCAATTTACTAGCATTAGTCATGCAGAGGAAGGGAAAACTGCAACTTTTCCAGATACATTATCACTGGAAAATGTGACGCTACAGATTATGCCAGAGTACTTTACACCACCAGAATTCCCAGCAGGGAAGCCAACTTTATTGCATGGTTATTTTCTAGAGGTGAAGAATAACGATGCTGAGCCGTATACAGGCACATTAGAATTCCAACTACCTTATAAAGAAAATGATTTTATGCTCACTTATGTAGGGGAAGTTGTTGACGGCGAGACAGCCAATGCCAATTTTGACTTTGATGAAGAAACAGGCATCCTGTCGATTACCCCATCACTACCCATTGAAAGCGGACAATCGCAGACATTTGGCATTGAGTTTTGTACTTCCGAAATCAAAGGAGATCAATCAAAATCATTTGAAGTAAAGTTTTCTGCACCTGCACCAATTAAAACAGCTGATGTGCTCTTTATTGCACCGCTTACAGCTACAAATATTGTTGTGCCGCCAGAAGCAACAGCCAATGAGAAAATGGAAGGGGTCGAATCATTCAAAATGACGATCCCAGGCGTTCAAAAAGGGCAAGAGCTTAGCTTCAAAATGAGCTATGACAAAGAAAGTGACCAAACAACGGAAGACATGTTTATGGAACAAGAAAACATTGATTCTGCTGGCGGAACCGGTACTAGCGATGATTCAGAAGTTTCTCCTTATCTTGTGATCAGCATCATCGTATTTGTCTTCGCCATCATTGTTGTTCTCGCTGTTCTTCAGCGTAATCGTAAGCTGCGCGGTAAGGCAAACACGCAAATGAATGGCACTTCACAACCAATTTCAAGTGAGCTTAAGCAACTTCGAAAGCAACTGATTGCAGGAGAAATTGATCAAGCCAATTACGATGAAAAAAGAAGTAAATTATAACACGATCTACTAGGCCCATAGTAGATTAAAACGTTCTTGAACACTTCTCCATGATTCGGTAAAATAGTATTAGAGGAAAAAATTTCAATGTTTCTCTCGAAGAACTGCGTTCTTTGAGAGAAACTATATAACTTTCAGGAGGAATCAGTATGAATAAGAATATGAAATTGATATTCTCTGGGCTTATCGTTCTTGTGGGTGCCGTTGTTCTATTAATGGCAGTAGCACCTGAGGCAACAGCCACCGAACTTAATTTAGAAGACCTAGTGACAAATACAGATCAAACAGAAGGAGAATACGTCACAGTACAAGGCTACGTCGATGAAGAATCAATTCAGTGGGATGCAGATAAGATCCAATTGGATTTCAAGGTTAACGACAAAAATGGACACGAAATGAACGTGACTTATAATGGCACGAAACCTGATAATTTTACCGACGGTGTCATTGCTATTCTTCAAGGTGAAATGGGCGAAGACGGAACCTTTAAAGCTGAAAAAATTCAAACAAAATGTCCATCAAAATACGAAGGGCAAGATCCAAAAGATGATCCAAACCTCGATCAGCACGAACTAGACGAAGTACCAAGTAAATACTAAAAAGTGGTAGGTGGAAATTTTGAGTTTTGTTGCAAATGCATCAATCTATACTGTTTTTCTTTTATCGATAGTGACATTTGTTCTCTATATTATCGGTAATCTAAAAAAAGATCATCGAATTATCAAGATTGCAAGAGCTTGCGTCATCGCCGTTTTTGCCTTGTTAAGTTTCGCAATTCTTCTGCTCTTGTATTTCTTGATCACAGAACAGTTTCAGTATGAATACGTCACGTCTTACACGGACCAATCATTGCCGATGATTTATAAGATCACTGCACTTTGGGCCGGTAAGCAAGGTTCATTACTTCTCTGGACGTTTATGATCTCACTATTCACTGTGATCATTACTTTCTCTAGCAAATTACATGGAAAACCAATTGTGAACCGGGTTATCCCAATTATGTTTGCCAACATTGTATTCTTTACATTTTTATTAGCATTCCTTAATCAACCGTTTGCAGTTCTTGACCAAGTCCCTTCAGATGGTTATGGTTTAAATCCACTTTTACAGAATTTCTACATGGTCAGCCATCCGTTAGCGTTATTGCTTGGTTATGCTGGCATGGTCGTCCCGTTTGCTTTTGCAATGGGCGCACTCCTCATGAAAGATACGAGCTCAGATTGGATTAAACAATCAAGACGCTGGTTAATCGCAACATGGATCTTCCTTACTATTGGTAATGTACTTGGCGGCCTCTGGGCTTACCTTGAGCAAGGCTGGGGTGGGTACTGGGCATGGGATCCAGTCGAGAACGCATCACTAATGCCATGGTTTATTGCAACAGCATTGATTCATTCAATCATGGTACAGCAACGGAAAAATATTTTCCATTATTGGAACTACTCATTAGTGAGTTTAACTTACTTGCTAACGATTTTCGGAACATACTTGACACGAAGTGGTATCATCGAGTCAGTACATGCCTTTGAGAAAAATTCAATTGGCGCCTACTTCCTTGTTTACATGGCGTTAATCATTATTTTCTGCGTCTACTTACTCTTTAGCCGTAGGCAGTTAATTCGGGAAAGCCAGTCGCAAATACAGATGGATAGTTTTGCGACAAAGCAAGTTGGCTTCCTATTCGCTAATACTTTCTTCTTGATTGTAACCATTGTTGTCTTCATCGGGACAATGTTCCCGATCATTTCAGATGTATTTGGTGAAAAGAAAACCGTTACAGCCGATTATTACAATGCCGCTACGGCACCTGTACTTCTATTGCTAATGATTCTATTGGCAACTACACCGTTGTTCACGTGGAGCAAGGCAGGGAAAGAAAAGTTACTTTCGAAGGCGATTCCGCCACTTGTAATTAGTTTCGCTGTCATGGTTATCATTCTCATCATGGGTATTCATAAACCTTATGCCCTAGTTGGCGTGGGCGTTGTACTCTTTATGATCGTGTCTCATGTCCTCGATATTGTTTATGATGCAAGGGCAAGAGCGAAAGCTAAGCGGGAAGGTGTATTCCTTGCATTAGGGCGTATTTTCATGCGTAATCGCCGCAAGTATGGTGGCTATATCGCACACATTGGGATAGCATTTATGATGCTTGGGATTGTTGGAACACAGAATTACTCTCATGAAATCACAAAAACCTTAGCACCCGGACAATCAGTTGACCTCCAAGACTACACGTTAACATATAACGGTCTAGGTTCAACACAAGATGGCAAAAAAGATATTATTTTTGCGAAAATGTCCGTTATGAAAGATGGTAAGAAATTAGACGATATCCAGCCCGAAGTCGTTTTCTACAACGATGCGATGGATAATCACACGACAGAAGCCACAATTGTTTCTAGCTTCAGTGAAGACCTCTATGTCGTCATGCAAGCATGGGATGAAACTGGTTCTGCCACTTTCTTCATCAAGGTTGAACCAATGATTGTCTGGTTATGGATTGGTGCAATTATTGTGACAATTGGCTCCCTATTTGCACTTTCTACAAGAAAAGGGAATGCAAGAAGAGCAGATATGATCGAAGCAAAAATAGAAGCTGAGTCGAAGACGACATCAGTCGATGTACTAGCTGACATTGAAGCAGAAATCGAAGCCCAATTGAAAAAGGCTCAGAAGGAGAAAGAATAAATGAAAAAGAAGATTTTATCTTTATTATTGGTTCTCGTGCTACTTCCAACACTTCATGTGTTTGCTAATGCTGATATGTCTGGTACTAGCAACTACCTCTATTTAACACCAAATGAAGATGGTAGCATTAACATTCTCAATAAAATATCTGGCCCCGGTACTTCTGGAACTGAATTCGCCGTTCCAGAAGGGGCTAGTGAAGTAGACGTCACAAGAGGCGGCAAACTAGAGAATGAGAAGATTATTGCTACCGAAGAGATTGAGGGCAATATCAACATCGAGTATCAATATAAAGTGCAACCCTCAGAATCTGGTGAGTTTAACTACGCGATTCCGCTTGCTGGTGCAGAATTTATTGTGCTTGTGCCAGAAGGAAAAGGTGCTGTCACTTCAACCAATTCTGAACTGCTCACTGCACCACCGATGGACATTTCCGGTAGCAGCTACGTGATGACTGGATTGATCTCATCAGAGGCTAATCAGCCAATTACACTACAGTATGATCCCGCAGCAACACCAGTACCCACTGCAACAGATAGCGGTGGCGAAACTGAGGCTTCGGCAAGTAGCACAGAAACGACAGCAACACCATCTGATTTTGAAAAAATGTGGCAAGATTCACCGTTCGGCTTTATTAATCCTTATCTCTTCTTTGCGATTATCGCTGTTGTCTTGGTATTGATCATTCTAGCTGGTGTTTATTTCAGTAAGCAAGAGCAGAAAAGCATTAAGCAAATTAGCCATGACGATGATGAAAAAGCATTCAAGCTACTTGTTACTAACCGACAAACACTACTTGATAAAACGCTAGAAATTGAAGATCAGCGCCTGAGTGGTGAGATTAGTCAAGAAGAGTATGAGGTCAAACGTGATGTTTACCGCGATCTATTGATTAAGGTCAGTTTACAACTACGTGAGTATACCGAATAATAATCGGTTACGATGCTGTATGGAGGGGTCTTTTTGATTGAAATTCAAAACCTAGTTAAGAAGATTGGCGACAAACTCATACTCAGAAATGTCAGTCTGACCATAGAAGATGGTGAAACCGTCGCCATACTAGGCCCTAATGGTGCTGGAAAAAGCACATTATTAAAAATAATATCGACTTTAATCAAGCCAACCTCTGGGACGGTGATGATTGATCATAAATTGCTTAGTAAAGAAGTGAATCAAATTCGAATGCGGCTGGGATACTTGCCTCATGAAAGTTTATTATATGAGCATTTCTCTCCGCTTGAGAATTTGAAATTTTACGGTAACCTTTATCAGGTAAAGGATCCTGAGAAAAGAGCTAGGGAACTGACCGCTAAGGTCGGCTTGTCTTATTTTCTCAATGAGCCAGTGAAGGGGTTCTCGAGGGGAATGGTTCAGCGCATTGCGATTGCGCGTGCGATTGTCCATGACCCTTGTCTATTGCTTCTTGATGAGCCTCATACAGGGCTTGACCAGAAGGCAATTGCGATCTTAAACGAAGTGATCATTGAAAATAAGCAGAAAAAAGCTACCACCCTAATGGTTACGCATGATTTTAAACAAGCAGCTGAAATTTGTGATCGTGCGATCGTCGTTAGAAATGGGAAAATTGTTGATGACTTTAAGATCACCGACCATAAGGAAAGTGATTTGCTGGGCAGGTACCATCAGATTATTGGAGGTGAGGCATAGTGGCGTTGATACGCAATGCGCTTCTCATCGCTGGCAAAGATCTTCGAACAGAAGCAAACTCAAAACAAGTTTTACCAACGATGTTGGTGTTTGCCGGGCTTGTGATTGTCATGTTTAGTTTTGCATTCGATCCCAATAATAATTCGGTCAAGGCGGTTATTCCTGGACTTATCTGGGTAATTACTGTGTTTGCAGGATTACTTGGCCTAAACCGCTCATTTGTTTCAGAGCAAAAGAATCACACGATTCACGGTCTTGTGACAGCACCAATTGATTCGATGAGCCTGTACCTAGGAAAATTTCTAGCGAATTTCACATTGATCCTGATTGTGCAAGCCGTAGCAACACCACTTCTGTTTTTCTTATTTGATTTTCATTTTGTGGCCCCAATAGGCTGGTTCATTTTAATCTTGATTGCTGGGACATTTGGATTTGTCTGTGTAGGCACTTTCCTCGCTGCCTTAGCTAGTAATTCTGGTAGTAGTGAGATGCTTTTGCCACTATTAATGTTTCCAATCACAACACCGCTTTTAATTGGTGCTGTGGAGTGCACAAAGGTGCTATTGACAGATCCAGAACATCTGGCAAATGCAGCCAGGTGGTTCCAATTAGTAGCAGGGTTTGATATTCTATTCTTTGGTGTTTGTATTTTTCTATTTGAATATATTATGGAGGTGTAAGAATGAGTATCTTTCGTAACAACGAGAAAGAACTTGGCATGAGTTTAAACACAAAACCAACTTTATTTTCTAACATCACCCTATGGGTTGGTTGTGTCATGCTATTTATTGATTTGTTTTTGATTTTTATCTACTCAGATATTGAGAAGACTATGGGTGTTGTACAAAAGATTTTCTACTTCCACGTAGGAACAGCTTGGAACGCGTTTTTTGCATTCTTTGTCGTTTTTGTTTGTAGTATTATGTACTTAATTACGAAAAAACGAATTTACGATGTCATTGCAACGGTGTCTGCTGAGATTGGTGTTATTTTTACTGCAATCGTTCTTACAACTGGGCCAATTTGGGCTAAGTCTGCTTGGAACATTTGGTGGAGCTGGGAGCCACGTCTGACTTCGACATTGATTCTATTATTCATCTATATTGCTTACATTATGATTCGTCATATGGATGCTGCTTGGGACCGAATTGCGAAGTGGTGCGCCGTTTTCGGTATCATTGGATTCCTTGATGTACCAATCGTTTATTATTCAGTAAAGTGGTGGAACAGCCGTTTGCATCCAATTGTCGTTGGTGATGAGGGTGGCGGTTTAGCACCAGATATGCTTTTCACCATGTTCTTCTCACTTGCAACAATGTTTATTTTCTACATTATTTTGATGCAAAAAGGAATTCGTGTTGAAAAATCAAAAATTGAACTTCAGCATATCAAAACAAAGATTACTGATAAGTTTTCGAAGTAATTCTTAAAGCATGAGCATATCTACTAGTTTTAGGTGAGTACTATCATAATTAGTTTAATTGACTAGATTAACAAACATTCTATGATACAAAGGAGAGTATATTATGAATTTTCTATGGGCAGCATATTCAGTCGCTTGGGTGATCATCTTTGCTTACTTATTCTTTATGGGAAGAAAGCAAGATAAGATCCTTAAGGAAATTAATGAGTTAAAAGAGCTTTATAAATAAAGAGAGATGTCCCTGGCATAGTTGATGTCAGGGGCTTTTTCGAGTGTAAAAGTATAACTGATGAGAAGGGCAGAAAAGGAGGAGCTAATGTGAAACGAGGTTTTGTTACGCCGATTGTACTTGTAATTATTTTGGGCGCCATCATGGTTGTGTGGTTTAGTTTATCAAAGAGTGTTCCACCGGAAGCGAGTGACGTTGGTGACAAAGCACCTAACTTTGAACTCGAGAATATTGATGGTGCAACGACGTCACTTTCGGATTATGAAGGGCAAGTTGTTGTGCTCAATTTCTTTACAACTTGGTGTCCTCCATGTATTGAGGAGACTGAGGAACTTGAAATGTATGAGCAAGCTTACGGGGATGAGAGTCCCTTGCTGATTATATCACGGGAGGAATCTGTAGATACCGTTAGCGCTTTTCGTGATGAGCATCAGACTACTTCTCCTTATCTACTAGATAGCGATAATTCAGTATCACAGCAATATAGCGTGACTGGACAGCCAGAGACGTTTGTCATTGATAAGGAAGGCGTTATTCGGGAACATCATATTGGGCCGATTACTGCTGAGGAGTTAGCCGCTATGGTGGCTGTGTATCAGTGATTTACGCTGGAACCACTGGTGCCATTAATAGGGCTGACTTACTGAACCTGCTACTTAAAAAGGATACCAGTTTGTCGCTACCTGAATATCACAATACCAGTTGGCACTTCTTGCTTGAACTAAGAATCAGGACCAAAAGTCAAAAACACAACGATTTCAAAGAAATTACGTACAAAATATATTGCCCTGAAGTTGAACATGCAGTTTAAAAAAAATTGAAAAGTTATTGAAGTCGGCTAAAAATACCCCCAAGTTATCGATTTCATCAAGTTCAGAGACAAGTTTCCTCACAAACAGCACAGTAAGTATATTACCAGCTGATGTAACAATCTACCCAGAAAAATTCTTGGTTACAAGCCTAGTGATGTTTTTCAACAAAAAAATCTTCTCATTTAAACTTCATTTCTCTGGCTAGTTTGTTACATTTAAATTTGAATTCAGGAATTATTAACTGTATTTTTTTTCAGCTCAACTACCTTTTTCACTGGATAGAGAGAAAACACAACTTGAAAATCACGTTCATTTATATTTTTCCAATCCTCTTCTGTAAACATTACCTCACTCATTGCAAAAGGCAATTGCATTTCAATCTCTTCATTAGGATACAGTGTTGGGTGCAAAGTTGGCTTTCCACTGCTCATTTGAATCAGTGCTCCCATATCAATTGCATTAGTAAAAGCGACTGATTCTAGCTTAATTGGTGTTAAATCGACCTCTTTTATTTTATTACTCTGGTTACTAATTTTCGCAGTAATAATCATATACTTTTTTTCACCCAACGACTCATCACCATCAATAGGAGTAATAGCTGGTATGTCCTCCTCGTTCACTAGCTGGAAATCCGTAACCATGAATTCAACACCTGCATAATCTAATTTTTCATTTAATTGATATTTCTCCAGCGTTGCTGGTGGATATTTATTATTAAGTTGTACAATTCTTGCTACAGCTGCCCCCCCAAGCAACAATACAAGAACCATAATCATTATTTTATAGATTTTACGCATGATCTTTTCCGTCCTCCATTGATGCAGCTTTTGGGATAACTTCATGACCAACTAATTTTCCTTCATCAATAATAAAAATTTCATCCGAAAGAAATTCTAATTCCTCTCGATCATGGCAAGATACGATAATCAGCGCGCCATCAGCTTTTCGTTGTTGTAAAATTGAACGAATTTGAATTGTACTTCCTTCGTCCAATGCATTAATAGGTTCATCTAGAATGATGATTTGCGGACTTTCCATAATTGCTGCAGCTATACCTAATTTCTGCTTCATACCTAGGGAATATTTCTTATATTTCTTTTTATCATTTGGATCCAGACCCACGTCATTTAACGTGTTAATAATGACTTGATCATCAATTTTTCTCTGTATATCAGCTAGGATTTTTAGATTCTTATAACCTGTATAATTGGCTATGAACCCAGGATTTTCAATGAGTGCCCCTACGCTACGAGGAAATGAAATTGTCTGCCCAAGAATTTCACCATTAATATCAACGCTTCCTTTCGTTGGCAGTATCAGGCCGCAAATTGCCCGCATTAACATCGTTTTTCCTGATCCATTCTTCCCTTTAAATCCATAGATTTTACCTTGCTCTAAGCTTAGACTAATATTGTCGAGTACGACAGTTTTTGAGATAATCTTAGTAAATCCATCCACTTCTATGTACACTGAATGCACCCCAATTCTCTAAAAAATATCTGAAGATTTTAACTTGATATAGCCAATGGTAGTAGACAGCAATATGATTAGTAGGGAAATGACCATTCCTTGCGCACTGTCGACTCCTTGGTTTGAAATAATGAAATTATTTCTCATAATCATTAAATAATTACCAATTAACAATGGATGGCAATAAAATGCCGATATAGATAAGACTACAACAATTATAGTAAAGCTATACACCGCTTTAATTAAAAATGAGAGTAACATTTCTAATAGTGATAGAGCCATCGAAGTTAATATTGTAAGAACGCCTACCACTTCTAGGAGCTTGCCTGTTGTAAAATGACTAGTTGTAATCTCAGACACTTGCTCATTTATTTCATTATGCATGACTAATGTGACTTCGCCTGTGAGTAATGAGAAAACAAAGATTGTTGCAAAGATAAGAGAATAGAATACTAGCACAGTGATTATATTCCATAAGCATTTGCTTAACCACCATTTTCGCCGACTTTGTGAACGTATCATAATTTGCTGACCAAATGATGCCATATCCTTTGCCGGATAGCTTGCTACTAAATAGGCAAGATAGACATTTAATAATAGCCAAATTGCTGGGATCTGAAATGGATCATCTTTACTTGGAATATAAATTTCCATCCCCTTAAATACATCAACTAAATAATCAGCCATCGATAGAGATAAATCTTGATGAGTCGCTTCCAAATACAACTGTGTTTCCTGATAGAATTGGGCACACGCCAGTATCATAATCATGATAATCGGGATAAACTTCTTCCAAGAATAGCCGATCCCTACCATAAGATCATGCTTGATAAGTCCTATCCAAACTCGATTTCCTAATTTTTCATCAGATACCTTCATTTAAAAAATCCCTTTTCTTTGCTATGAATATCCCTCCAATTGACAGGATAACGATAAAAGATAATCCAGCAAATAAATGTGAAGCCATATCGCCTAAATCGTACCAATAACTTTGATGAATAGACAGTCTTCCATACAGAATAAAAAAGCTCCCTTGTGCGTTATCCCATACCGCAATGAAAAAAATGGAAATCCATGCAACTACTCGATTATTTGTCAGCCAGTATAGAAATTGAAAAAGAATATTTACTATAGAAATAAGCAGCGTACACATCACAAAAAACATTGCAATTACTTGCCACAATTGTGCCTCATCATTAGAAGCCTGATTAATATAATAATACAAGCTTTGCTCACTTCCCCAATTGATGTAGTCAGTAGAATATACACTAGCTATTAAAAAAGCAACTAATGCAATATAAGCAACAAGAAGGCTTGCAGACACAATTATCTTGAAAATCTGTTTCAACCATAAAATAGACTTACTATTTTGTCTCAAAAGAAATGGCACTGTAAAATCATTTTTGAAAATCTGGAATAATAAAAAAACTGATAAAGGAATAAGCGTAAATGCAGCAAAAAATCTATCTAGTAGAAAGACAAAACAGTCAGCTACGCTATAGTCAAAGGGAGTTTCTTGCAATAATTTAATTCTGATATTCAAATATAGTAAAAGAAGAAGGGGGATGATCAGTATATATGTAACGATCAGTGGCTTATTATCTCCATACCCTCTTAATAGCTCTTTCATAAGCTGTTTACTAGTATGTATCATCCTTTAGTCCTTTCCATATAAACAGGATCAAAGTAACAAGACCTAATAATAATGTTTCTCCTAAGATAATGCTCAAACTCGATCCACCAAAACTAGGAGAGAGAAAATTTATCGGCTCAAAACGATCTGCACCAAATAAACTAAATACTGAAAAAGTGAACAGATATAAAAGAAATGGTGTAACAATGACAACAAATCTATTTTCTGCAAAGAAGCCCATTACCAAAGCTGTTGTCGCGAGAAAACCACAAAATATAAAGGTGATAATTAAATAGAGAAAAACATAGATAAATGGATGCGTATAGAACAAAGACCCCCACAAACTACTTGCGTTGATTGCAAAAACATAAGTAGATGCCTCAGGATCCATTGCCGGAAAGACCATTGCTGTCAACGCTAAGCTTAGTACTAAGGGAATCAAGACTGCGCTTCCACCTGCTAAAAATGTGGCAATAAACTTTGATAGAAAATAGTATTTTTTCTGACCTCTTACAAGTACATTTTTAATAAATCCAGTCTTTCGATCTAGAAAAAAAGAATCAGCAAAGGGGATTGTCGCTAGAATCGGTATTAGCAAGTAGAATAAAAAAGATTGCACTTTACTAGCATTTCCGCCAATCCAATACGCAAAAAGCATCCCGGGGCTAAACATAGGATCGTATTGAATCGCCTCGGCCACAGTCTCATCAAAATTAAACAACCACGGTAAAGCATTTTGAACAAAATGCCATATAATAATTGATGAACCCATCGCTACTGCAACTAGAAATAATTTATTTTTAAATGCACGTGACAGCTCAATTCGTAGTATATTTTTCATTTATTCATTCCTCAATATCCTAATGGAATAAGTGCTTTATTTTCTTGATTTGTGTTCATTGAAGCTACAGGATCTATTTTATACCACAGCTGATCCTTGCCGCTGTACTGATCAAGTGTATCATCGTCAAGGAGGTAACCAACGTTGTAAGTAACTGTTTCTTTTGGTTGAAGTTCCACCAGTCCGTAATCTTTAGCCCAAATATCTTGTCCTTGATCATATACTAAAAATTCTTTTTCCTCGATTAACTCTCCCTGATCTGAAATAACTAAAACTCTGTTATTTCCTAGCGAAATTGTATTCGATTGATCCAGGTCATTTTGAATCGTTACGTTTATTGTTAAGTATGATTGGTCACCTTGTAGCGTTCCTGCACTATCAACTTGAATCCCGTCATACCTGTCTCCAATCATATCCAATGAACCTCTCTCTTTGCTTCTAGAAACACTATTAACGGTATACGTAACACCAAAACCATCCACAGTCTGTGTCTTATCTTTTGATTGTGGGATATCCTTTATAGTGTCCACTTGCTGATCAGCCGTATCAGTGATCTCTCTCTCGGTAGTTGACTCTACAGGCTTATTAAAAGCATTATTTTCCGGAATAGCTGCACCGTTCTTTATGATGCTTAAGCTAATAACACCTATGACAAATACCCCAATACAAACCAATAGAATATTTTTCTTCATACATTCTCCCATCTGTAATAGAGTGATCTGCCATCGAATACAGATGAGACGATGACAGATCTATTAAGAATTTTAAATGCTGTCTGGGCTCCAATAGCCAGACATTTGAATAAGACCACTGTGCTTATCAGTAAAAAATCTAAAACGGGCATACGGGTATCCCTTTTCTTTAACTGTGTTCTTAACGTAATTCGATTGCCCTGCGCTAAAATGATATTGCATGCCTTTATATGGGCTCCAGACACCCGTACTTGAGGTACTGCTGGTGCCAAAAGGATCAGCATAAAATCCTGTGTTACCAGATCTATAATCCATCCACATTGATGTGTAATCATATTTTGAGCGCGCCGCAGTATACACATCACTTCCATCACCTTGGTAGCTAAAGCTAAAAGATGTATCATGATAGTTCCCAGCTGCTTGTACTGAACCAGCACTGATTGGTAATGCTAATAACCCAACCACAATCAAGGCAACAACTTTCTTTCCTAATTTTTCACAAAACTTCATTTCTGATCAAATCCTCTCAATTTTTATAAGCAATTCCGTTTACCCTAATCAAATTGAACTAATTGTTTCTACCTCTCTTTCTTTGTTTTTAGGGTACGAAGGAAATGGCTACATTGACCTTTTAAACACCTATAAATAGCTATTATACTTGCAAAAAAATCTCTAAGTAATCTATGTAGAACATTCTATATTTTTAATAGGTATCAATTTGTAAATATTGAAATTATTTTCTCAAATCGACCTTATGAAATCAATAGCTGTTGTGTATTCGACAGAATATTTGCCTCATTTATAAAAATCACATGGATCTCTAAGCAATATTTGTTTAGTGAACCTAAATTTGTTGACTAAACACAAATTTATTGATAACACATACACCCAATAAATATTATCTTGTTGATATATTCGTAATAATATATAATAAATGCAAAATACTTCAAGGAGAGCGATCTTAAAATGTCCTTTACAATTGCAGTGTGTAACGAGGAAAAATTATGTAGGAAATCATTAATTATGCTTTTACAAAAATACAATAAAAGCAGAACACTTTCTTTCGAAATTAAAGAATTTCAACATGGTAATGATCTTATTGACTCGAATGCACGATTCGATATCATTTTTCTAGACATCTTTATGGAAAATAGCATTGCGCGTATAATTCGAGAATCTGATCCCCTGGCTATCATTATATTCCTAACTGACCACAGCATTGTAAATATTGAATCATTCCAGGTGCATGCCTTTAGCTACATAGAAAAACCGATCGTTTCTTCTGTCTTTTACAAACAACTGGATGAGGCAATATTACTCTCCAAACATATTTACAGAAATGAGACCAGAAGTTCAAATGAAATTACTTTTTATGCAAATAAAATCATGACAAAATTTCTTACAGAGGATATATATTATTTCGAACTTAAACAT
>JAVBKE010000021.1:0-2529 GCA_031554185.1 Caryophanales bacterium
CCAGAAAGTGGTGGAGGAAACCCCGGCACCCAACTTGCCGCAAGCCACGCGTGAAGCGATTCATGCCGCAGCCGTAGCACTCGGTGAATCAGTCAATTACCGCAGCGCCGGCACCGTGGAATTTATCTACGATGCCGCCCGCGATGCGTTCTATTTCCTTGAGGTGAACACCCGCTTGCAGGTTGAGCATCCGGTTACCGAAATGGTCACCGGATTAGATCTGATTGAATGCATGATTAACGTCGCCGCAGGCGTCACGCTTGACTGGCAACGCATGGCACAGTCGCCGAAAGGGGCCGCCATCGAAGTGCGTATTTACGCCGAAGATGCGCTGAAAAACTTCCAGCCAAGTCCTGGCGTATTGACTGACGTTCACTTCCCGCAGGATGTGCGGGTTGATGGTTGGGTCAGTACCGGCAGTGAAGTCAGTGCGTTTTACGATCCGATGATCGCCAAAGTGATCGTTTACGGTGACGATCGTCAGCAGGCGTTAAGTAAACTGAACACGGCGCTGGCTGCCACGCGTCTACACGGTATTGCGACCAACCTCGATTACCTGCGTCAAATTGTGCAACTGGCAGAATTTAAAGCCGGAGTGATGTGGACTCGCCTGCTGGATGACGTGGTTTACCAGGCCCATGCTATTGAAGTGCTGGAACCCGGCACCTGGAGCAGCGTGCAGGATAGCCCTGGCCGCCTGGGTTACTGGGACATTGGCGTGCCGCCATCCGGCCCAATGGATGATTTTGCGTTTCGGCTTGCCAACCGCATTGTGGGTAACCATCCGTCGGCCGCAGGTCTTGAATTTACCTTGCAGGGGCCGACGCTGCGTTTCCATAGCGCCGCCACCATCGCGTTAACCGGCGCTGATTGCCCGGCAACACTGGATGATGAAGCTATCCCATACTGGCAGCCGGTGATCGTCAAGGCGGGGCAGACGTTAAAACTGGGGCGTGCAACCTCGGGTTGTCGCACTTATCTGGCGGTACGCAATGGTTTCGACGTGCCGCTTTATCTTGGTAGCCGTTCGACATTTGCTCTCGGACAGTTCGGCGGTCATGCCGGGCGCACTTTGCGCGTGGCTGATGTGCTGGCGATTTCCCAACCGTGCTTACCGGCGTGCACTACGCCCGCACCGATTTCATTGCCACAAACCCCGGAACCAGCAGTTATCCCGCAATACAGCGATGTCTGGGAAATTGGCGTGTTGTACGGGCCGCATGGTGCACCTGATTTCTTCACGCCGGAATCCATGCAAACGTTCTTTGAAGCCGAGTGGCAGGTTCACTACAACTCGAACCGCCTCGGCGTGCGTTTGGTCGGCCCGAAACCTGAATGGACGCGGGCTGACGGTGGCGAAGCGGGGCTTCATCCTTCCAACGTTCATGATTGCGAATACGCGATTGGCGCGGTGAACTTTACCGGTGACTTCCCGGTGATCCTGACCCGTGACGGCCCAAGTCTGGGCGGGTTTGTCTGCCCGGTCACCATTGCCAAAGCAGAACTGTGGAAAGTCGGGCAGGTGAAACCAGGCGACCGTATTCGCTTCCACGCGATCACCTTTGAACATGCACAGTCGCTGGAAATTGCACAAGATGTGGCAGTCACCAATTTGCTGCATGTTTTAAACCTGCCGGATTTGCACCCGTCAATTACGCCGACCACCACTTCAAGTGCGGCAATCCTCGCAGAATTAGCGGCACAAGATTGCCTGCCTGCGGTGGTTTACCGCCAGGCGGGTGATAACTACGTGCTTATCGAATATGGCGATAACGTGCTGGATCTGGCACTGCGCCTGCGTATTTATCTGCTGATGAAAGCCATTAAACAGGCCGGAGTTTCTGGCATTGAAGAGCTTTCTCCGGGTGTGCGTTCGCTTCAGGTGCGTTACGACAGCCAGCATATTTCCCAGTCGCAATTACTGACGCTGTTATTAAGCCTGGAAAAACAGCTGGGCGATGTCACGAAACTTAAGATCCCCTCGCGCGTTGTCCACTTGCCGATGGCTTTTGAAGACAGCGCGACGCTTGCCGCCGTTGAACGTTACAAAGAAACCGTGCGGGCTGATGCGCCGTGGCTGCCCAATAACGTTGATTTCATTCAGCGCACCAATGGCCTGACGCACCGTGACGAAGTGCGGGACATCATCTTTAACGCCAGTTATTTGATTCTGGGATTGGGGGATGTGTATCTCGGCGCCCCTTGCGCGGTGCCACTCGACCCGCGCCACCGCTTGTTGAGTTCGAAATACAACCCGGCCCGCACCTGGACTGCCGAAGGCACCGTTGGTATTGGCGGCATGTATATGTGTATCTACGGCATGGATTCGCCGGGTGGCTACCAGTTGGTTGGGCGCACGCTGCCTATCTGGAACAAATTTCTCAAAAACAAACAGTTTGGGGACGAACCGTGGCTGCTGAAGTTCTTCGACCAGGTACGTTTCTATCCGGTTTCAGAAGACGAATTGACCGAGTTTCGTAGCGCATTCCGCGAAGGGCGTGCCGAGGTTCGTGTTGAACAGGTTGAGTT
>JAVBKE010000080.1:0-15485 GCA_031554185.1 Caryophanales bacterium
AGATCACGCTGATTTAGCAATATTCGGTATTTATTTTCTCGGCATATTGACAGCAATTGTTGCAGCAATTATTTTGAAAAAGGCATTCTTTAAAGGCGAAGTGACGCCATTTATTTTGGAGTTACCAGCTTACCGGATGCCGCAGTTCAGAAATTTAGTTTTACATCTATGGGATAAATTAAAAGGATTCTTGACGCGGGCTGCTACTGTCATTGCAGGGGCAACAGTTGTGATATGGTTCCTATCGAACTTTAGTTTCAGTCTTGAAATGGTTGAACCAAACAGCACGGAGAGTATCCTTGGTACGCTAGGCAGTTTCCTTCAACCTTTATTTATGCCACTAGGTTTTGCGTCGGGGGATGATGGTTGGAAAGCAGTTGTGGCGATTTTGACAGGTTTAATTGCCAAAGAAATGGTTGTTTCGACGATGGGTGTGCTTTATAACCCTGATGTCGCTGGTGATGCTTTGGAAGATAGTGCAGCATCTGATGCGTTAGCAATCACGATTGCTGCCACGTTTACGCCGCTTGCCGCTGTGTCTTACATGGCGTTTAACTTGTTAAGTGTGCCTTGTATGGCTGCGGTTGCAGCAGCGCGTGGCGAAATGCAAAGCCGGAAGTGGACAGCGATTACGATTGCATTTTGGATCGGTACTGCTTACTCAGTCAGCTTCTTGATTTACCAAGTTGGCTCATTATTAGGAATCGGGGTGTAACAGATGGGCGTCATTGAATTTGGGATCTTGGTACTTGCTGTTGTCTTGCTGACTATATCGGTTAGGAAAATATTTGGTAAAAAAAATAAAAGCAGTGCTTGCAGTGGCTGTAGTGGTGGCTGTAGTAGCGATATTAGCAAGGATTGTCATTCTTCGGAAAAAATCAAATGATAGATTAACCCGGGTATCAATTTTTTTAATAGTTGATAGCGGGTTTTTTTTAGATAGTTGCACCTAAAGGAATCTGTGATTTTGATAATAGAATCGATAACTTGTTGGACTGTTTTTAGTTTTTTTACTGAACTCATCGGCTAGTAAGAAGGCTATTTTATAATGGTCTAATTCTAGAATTAGGTTGTTACCTCCACAAAACTGATAATACCGGCCGGATTTACTTCCATTGTATATCTTCATTTGTTGCTAGTCGATTCCTTCTTAGTTTTGACTATTTCTCTTTTCCCACCTCCCGCCTAGAATTTAAGAAACATTTAATATTTGTGACCTTTTTGCGTAAGAATTGTCTGTCAAAATGAAAATATCGAGAAGCATCATATCAATTCGGTCTCTTTTAGGTCTATACTGAAAGCAACGAAAAACTTAAGGAGAAGTAATCTTCTTTATTTCTAAATGGATTGAATTGTTAATTTTGACAGGAGGTATGGTGAAATGGCCTATAAGATTCTATTAGCAGATGATGAAAGTAATATTCTCGATGTTTGTATGCGTTATTTAGTCAGAGAAGGATACCAGGTATTCACCGCAAAGGATGGCAATGAGGCGGTTGAAATCTGGCAGAAGGAAATTCCAGATTTGGTTGTGCTCGATGTGATGATGCCTGGCAGAGATGGCTGGTCAGTAGCAGAGGAAATTCATAGTCAGAGTGATGTGCCGATTTTATTTTTAACTGCGCTTGGGCAGGAAAAGGATCGTTTATATGGCCTGACGATGGGTGCTGATGATTATATGACAAAGCCCTTTAGCCCGCGTGAGTTGGTGCTCCGTATCAATAATATTCTGAGAAGGGTACGAACTTCTGAGGTTTCAGCAGTACATCAAAGGATTTGCTTTGGCCGGGTCGAGGTTTGTGAAAACCAGCGTAGCGTCAGGGTGGCAGGAAAAGAAGCTGTACTGACTGCCAAGGAATTTGATCTACTGCTTTATTTGATTGCCCACCCCTCGCAGGTGTTTTCAAAGTCACAATTACTTGACCAGATTTGGGGTTACGATTATATCGGTGATTACAATACGATTAATGTTCATGTACGGCGGCTCCGTGAAAAGATTGAAATCGATCCATCGAATCCGACACATATCAAAACAGTATGGGGAGTAGGTTATAAATTTGATAATACAATCTAAATTAGGTATCCGTAGCACGGTACTGATCTCAATCCTTCTGTCGGTTCTGATATCGACTGCTATATTGATTTGGAGTTATACAAGGATGGTAATTCCTAAGGAATCAATCGGAGTTCTGATCTCGATTACGATTTTAACAAATGTGTCCTGTGTTATCATGCTTCTTCTGATGATTAGACCAATTATCCGGGCTATTGAACAAGTGTGTAAGGAATCAAAACAGGTTGCTTCCGGCTTTTTCTCGGGTAAAATTAGTGCGAGTGGATCACGGGAGGTGAATGAATTAGCGTATCATTTTAATGAAATGTCTAGTCGATTGGATGCGATGTTTCGCGAGGTACAGGAGCATGAGAAACGACGTCAGGAATTAATTGCTAATCTATCGCATGATTTGAAAACGCCAATCGCTTCTATTCGGTCCTACTCTGATGCATTAATTGACGGGGTTGTGGAAGGAGAAGCGGCTAAACAATATTTGAAAACAATTTCAACAGAAAGTGAGGAATTGGCTCATCTGATTGATGAGTTGATGTTATTATCCGATGTTGATACGAATCAAGGCGAGCAAGTGGAACAGTTCTTATTTGTTGATCAAATGGTGTTGGAATTGTTTGAAACATTCCGGTTAGATTTTGAGCGAAAACGGCTCGAAGTTCATTTGCTTGTTGATCCTGGTATACCCCAGCAGCGGATTGTGCCAGAGAAGATACGCCGCGTATTGATGAATTTATTACGAAATGCCGTTGATTTTTCATCGGATCATGGTGAATTATGGTGTCATGTTGGTGTCGAAGGAAAGCAATTACGATTTTCGATTAAGGATACGGGTGTAGGCATTTCCGCTACCCAACAGGCAAAGATTTTTGACCGGTTTTATCGCGTTGAAAAGTCACGGAATAGACAATATGGTGGCCATGGCTTAGGTCTCGCTATTTGCAAAGGGATTGTGACCCTTTATGGCGGCGAGATTGGTGTGGTCAGTGAGCCAGGAAAGGGTAGTGAGTTTTGGTTTACACTACCAATTAAATGATGGAAACGATTGGAGGGAGAGCTCATGAGAAAGACATTGATTATACTTGCGTCAGTTGCCATTGTTCTTGGTGGCATCGGTATTGCCAAGCTAATCAGTAATGGTTACTTTTTTAAATCAGCGCCGACAGAGCTGAGTCGTGCAGAGGCAAGTGGTTTGGAAGTGGCTACTTTTGCTGGCGGCTGTTTCTGGTGCATGGAAAAGCCGTTTGAGGATTTAGCTGGTGTCAAGTCGGTTACTTCAGGTTATACAGGAGGGGAGAAAAAGAATCCCTCTTATGATGAAGTGTCTGCTGGAACTACTGGTCATGTGGAAGCGGTCGAAGTGGTTTATGACCCAAAAGTAGTTTCATATGAAACGTTGTTAGATGTGTTTTGGAGACAGGTGAATCCAACAGATGATGGTGGTCAATTTGTTGATCGGGGCGATCAGTATCTATCGGCTATTTTTTACGAAAACGATGAGCAAAAAGACTTGGCGATGCAATCAAGGAAGTCCCTTGATGAGTCAGGCGTTTTTGCTGACCCGATTGTAACGGAGATCAGGCCAGCAGGCGATTTCTATGTTGCTGAAGAGTATCACCAAGATTATTATAAAAAGAATCCGACGGCCTACGAGCATTATCGTGGTGGTTCAGGGCGTGATCAGTTCCTTGAAAAAACATGGGCAGGAATGCCACTAGTGATTCCTGAGACGTCGATGTATAGTGCAGAGATGCCTTATAATGCGGACGCGGTCTATGAGAAGCCCAGTGACAAGGAGTTGCAAAATCGTCTAACGGATATGGAATATGAGGTCACTCAGGAGAATGGAACAGAAACGCCCCATAAAAATGCTTATTGGGACAACAACGAGGACGGAATTTATGTAGATGTTGTCTCTGGTGAGCCATTGTTTTCTACGTTAGATCAATATGATTCAGGAACAGGTTGGCCGAGTTTCACGCAGCCGTTACCAGGGGTTACGCTCGTAGAAAAGGAAGATAACACACTTTTTAGTAAGCGAACCGAAGTGCGAAGTGAAAAAGCTGATTCACATTTAGGTCATGTATTCAATGATGGGCCGGAACCTACTGGGCTAAGGTATTGCATGAATTCTGCTGCGATGCGCTTTATTGCAAAGGAAGATCTTGCTCAGGAAGGCTATGCTGCATATGAATACTTATTTGAAGAGGCGACCTGATTAGGTCGCTAATTTTAAAAATGAAATAGGAGCGTGGATGAAATGAAGAACTCGAAAAAATGGTTATTAATGGTTGCATTGGTTGGGGTATTTGGATTAACAGCGTGTCAAAATGAAGAGGCAGCGAATACTTCGAAGGATAGTAATATGTCTGAGAAGACTTCAGAAGAAAAGTCGATGAAAGAGGAATCAAAAGATGGCATGAAGGATGAAGCAGCAATGACCACTTACAAAGGTGATTTCGTTGGTAAGGATCATGATGTTTCTGGCTCCGTTGAGATTACAAATGAGGTTACTTTTAAAAATTTCAGCATTGAAACTGCGCCCGCAATAGCTGTCTATTTAACGAAAGATGATGACGTTAAAACGGGTGTGAGACTGGGAGATTTAAAATCAGAGACAGGCGATCAAAGTTATGCGGTTCCTGCAGATATTGGTTTTGACGATTATAATCGTGTAACGATTTATTGTGAGGATGTAAATGTGGTTCTAGCATCTGCAACGATTTCAATGCAGTCTTAGTTGTCATATCTTATCCGTTTATGTAAGCTGAATATAGAATTAGAAAATAGTATATTAAATCACTGCCAGTTGTTCAGAGTGTGTCAACATCTAAAATGAATCGCTGGCAGAACGGAGGGACCGTATGAAGAAATATCTACTGATACTGCTTGGTTTGATTGCATCCACCATGCTCGTAGCTTGTGGCAACTCTGAAAAGAAGCAGACAGAGATGAGAGATGATCCATTGGCTGAACTGAGCTGGTCTGAAATTGAAGAGGAAGCAAAAGGTACAGTTGTCCGTATGTATATGTGGGGTGGTGACGAAGGGATCAATCAATATATGGATGAGTATGTCATACCAACCGTTAAGCAGCAGTATGATATTACGCTTGAACGTGTCCCGCTTGATACAGCAGAGATTTTGAATCAATTGATGAATGAAAAAAAAGCAGGCGTAGAGGATGGTAGCATCGATATTGCTTGGATGAACGGTGAATATTTTTACAATGCGAAAAATAATGACCTTTTATATGGACCGATTTTAGACAAGATTCCGAATGTGGACAAGTATGTTGACACCGATGCGCTTGATGTCCAGTACGATTTTGGTACGCCGACTGAGGGAATGGAAGTCCCGTGGGGAAAGGTGCAATTTGTATTTCAATATGATGCTGCAAAGGTGCCTATACCACCAAAGAACTTTACCGAATTGAAGGATTGGGTAAAGGCGAACCCTGGTAAATTTACTTATCCTGATCCCACTGACTTTACAGGAAATGCATTTTTACGTCATTTATTTTATGAGTCAGCTGGCGGTGTCCAGCGCATTTTAGATCAAGGGTATGATGAGGAATTTGCTGCTGAGGCCAGTCAGAAAATGTGGGATTATTTGAATGAGATCGAGCCTTATTTATGGCGAGAAGGATCGACTTATCCAAATGATTTAACCGAACTTGATCGTTTGTATAGTGAAGGTGAAGTCTATATGACAATGGGTTATAACGAAGGTCGTGCTGAAAGTTTAATTGCGGAAGGGATTTTTCCGAGTACAACAAAAACGTTTGTTTTGGATTCTGGATCGATCGGTAATTCACATTTCTTATCGATTCCTGATACCAGTCCTAATAAAGCTGGTGCGATGGTTGTGATCAATTTTCTTTTGTCTCCAGAAGCACAGCTGATGAAGCTAGAACCAACGTACTGGGGCGAAAATATGGCATTGGATCCGGCAAAACTATCGGCAGAGGATCAATTAAAGCTGGAGAGCATCGATCGAGGTGGTTCGGTTCTACCGACGGAGATCTTGAATGAGCATTTATTGCCAGAAGTAGATGCGCAGTATGTACCTTGGCTAAAGGAGAACTGGCTGAATGAAGTGGTTCAAAAAGAGTAAAGTATTCCTGATGCTGTTACCCGTCTTATTGCTCTTTGGGTTACTGATTGGATATGGAACTGTCGCAGCATTTTTAGAAAGTATCCAGACGGCAGACGGCTTTAGCTTTGATGTCTACCGGGAACTATTACAGCAGGATCTTTTTATTGATTCGTTTTTCTACAGTTTAAAAATAGCGCTTGTGTCAACGGTATTGTCAGTTGTGATTGGTTTTGTCTTGATCCGGGCCGCTTATCCAAAGCTACAGAAGTTGTTTCCGCGGTTTGTTGCCTGGCTCCCGATGCTATTTCCTCATTTTGTTTGGGGATATATGTTGCTGTTGCTACTAGGGCAAACAGGTTTGATGTCGGATATGCTGGTTGCGCTTGGGATAATCGATTCTCCGGAAACTTTTCCGATTTTATTTAAAGATCCGTATGGGATTGGGATAATACTCAGTTATGTTTGGAAAGAAGTTCCGTTCGTTATGCTGCTGTTGCTACCGGTATATGAGCAGATGTCCCATACGCATAAGGAAAATGTTTACACACTTGGTGGGAAGCAGTTTGCCGCGTTCCGATATGTTGAATGGCCGTATGTTTTTCCAGTATTGCTTGAAGCATTTGTAATTATTTTTGCTTTCATTTTCTCGGCATATGAAGTACCTGCTTTGCTTGGAGCAACGTATCCGAAAATGGTGCCAGTACTGAGCTATGATTGGTTCTTTGGTTCTGATTGGAGTCAGCAGTCATATGCATTTGCAGCGATGATCCTAACCACAATTGTGATTTGTGCATTTGTTTGGCTGATGCTAGTGATGACGAGAAAGCAACGATTACATCTTCATCAAAATGCAGGTGTTAGAGATGGATCTCGCGAAAAGCCAAGATTTTCGACCATTGCTTTTCTCATAATTACCTGTATGACAATGATTCCACTTTTGCTCGTTGTTTGGACTAGCGTTGCGTCATTTAGTAGCGATGAATGGCGTGCTTTGATAGGGATGCCTGGGCTTGGTGCGGCTATTTGGACTTCGATTTTGATTAGTATCATTGTTATTTTGTTGAACTTTTTATTGGGAGTTCCAGCGGCGAAGGTAATGGCGCACCACGCGTTTCCAGGTAAAACTGCAGTGAGTACCTTGTTATTGTTACCGATCTTGATTCCATTATTGCTGGTTGTCATGGGAATTCATGTTGCGTTTTTGCGACTAGGGCTTGCAAACCATCTGCTGGGTGTTGTGATTGTCCATTTACTACCAACGCTCCCCTATACAATCAAAATATTGCAGGCGGGTTTTGAAAATATCGGCAGTAAGCAAGAGGCAGTTGCCGATTCACTGGGGGCTAGTCGCTTCGAAATTTATCGTTCTATTTACTTGCCGCAATTACTTCCGAGCATTCGTAGTGTGATTTTTCTGGTCAGTGCGATTTCACTAGGGCAATATCTGTTAACGGCAATGATCGGTGGTGGGAACGTTACTACGCTTGCGATTTATTATTTCCCATTTACAGGCTCAGCCAATGATGGGTTGATTGCTAGCTTTTCATTATTGTTTGCCCTAATTCCAGTATTAATCTGGCTCGCGTTTGAATTGATTCTTTGGGTGATAACCCCATACAAAGGTGGTGTGAAATGATGTCTTTTTTAGAGGTAAAAAATCTTTCAAAGTCCTTCAATGGTCAAACTGTTTTTACAATTCCTAGTTTGGCAATTAAGCAGGGAGAGCTCATTTCAGTGGTTGGTCCATCAGGTGTTGGAAAATCAACTTTATTACGGGTGATTGCAGGGTTAGATACTGCAGATTCGGGTAATGTTTTTGTGGATGGGGCTTCAATGACTGAGAAAACCCCACAGGAACGCCCAGTAGTTTATATGTTTCAGGAGGCGTTGCTGTTTCCTCATATGACCATCATTGACAATGTGACTTTTGGGTTGAAAATGAAAAAAATGAAAAAACATGAGCGTATCAAATTTGGCGTTGATATGTTAGAGAAGGTTGGGTTATCTGGGTATGAACAGCGGTTTCCGCATCAACTATCTGGTGGAGAAAAGCAACGTGTAGCACTGGCTAGGTCGCTTGTGATTAAACCAAAGGTATTGCTACTGGATGAACCATTTTCTAGCCTTGATATTGCACTTCGGCGCGAGACTAGGCGATGGATGAAGCAGTTGTTAGAAAAGGAGAATGTAACAGCATTGCTGGTGTCTCATGACTTAGAAGAGGCAATGGCAACAGGTGATCGCGTTGCGGTTTTAGCTGAAGGTAAATTACAGCAGATTGCTAGCCCTGAGAGACTTTACCGGGAGCCTGCTACTTCTTTTGTTGCTACTTTCTTGCAATCAGGTATTTGGATTGATGATCGTTTTATCGCTATCAGTGAGTTGCAATTTGCGCTGGAAAAGCCAAAGGGTGACGGCAGTTATTGGTATGCTGATGTGGTGGAATCATACTTTCAGGATGGCAGCTATCACTTACTACTTCAACTGAACAATCAGCAAATTATAACAATGGCAGCTGATCGTTCGTATGGCGTTGGTTCAAGCTTATTTTTATATGAAATTGGCGGATGAGTCAATTTGATCAGAGAGAGGGATGAATATGAAAAAGAAGTCATGGTACCTTGCCGCTCTACTAGCAATCCTAGTTGCTATTTTGATTTATTTAAATAGGACGGTGTTTAATGTCGCGCCTGAGGATATCCAGACATGGATATTGGCATTGGGCATATTTGCACCCATTGTCTATGTTGGGTTGTATGCGCTTCGACCGTTTATTCTGTTTCCTGCATCGATTCTGTCGCTTGCTGGGGGATTGGCTTTTGGTCCATTGTACGGGACGCTACTAACAGTTGTTGGTGCAACAGCCGGTGCCTATCTATCGTTTATGCTCGCTAGGAAGCTAGGGGCTGAACGGATAGAGCAAAAGTGGGGGGATAAAACGCAGAAGATTCAAGGAATACTTGAGCAGAATGGCTTTATCGTTGTGTTTATTTTAAGATTAGTTCCATTGTTTTCGTTTGACTTGATCAGCTATTCGGCAGGTTTATCAAAAATTAAGACGAGTCACTTTATGGCTGCAACAGTGATTGGCATGATCCCAGGCACCTTTGCTTATACATTCCTTGGTGCCAGCACGGTCTCAGATAATAAGGGGACATTCATATTGGCGGTTATTATTTTCGCGGTGGTTACGATTGTACCATTGTTAATGAGAGATCAGATTAAACGATTTCTGTCGATACAGGATAAAAAGAGCTGAATACTTGCTGGTGATAGTAGAACCATTTGATGGCGATTGTTTTTGTCTGGAAAAGAGGGGAACAGATGTTAGATACACATGCTCGTAAATATGTGCAACCAGTGATTGAAAAAACGGCCAAGTCATTTTTGAAGAAGGGGCTATCGGCAGATCAGGTTACTTGGATTGGTTTTTTAATTGGTGCATCCGTTGGCGTATTGACCTACTTTCAGCTACCGGTAGTTGCAGTTCTGATTTTATGGTTTTCAGGCTTTCTTGACGCAGTTGATGGCACGATGGCACGGCTGACGCATCCATCATCTTGGGGAACTGTGCTTGATATTACTTTTGATCGAATTGTTGAGATTAGTGTGCTTTTAGGGTTAGCATTCGCCTTTCCCGAATCACAATGGGCATTGCTACTACTCAGTGTTTCAATTATTATTTCGATGACTGTTTTTCTGACAGTTGGTGCTACTTCTAAAAAGCGTAATGAAAAGTCTTTTTATTATCAGGCGGGTCTTGCGGAGCGTACGGAAGGATTTATTTTATTTTCCTTAATGATCTTATTTAGCGAATATTTAACGCAATTAACTTTACTTTTTTTCGCTATTATCCTTTTTACAGCTGTGCAGCGACTATTAGAGGCGAAACGAATTTTTACAGAACAGGAGGCTGATCAAAATGAAGAAATATGATGTGGTGATTATCGGTGGCGGTGCTGGTGGGCTGACGGTAGCATCTGGAGCTAAGTCGATGGGTGCTACGGTGGCTTTAATCGAAAAGGCACCACTACTTGGCGGGGATTGTTTGCATGTGGGATGTGTACCCTCAAAAGCGTTTATAGAAGCTGCAAAAGAGGTCTATATTGCACGAACGGTGTCTGAACAGCTAGGCCTTAATGTCAGTGGGGAAGTTTCGCTGGCTAAGATAAATGAGCGCGTTCAGCAGTCAGTTAAAATGATTCAAAAGCATGACAGCGATGAGCGTTTTATTTCAATGGGTGTTGATTTGTATAAGGGTACTGGACAATTTAGTTCTGCGCATACAGTGCTGGTTAGCGGTGAGGAGATTTATGGGAAGCGGATTGTGATTGCCTCGGGGACAAGACCCTTCGTTCCGCCAATTGCAGGCCTTGCAGAGAGTTCATATTGGACAAATGAGACACTTTTTGAGCAGACTGAATTGCCTAAAGAATTATTAGTGATTGGTGCAGGCGCGATTGGGCTTGAACTGTCGCAGGCTTTTTCTCGACTTGGTTCGGAGGTAACGGTTGTTGAAAAGGCGGGGACTTTCTTACCTGCTGAGGATGCTGATATTCGTGCAATTGCTTTAGAGCTGCTAGAGCAGGACAGCACTATTTGGCTTAATACTGAAGTGACTGCTGTTAAACTAGTTGATGGCCGAAAGCAAGTGACGATTGATCGTGCTGGAGAAACGATAACAATGTTGGTTGATGAGATTCTGGTTGCTTCAGGACGGAGACCCAATAGTGATCAACTAGCTCTAGACTGTGCTGGTGTGCACTGTGATGCGCGGGGATTTATCGAAACGAATGATCAGTTGCAAACGAGTGTACCGCATATTTATGCGATTGGTGATGTCAATGGCCGCTACTTATTTACGCATGTAGCTGGTGAGGAAGGGAAAACAGTTGTCCAAAAGGCTATTTTAGGCATTCCTAAGAAGATGCGCTATACGCAGATTCCATGGACAATTTATACTAGTCCAGAGATTTTTCACTTTGGCTTGACGGAGGCAGAAGCAGCAGAGGCAGGGCTTAATCCAATTGTTTATAAGGTGAACTTGGATGATGTAGACCGATTTGTCGCTGACCATGATACAGCAGGTATTGTGAAGGTTATCACTAATCAAAAGGGGAAGATCATTGGTGCTCATGCGATTGGCAAGGGTGCTGGAGATTGGATGCAAATTGTGATTCTAGCAGTGAAAAAGGGGCATAAAATTGGCGATTTATCGCAAATGATTTACCCATATCCTAATCATTCAGCAGCTGTTGGCCGGACTGCTGATCTTTACTGGCGTGAAAAATTATTTAATGGCAAAAGACCTAAATGGACGGAGAAATACATTCGTTGGTTTAGATAAGTTTAAAGGTATCAATTCGAATTCTGACGATGGTTATGAAGAAGCGGTTTGATTGCTACTTGGCATCGCGCTCAGTGAATACAAGTTCACCTTCAGCAAGGACAAGGCTACCATTCGTGATGTTGGTGATCCATTGGTTAAACTGCTGGGTTTCATCTTCCGCCACAAGCACTTCAACTTACACATGTTCAGTAAAATGCACTTCTATAATCGCATACGCCGCTTGCAAGAGTTCATTTTCAACTTTACCAAATAGCGTGTACTCAATTGTCATGTACATAACACGCATTTGTAGGCATAAAGTAGTGCCTATATGGTTGATTGCCTCAGAGGTACAGCTACCATATGCACGAATAAGCCCACCGGCACCCAGTTTGATGCCGCCAAAATAGCGCGTTACCACAACGGTGACATCACGCAAATCCCGTTTCTTTAACACTTCAAGCATTGGCACGCCAGCTGTGCCAGAAGGCTCGCCATCATCGTTTGCCTTTTGCACTATGCCATTTTCACCAATCAAATAAGCAGAACAATTGTGGGTAGCATCCCAATGTTGTTTTTTAATCTGTTGGATAAATGTTTGTGCCTCATTTTCGGTTTCAGTACGAGCCACATGGGCAATAAACCGTGACTTTTGAATCACGATTTCATAGGTGCCATTTGCTTTGATTGTTTGATAATTTCCTGTCATAGTTAACTCCAATGGATACACTTTAAAAAAATTTAAATTGGGGCTTGTTGTAAAAGTCGAATCTTGTTATGATTTACTTGTCTCCATTTTATCAATCAATCGAACCTTTCACAACACCCGCGTATACGCTAATCCATTTTTCTTCTACGATGTTAACGATTCAAATAAACACGATTATTTTATCCTCTGTAAGGTCTATTTTATTCCGCGAAATTCCACTGATTACCTAATCCAATTTTACATGAAGTCGAGGTGTATTAGGCTTTGTCATTTTCGAAAGAACTCCAGCACCATCTCTATGGTCGTGCTTTACTCCTTAGTGAAATACCATTTTCAGAACAAATAATTGCAACGCATATAGCAAATGGTTATGTAAAACAGATGCCAGCAATTGTTGAAGGGTGCTGCCGAAGATGTGGGAACACCGATCCTATATTGTTTGCGACTTATCCCTGTTATAGATGTCAACATGACTGCCAGTATTGTCGGAATTGCATTATGATGGGGCGGGTTTCCGCTTGCACAGGCTTATTGACATGGTGTGGGGTAGTGCCAGATTGGCCGTCTTCACATTGTCATTGGCAGGGGCAACTTTCACCACAGCAGGAGGAAGCGGCAAGAAAGATTATTGCCGCGATGGAAAATTATGAAGATATTCTTTTGTGGGCAATTGCTGGTGCAGGGAAGACAGAGCTGATTTTCCCAGGAATCGAGTTTGCTTTAAAACAAGGGAAACGGATTGCACTCGCTTGTCCCCGTGTTGATGTGATTCTTGAATTAGAATCAAGAATCAAGGCTGCGTTCCCAGAAACATCGATTGCCACGCTTCATGGCAATAGTGAGGAAAAGCATATTTGTGCACAGTTGATTTTGGCTACAACTCATCAGTTGTTTCGTTTTAAAGTAGCGTTCGACTTGATTGTCATTGATGAAGTCGATGCTTTTCCGTTCTCAATGGATGAACACTTGCAGTTTGCAGCCAAAGCAGCAGCGAAACCGAAAGCAACAACTGTTTATTTAACCGCAACACCTTCGGTAGAGTGGCAAAGGCAATTCTTTAGTGGTGAACGAAATGGTTATTTAATTCCTGCGCGTTTTCATCGGCATCCTAATCCTGTGCCAGATATGCGCTGGCTTGGTGATTGGAAGAAAATGATTGTGGCAGGGAAATTACCAAGGCCACTGATAACCTGGATTGCCAAGCAGAACCATCCATTTCTACTCTTTTTCCCTGACATTGAAGTAATGGAGTTGGCACTCCCTTTGATTCAGCAACTAATTCCTGAGGTAACTTCCGTTCATGCTGAAGATCCTGCTCGCAAGGAGAAGGTCGATCAACTTAGGAGCGGGGTGTTTGCTGGGTTACTGACGACAACAATTCTGGAGCGAGGCATCACGATCAAACAGGTTGATGTACTAGTGATTGGGGCAGAAAATCAAATTTTTACTGAAGCAGCACTTGTGCAAATTGCAGGCCGCGTTGGTCGTAACCCGCAGTATCCAACGGGTGAAATTGTTTTCTTTCACTATGGGAAAACAAAAGCAATGTTAGCAGCAATTGCTCATATTGAGCGGAATAATCAGTTGGCTAAGGAAAGAGGCCTGCTTGATTGCTAATGATCGCCAGTGTCGGCGATTATTGAAGATGTATTAATTCTTAAAAAATCCATTTTTTTAGATTAATTTTTAGAAAGGAACAGATTAAATGACATTTTTCCCTGTACAATATTGTCTTAATTGCCATAGTGAGACAACACGTATGTTTAGTTGGGGTGATCTCCTCTTCGACCGGAAGGCGACCTATCTTTGCGCACGTTGCGATGAGAATCTGATGCGAATTAGCGGAGAAACTTGCTCGGTTTGCTCAAGGGAATTAGTTAGGTTAGCATCAGAATATGTGGCCGATGGCATCTGTCTTGATTGCATCAAGTGGAGACAAAGCAAGTACTGCTTTCTTGATGGGAACACCTCGCTTTTTCATTACAATCAATTCCTCAAGGAAGTTATCGCTAGAATTAAATATCGTGGTGACTATGAACTGCTCAAAATATTTACACCCTATCTACAGAAAATGGTGTATGACGCAGTCATCCCCATTCCCCTCAGTGACGAACGACATCTTGAACGTGGTTTCAATCAGGCGGAAGCAATTGGTGTGATTGCTGGATATCCGCTTGTCTTCGCACTTCATCGGGTTCATAGCGAGAAGCAGGCAAAGAAAGATCGGCTGACGCGATTGAAAGGGGAGCAAGTTTTTCGTGCAAATACGATAGATTTAACAGGGAAGTCTGTGCTGTTGTTAGATGATATCTATACAACTGGAAGGACGTTACAGTATGCGGCACAGGTTTTGAAGGAAGAATGTGGTGCTGATGTGGTCGATTCATTTACACTGATTAGAGGGTAATGGCCGAGTTAGTGCAGGATAATTTTATGCGATAAGTGGATAAAATTTCATGGTATCATTGGTCGAAACTTCTGACAGATGGTATAATAGCGGTAGGCGAAGAGTAGGGTTTCACTGGACTCTTCAAATTTAGGAGGAATGAGTATGAACTACAATATTCGTGGAGAAAATCTCACAATTACACCTGCAATTCGTGAGTATACTGAAAAAAAGATAGGCCGTCTTGAGCGTTACCTAGAGCAGGCAGCAAATGCAAATGTGCACATTAATATGAAAGTTAATCCTGATAAAACAGCAAAAGTTGAAGTGACGATTACAATGAGACAACTTGTGCTTCGTGCTGAAGAGAAGACAAGTGATATGTATGCAGCGATTGATTTGATCTCAGAGAAATTAGAGCGCCAAATCAGAAAGCACAAAACAAAAGTGAACCGTAAGTGGAGAGAGAAGGGGATAGAGGATCTATTTACCGTGGCCACTGCTGAAGCTTCCACATCTGAGGATGAAGAAATAGAAGTGGTTCGAACAAAGCAATTTGACTTGAAGCCAATGGATACAGAAGAAGCGATCCTGCAAATGAATTTACTAGGTCATACTTTCTATGTTTTCTCATCATCTGAGTCAGATGATACGAATATTGTGTACAAGCGTGACGATGGTCGCTACGGTCTTATTCAAGTAAACTAGTAGATTAGCCAGTTGTTAATTAGCTGGAAATCGGTTGATATAAGTAACACCGTGCCGCCTTGATATGCTCCCCAATAAGTAGACAGTTAAAATAAAAAAACTGTTTATTGATTGGGGAGCATTTTTATGAGTAGAAAAAGCAAGTTTAGTGTCCAAGAAAAATTAGAAATTATCCAAGCGTATGAAAG
>JAVBKE010000099.1:0-3264 GCA_031554185.1 Caryophanales bacterium
TAAAATGAGTTCAAAATCAGTAAAGTTTTGTGCCAAAATTGACTCAATAGTTTGTGCCAAATAAGTTTGTGCGTTAAATACTGGAATAACAATTGAGATACTTGGATTCATTTTTAATATCACCTTAGACCACAGCACCTAATGCTTATGTAGAATTTTGCTACAAAAGCTTAGTGGATCTTTCCTTTTCTTTTTTGATAACGCTTATATCTATAAGCAAATAAATATTTTGCCAACCATTCTGGTCCTAAGAAAATCATCTTGGTCTTATAACTCATTTTGTTTGGCATTGCTTGTTGTAAACGCGCAGTAGTCATACCAAAATCTTTTTTTAATGCCTTTCGAATAATATTACATGCTTCCCAGTCATAACAAGGGGCGTTCAAAAGCTCAATATACCGACAGTTTAATGCATGATTAATCAAAAACACATCCAAAGCTGCCTGAAGAGTAATAAACCAAGGTTCACGCTTGGCTTGTGTATAAATATTATTCAGTATATGTAGAACATCTATTATTTTTTGACGATTGTAAGATGCCATCACTGAGCTATTATGTTGGCGATACCCATATAGAACGTCTTCTAATACCACAAATTTCTGAGCACTGACTAAACATTCATAGGCATATAAAGCATCTTCTGCACATATAATATTCTGTGGGAATCGAATATGGGCAAAAGACGACGTATCATAAAGACGGCAACAAACACCAGATGTGATGTTGCTGAGAAAAAAAGCTTTAATGCTTTGTTCCTTACTTAAACTACGCGCACTCTCTACATGACTCACATTAAGTTTAGGATCTTGACCATGTTCAAAATAAATTAACCCACATTCCACTATATCTGCACAATCATTTTGGGCTCGCTGATACATAATTTTCAGACAATCCTCATGCAAAAGATCATCTGCATCTACAAACATAAAGTATCTTCCACGTACAACTTCTAGAGCACGATTACGGGCCACACTCACCCCTGCGTTCTTTTGCTCAAGAATAAGAATGCGTCCATCTTTTATTGCAGCATCAGTCATTATTTGGGCAGATTTATCCGTGCTGCCATCATTTACCAAGATTAATTCAAAATCAGCGAAACTTTGAGCCAGAATGGACTCAATAGTTTGTGCCAAGTAAGTCTGTGCATTAAATACTGGCACAATGATTGAGATGGTTGGATTCATATAAGGAGACTCAAAATCATGTTATTTGCTTAATTGAACAACACGATACAATTCTTGGATGATTTTGTCACATAAACCTTCAAAATCATGAAACAGACTGGATTTTTTTAATGCATTAATACTGAATCCCGAATAAGTATCTGGTGTTTGAATAATCGCTTCGACTGCATCAGCAATATGTTCTGGATCCACAAATAGAGGCGCACTTAAGCAGTCTTCACCCGGTAAATAAACCAATTCAGAAAAACCATGCAAAGACTCTGAAGAAATACCCGTTAGAGCCTGATAAGCATCATTATCTAAAACGGGCTTCACACACATTCCAGAGACGCCATGTTCTACCAATTCAGGCTGACCATCAACATTCGAAACCACTGCTGGCAGCCCCATAGACATTGCTTCAATGCCAGACAAACTACACGTCTCATGCATAGAGGGACTCACGGCAATATCTATCTGATCATAAAATGCTTGCATATCATCTACCCACTGATTGGGCAAATCTATATATTCAGAAAGCTGATACTTCATGATTAAAGTATTTAAACGCTCATATTCTGGCCCAGTCCCCACAATTTTTGCGACAACATTATGGCCTCTATCTCGCAAAACTTTAACCGACAAAATAAATAAATCAATACACTTTTCAGAAGAAAGCCGACCAGCAATACCCAAACATATTGGCTGCATCAAATTCAAATTTTTAGGCGACTTAGGAGCTGAGACAAACTGTAAGCCAAGCTGATTCAGTGAGACTTGAATGGGTGCCTGAACCTGCCACTTTAATTGCAACATTCTTTTTGATGCAGAAGATACAGCAATCGCGCTACTTATATGCTTTAGAAAATGCTGAACACCTTGATTATTACCTGATTCACACCAAGCTTGCCCATGATCGTAATACACTACAGGCACACCTTTTGGTACCCAACCTTCTAATCTGGCTAAAGTACTCCAAACCAAAACCACATCCGCATTTACACTACGCAAAAGTAAGTTATGTCTTAGCTCTCTGATAAATATAGGTTTTTTAGGTAGACTGATTGAACCTAATTTTTTATAAAAAGGCAGCCGCTTTAATCCAAGCTTCTCAAACAAAGGTGTATTTTTAGGGTGAACAGAATCAATCAACAAACTTGCATAATGCACATGTCCCTGCTTGCTCGTATATTGAATGAAATCAGATAAGATTCGCTCCACCCCACCAAAACCATTCAGGTCTAACACATGGACAATATTTAAGGGCTTTTGAGTATTCATTTCTGTCCCTTTTTTTGCTTGAGTTTACGTTTCATACGTTGCTGCGTATACCAGTGCTTGATGGCAAAAACCATTTTTGCCTGCCACGCTGGTGCAAATAAAATCTGTGCTCGACTTTTATCCACACCAAAATATGGTAATGTCTTTAATGTATCCAAAGAAATTTGCAGCTCCTTTTGAACAAAATCCCGAATTTTTATACATAGTGCCCAATGATTTTGAGCGGCATAAAGCAGCTTACTGATACTAATCAAGCCACACTGTTGTAATAAAAAACTATTCATATTCGGACGCAGCTGATCTAGCCAGACTTCTTTCAGGCAGCCTTGATGTATTTCTTGGCCCACAAATAATGAATCTTCAATATATTTTGCCCTGACCACATGTGTGACAGATTCGGCATGTTGTCGGTATCCATATAAGGGCCTAGACAGATCAACCAACACAACTGTTTCTTTAAGGCAGGTAAATACATAAAGCGCATCTTCCATATAACCAACATTTGGTACAAAACGGTTCGCTAGAAAATGACTGCTTAAATACAATTTCCCCCAAGGACCACTTTCAATTTCTGTTGCAAAAAATCGTTTTAGCCCCTGTTCAGTAGACAATACATCTAGAGTATCTGCATCAGAAACTTGGTTCAAAAAGGGTGCCGTTTCTGAAAAAGGCTGTTTACCACAATTAACCAGCTGTGCATGATGCAGCATTGCCGCTTGATACATTGATTGCAATAGGTCAGGATGAACCAGATCATCTGCATCCACAAAAGTAAAATATGTACCCTGTACCTGACTTAAACCAAAATTTCTGGCAACAC
>JAVBKE010000207.1:0-4205 GCA_031554185.1 Caryophanales bacterium
AAAATAAAATGAAATAATATCTCACTGATTGTGAGAAAGGCTATCTGGGGATAACTCAGGTAGCTTTTTTATGCTAGATATGATAGATATCTCGTGATGAAAGTTTTCCGCAGTATCAGAAGACAGAAACGATATCTGCAAGTAAATCTACACACGCTCCGAAAGACATCCGTACCAAGTAATACTTTATTGCTTGCATGAAGCTGTGGAAGATATTTGCCCAATTTGTAGTTGCAAGCTTGTTGATGTTTTAACAATAGATGGAAGAAATAAACGGCTTTCATTTTTGGGGCTCACTGGGAAAGTGCGTATCCCTATTTGTCTGAGTTGTGCTACCATGTGCGAAAAGACCATTGTACGATATTCTGTTGATAGAGAAAGTACAATGGAGATTATCAAACCTTTTGGTGACGAAAACTATTTGTCTGAAAAAGAGTTCGAGGATTTTGTATCAAATAAACTGGTACTTGCCAAAAATAAAGAGCCAGTATATTACGCCTGTGGTACCGAAGAAGATATCTGTACAATAGGTGGACATGCTGACTCGCTTCTAGACTAGCGATATGAAGTCTGCCCAGAATGTGGCAAGAAAATGAATCTACTGTCCTCTCGTTCCTGGAGTGCGTTGATGGATGCTGAAGGAACACTTTTCATCGAAATTTGTACAGACTGCCAAGTTATTACCACTTTTCAATGAAGGTTTCTATACAAACAACCAATTGTGTTGAATTGTGGTGCACTTTTCTAATATTTGAAAAGTGCTTTTAGCATATGGAGGAGAAAATGTCTGTGGTCGTAGGGCTCTATTTTCAGAAAATGAATTCAAAACGCATTCCTTATAAGAATAAATAGTAAAAGTTGAAAGGTGAGATTCATAAATGGATGGAACGGTAAGAAATCATATAAAAATTGGAGCAAAAGTAAAGGTTGTCGAGAAACAAAATCAACGAACTGGCCGACTTACTGAGGGTGTTGTCGAGCGAATATTGACAAATTCACAGAATCACCCAAGAGGTATTAAGGTCATGTTAGTGAATGGAACTGTTGGTAGAGTTAAGGGGGTTGAACAAGTTTGAATAGTATGATTAATCAAGGCGCCAAGTTTGTAAGCAAAAGTATTGAAATTTGCTTTTGAGCATGTTTGAGATAGAACCGAAGCATTTTTGCCATTCAAAATGGTGAAATAATTGTCGAAATACAACATCAGTGCATGATACAATAAAAGTGGATTGTTACTCGGAAAATGCAGATGCTAATTTCCGAATAGCATTGTGGTTTTACTGTACGTATTTAATAATTGGAGGTTAAAAAAATGGCAAATCAAGTCGTTGGAAAAGTAGTTGCAGATGAAATTGTGAAAAAGGTTAATGATCTGGTTCATTTTTACTTTAGAGAAATTAGTCAGATCCCTAGAGGGTCTGGAGATGAAAAGGCGATTGCTGATCACCTTGTTGATTTTGCAAAATCACTGGAGGCTTCAGGGGTCACATTTGAAAGAAGCAAGCATAAGCCAATTGAAAATAAAACCGTACACAACCTCGTGATTCGTAAACCTGGGACAAAGGGATATGAAAATCTTCCACCAGTTATCCTCCAAGGTCACATGGATATGGTCTGTCAAAAAGAAACAAATTCGGCACATGATTTTACGAAAGATCCGATCGAAATTGTCGTGAATGGCGATAAAATGACAGCAAAGGATACGACGCTCGGTGCAGACAATGGTATTGGTGTCGCTTGCGCTATGGCGATTTTAAAAAGTGATGAAATTGCTCATCCGCCAATTGAAGCACTGTTTACATCGGATGAAGAGGATGGTATGACTGGTGCAATTGCAGTGGATAGAGAGTTAATCAGTGGAAACCGACTGATTAATATTGACACTGAATTAGAAGGCACATTCTACTATGGTTGTGCTGGTGGCATTAATGCAAATCTAACGATTCCCGTTGTAATGGCTGATGTGGTTGACGAACTAGTATTTTATAAAATCGATATTTCCGGACTTAAGGGTGGCCATTCTGGCGTTCAGATTCACGAGAAACATGCCAACGCACACAAATTGATTGGAAGAACACTTAATGGCCTATTCACTAGCTTATCAAAAGTAAATTCTCACCTAAATTTAGCTAAAATTATTGGTGGGGACAAGAAAAATGTCATTACGAGACATGCAGAAGCAATTGTTGGTGTTAGCACAGAACATGAAGCGTTGTTTTTACAAGAAGCAGCCACATTAGCGGATACTTTTAAACATGAATATAAGGATATTGAAGACACATTTGTAATGACAGCGGTTAAAGAGACTGGCAACTATGACAAAGTGTTATCACAAGAGACATTGAATAAATTGGTTTCGGCATTAATGATCATCCCAAATGATGTGTTAGCGATGCATGGCGCGATCGAGGGGCTCGTTGAAACTTCTTGTAGTATTGGAGTTCTATCTCAAGACGAAACAGCTATTACCATGGCTTCATTTATCAGAAGCTTCCTTGAGACGAAAAAACAATTTGTAGTCGAACAAATGCGTGTTCTTGCTGAATTGATTGGAGCAGAGTTTTCAACAGATGCCGATTTTCCAAACTGGGAGCCTAATCTAGAGTCTGAACTGATGACGCGCTTTAAGCAAACCTATAGCAATGTGTTTAACGTGGAGGCAGACCTCCAATCAATTCATGCAGGTCTTGAGTGCGGTTATTTTGCGAAAAACTTCCCTGATATGGATATGATCTCGGTTGGACCAACAATTACAGGCGCACATACAACTGAAGAGACGCTACTTATCAGCACAATTGAGCAAATCACACGTTTACTATTAAACGTACTAGAACAAATGGACACACCAGTGACAAGCGATTCTGCCAGCTAATGTGCCAATGATTTGAAAGAAGACACATGGATAGTAAAGTATATTAAAAATCAGTACCCACCATTTTGTACCGGTAGGGTACTGATTTTATAAATAAGATGGCAAGAATTTTTTGACTGCGCTTAATCGATAGCCCTATAAATTGTTACTTGGAAAATAATTGAACATTCACTAACTTATGGCGAGAAGGCTATTTGACAAAATAAGCTTTTTCCAATGATAGAAAAATCCTCACAAATAGCAAACAAGACTACCCGATAATATCCTCAGGCAGCCTTACTTCTAATTTACAACCGCGGGTCAAGCTCTTTCTCCTTCGTTGCCTCAAAAAGCAAGCTAGCGGTAATCATTTTATATTCCTCATTATCAGGAGAAATTTCCGCCATCTTCGTAGCGAGCATCTGCTGACCAAGTTGCCATTCTTTTAGAGAAGCACGAAGCTTTTTATGAATGCTTTTCTGCTTAATCAATTTTTGATATTTATGAGGAAAGCGGTAGTCATAGCCATAAACAATTGAAAGATAATCCCGATTCCGCACCTTCATAAAGGGTACAGTGGTACTTTTCAATGTTTCAGGTTTTAAAACAATGCCTTCCATCTGCTGCACTATTGTCTGCTTTGAAAAGAACACTTCTGCCTGGGATAATGCATCCTCTGCTGTTAAATCGAGCAGTAGAAATTCATCGTCTGTTAAAAACTGAATCATCTCTGACTGCGACCAATCACAGAAAAATTCTTCACCAGAATCACGAATCCCTTTTAAAATGGCAAAAGGCTTGTATTCAAGCGGCGTATCCATTCCATAAAGCTCAAGCTGTTTCTTATAAGTACGATAGGCCTCAATATGAGTTACCTGAGGGACTCTTGCTTTGATGATCGTAGATAGATTTTTATAATTTTGGTAGATGCTATTGCCATATCGAGCAATCAACTCCGTTTTCGCAGTCGTGAACTGATCCTTTTCGAATGAACTTTCCTGATAGGATGCAACCAGTTGATCAAGGGCATCATCAAATCCATGTTGCTGAAGGAAAGCCGTTTCAGATTCCAATGCTTTCTCAATCGGTTTAAAGTGTTGGTCAATCAAACCAGTGCCAAGCGCTTTCCATGGTAGTAGCTCACCATCAAGAAGTAGCATAGCAACGTTGTTCTCACTCATATAGCTCCGAAAACGGTCAATCAGTTTTCCATACACCTCAGCAAGATCAATCTGCTTGATTTTAAAACCATTTCGACTGACAGCAAAGCATTTGACGATATCCTGATACAAATAAATATTACAACGCGATCCCATATATTTTGGTTCAAGCACCAGCTCAGTAACGCCATGAT
>JAVBKE010000154.1:0-38477 GCA_031554185.1 Caryophanales bacterium
TCCCAACTCTATTTCTTACCCGGTTTAAAAAAACTTTCAAATAGATCGGAAGTATCCAATGGATTTTGGTCATTTTTCTTTGTCTTGCGATCACCACTATATTGCTTCGTTTTCGGATTAAAGGAAAAAAAACGCTCAAAACTTTGTTCAACATTGAAACTTGCTGGATCTAGATCTGGACTAGTTGTTTGTTGTTTCTGACTCGCTCTTTGTGACGACTTACTTTGCTTCTTATCAAATTCCTGCTTACGTGCAGGATCACTAAGGACAGCGTATGCCTCCTGGATCTCTTTAAACTTAGCTGCATTGCCACTCCGTAAATCAGGATGGTACTGCTTCGCTAACTTGCGATACGCTTTCTTAATTTCATCAACAGTGGCATCTCTTCGTACCTGTAAAACATTGTAATGGTCTATCACTTGTTTCACCTATTTTCTCTTGTAGAAGTCTAGCTTTTTAGCTAAGAAGGGGGCAAACTGCCCCCTCACCATTCATCTTAGGACAAATTAAAATCCGCCTTGGAATCCACCTTCGATTTTCACTTGCTCTGTTTTGTCTTTCTTTTGCTTCAAAAGTAGCGTGAACTCACCAATACCGGAAGTATCGCCAAAGTTTTCCACGTAATCAACAACAAAAGCATTAGAGAAAAATACTCTACGAACTACTTGGTCAGCAGAAACAATTGATACCGTTACTTTTCTGTAAGAATCTGCTTTCTCAGCAGGTACCATTGACCATTGAGCCAATTTAAGTGTAGCATCTGCTGCTTCTCCATCAGTTGCTGTGATCACTTTTCCTGTAACTCGAAGTGTAGTGCCGACATCTGTAGAACGTGCGTTTGAATCATTTGGTGTATCCATTTCAAAGCGTACAGATGTAATATTGTCTAAACCCAAATCAATCATTTCTGGACCTTCTACTTGTAATCTAAAACCCATTTATAATTCCTCCTAAAAAATATTTTATATAAGGAGAGGGCGCCCCCTCCGTTATACCATTCTCATTTCCACTCGATTAAAAGCAACCTTACCCGAAAATTACACAAGCGCCTTATCTCTCGTAATTTCCCCAATTAAGTTCTTTGTGCTACCACTAAAATTCAGTGATACATCAAAGCGGCTTGACTTATCGTCAATCGTACAGCTAATGTCATCTCCCTCATAAAGAACCGAGTTAATATGGCCTGTATTCTCAAGCCATGTACTCCTCTGACTACTCGGATTATTACTGAAGAAAAACCGAATATTGTCACTCTTAAAATCATTGGTTTGGAACCGCATAATTCGATCCAAATACGTACTAACAAGCGTCTTGTAGATCGAATCAAAACCATCCTCCGTCATTTCAAGGCTACGCGCTTTATAAACAGTGATGCGGGAAATATCTTTTCCACTTAGTTGACTGTTTTCTGACGCAAAGACAAAACCAAAATTTTGACGATTAATCATATCCTTGATCTGGTTCGTGAAACCTGAGATTTCCTTTGCCATCGTTGTTGGCACACGCAGGGCATGATCATTCGCTTCAATATCAAAGCGAACACCAGGGTTCTCACGATGCGTATCGCGGAATCTCTCTTTCAAGAATTCCGGACATTGATAGGCAGCAACCAAACCTGCGGCAACATAAGCTGCACCAACATAAACACCCTCAATCCAAAGCTTCAGAATATCTTCTTTTTCCTTGGAAAGCTGAACACCATGTTCAGACTCAATCATCTTGCTGTCAATAATCACACCTGATTTATCACGCGGAATAATTGTAAAGTTTGGTAGACATGGAATGGCAAATTCGCTGTATTCCTTACGAACAAGATGTTTGCACTTATCAACGTATTGATCAATTGCCGTTGTTGCCAAATGATTGAATGTTGTTTCTTCCCCAGATTTGAAGCTGAAGAAGACTTGCAAACGATAACGATAGACAATATCGAGTAATACAGTCAATGACTCCATCGTATTGCCATCATGTTTCACATTGTTCTCATTTCCTTTAAATCGGGATCTGCTTATCTTGTTCTTACCCATTTCAACAAGCTCTACATTTGGCACAATCGCGAACCAAATTGTCTTAGAGAAGTCGTTTTTCATATTGACGGTATTCAAATAGGTCTCTAGACGGGGGATATTGTTACTCTTCGTCATCATTTCTAAACTAGTGTTCGTCACGATCAGTGAAGGTGTCATACCCTTATTTTTTGTCTGGTACTGGTCAAAGAACATTTTTACACCAAGAATCTTCTCAATCATTGGCTTAACTGCCTTAATGAAATCGTCCTTTGATGACTTGTAGAATTCCAAGTATGTATTGTAGTTTCGGACTTCTAGTGCCATATCAACTTCAGAATTCGTCACTGCTGGCAATGGTGAAAACGTTCTAACAACCAAATCTTTCACATAAGAAATCGGCTGTTCATTAAGCTCTTCATAGTCTTCCTCAAAGCAAAGGGAAAGCTCATTTCTTGCCCCTTCTTCAAGGGCAACCAGTGAAGTTGTTTCTTCTTTCGGCGCTTCGATAATTTTCAGTTCGCCGTCCTCTCCCATTGTCAGTACACCTGCTAGGAAGGCTTCAGCATTATTTTCACTTTGGGCACTACCAAGCAATAACCTTGTTTTAATATCTTCAATCGCAAGTGGCATCATCGCCATAACATTGTTATAATTCAGACTTGCTTCTTCAAACTTGTAGTTCAGCTTATCGCCTAGATCTAGTTTTTTCGGATCACCATCATCAATTTTTTCATATTCCGAATACAGATAATGTATTTCACGACGTACTTGACGAATATCGTCCATCACCTTTTTCGGTGAAATCATGTCTAGAATCTTTTCAAACTTAAAGTCTACATTAGGAATCCCTTGGCTTCTCTTTGTATCGATCAATGTAATCAACATTTTCAAGAAATCATTGTTTTGATCGATGACAATTTCAGTAATGCAATCTTCAGAAATATTTTCTGGTTTCTTCAGTGTGTAGACAACCTTTTGATTGGCTGCATTGTAAAATGAATAAACAGTTGGTGAGAATCGACTCAAGAATTCATCAAAACTTCTGACAAGAAGGTATTGGTGAATTTCCTCAATCTTCTCATCATTTAAACTATCAACCCCTTTGACATCACCAACAATCGTTAGTAGGTTCAGAGCCTCTGGGTTGATTTCTTCAAACAAAATTGAACGGTTTGTCTGTGAAATTATTGTCATATTTTTCTAAATCAATAAGTTAGCAGCTTCAAGCACTGCAACTTACCAACTTATTTCCTCCTCTCTCTTTTTAAAAAATGATAATACTGGCGTGGCACATCGTCATTATATAGTAAAGCCTCTGTGATTAAAATACTTTTTAAATATTAATTTTAAAAATTAGTTTAAATTTACATTCAATCCATATTCTAATTGGACAGTCCGGATATTCATCAAGTAGTTTTTTTCCTGACTCGTAACTCTATTTCGGTCACGCCATCTTCAAAGGTGATATAGAGGCGATCATTGTTCCCAATCAAGACTGATGTATAACTTGAAATCACCTCTTTCTTCAATTGTACAAAGCAGTTTGTTTTATGCATAAAGGTCAAACAATTATTCTCTGCAATCATTAAGTATATCTGCCTACTTTCAGGCAGATGTACAGTCACTCCAGTCACATCAAACAATTGCTGCAAGGTCGTCTTCCTTCTCTTTTTGAAATGGGTAGATGGCCAAATCTGAACAGGAAACTCATCACTGCTTGCAGTTTGAAGAAAGTAGCCCTCTAATCGGCCATGAAAACGTCTTTTTCCACTTGTAACAAAATACCATGAAATCAGCAAAACGATAATCACCATGGTTGCTAGTTCAAATGGCCAGTAATAAAGCCAAAATGGTACCTTAGCCACTGTTACTTCAGCCTGTGAAATATCATTTTCAGAAAAGGTCGCCTGAACAGTTACTGTCACTTCGTTATTCTTAGATATCTCAGTAACAAGCTGGTGATCTTGAATCAAAATCTCATTTGTTGGTTCGTTGGATACGATTTGATAAGATTGTGGCTTTTTACCCTCTTTTAAGAAAAGCTCATCTAGATTGTATTCATTTGAGTTCATACCTTGTTTGAGCTGAATCGGTTTGATCGTTTCTACACTGGAAGCAACACTACCCACTGTCGCAGTGGCAAAGCTACTCCTGCTTTCTTGATTCGCACCTGAAATATGCGCGGTAAAAACAAGTTCACCTGCACCGTTGACTGGATAATCATAGCTGAAATAATTCTTTTGCTGATCCATAGTATAATGCTCATCTGTATTGGTCAGGGAATCATGGACAAGTAAATCACCAATTAGTGATTTAAATAGCGCTGGATCAGTCACCTTTTCCTCTTTAGCAAGATCCCATAGATACACATTAATTGGGACTGTTGACCCATTTACCAAGTTCCCTGGTAATGGATCAATTCTGGCCTCAAATGGGTAGTCACCAAGGGTAACTATTTTCACAATATCGTTATTACTTCCCCTTATTTGCAAATGGCAAACACCTGCTAAAGGATTCTCCATATCGATCACTGCATAATTTTGTGATTTTTCAATAGTCACCTCATCGGACGGACCGCTTAACTGAACTTCTTCAAGTGGCTGATTCGTAGCAATGGCAATTTTAAAATGAGATAGCGAATCATTAGGAACTTCTATATCAAAGTTTTGTAGCTCATTTGTAGTTGTCACTGTTTCAATCAACTGCACCGGCATTTTCATAAACTCTCCGTATATTTCAAAACAGATCCCCGATAATTCGCCTGCAGAATAGGCTGTATAGGCATCACCACCTGTATTGCTTGTAATCGATTCTAAAGTCTGATTACTGGAAATTTGACCCTCATTTAAGCTGATTGAATAAACAGGAATCAAAGCTGACTGAAAATAAGCAACTGCAGCGTCAATATCCTGGTTGGATTGTTCAATTGTCCGCCCGATTTCTGATGAGGATGCAAATGTTTCTCCATCATTTAACAGAATCACAACTTGCTTATTCTCACTTTTGCTTTCCTTTAGCATCGATTGCGCCTGGGCGAGTCCTAACCCCAAATCAGTATTGCCACCTCTTTGCGCTGTGTCAGCCTGATTCAGAAACATTTCCTTTTCCTTCTCAGTTACAATTTTCGCTAAAGGCTCCGCCGCTACAACCTCATCGTTATAAAGCACATAGCCAAGCCGGTTCTCTGTACCAACACTCAAATCAACAAACAGCTCCAGCGCTTGCTGAACATTTTGCTGTTTATCAGCACTTTTCATTGAAGCGCTCTCATCGATCACAAACATGAAATCGATCCCTGATATTGGCTTTTCAGCATAGCCATGTTCCGGCGTGAGAGAATGAAAAATAACGAACGATAGACTTATGACAACTGCCTTAAATAAAAACTTTTTTGAATCCTTCAGCATTTGAACAACGCCCAAAAATATCATCATCTTGCTCCCCAATGTTCACAACAAGCAAAGCCCGTGCGTCATTTTTAGTAAAACGAATGTCAATAAACCAAATTGATATAATTTCACCCTAAATATGACAAGTTATTTTTTTCATATTTGCGGTAATTTTAGCACAAAAAATAATGTTATGATCAATTTTTTTGTAAATTTTATAATAAATTTGTAAAAATAAATAAAATATTCTTTTTTGGTATATTTTTATTGCAATATTCACTAATATTTATTGAATATTTATAATTAATCCATTACTTTAAAGGATAAAATTTTCATTTAACTGAATATATTAGGGAGATTGAAATTTTGATTTAATCTAAATTTATACACAAAAAAAAGCAGTAAATCGAAATTAATCGATTTACTGCTTACCAATATTCAGATTTAATTACATCAATGCAACGACGCCACTACGAGCTAGACTCAACAAGAGAATCGCTAGAATTGGCGAAAAGTCGAAACCACCAAAGGATGGAATAATTTTGCGGAACGGGTCTAAATACGGTTCGCATATTGCAGACAACATCCGACCGAATTTTGAATTATAAAGATTCGGTACCCACGACATTAGAATATAAATAACCAAAGCATATTGGTAATATTTCATCACGTAGTAAAGCAACACTAATAATGTTTGCATTTATTGCCACCTAATCTGATCTTCATCAAATTCATTTTCATACGCTGAAATAGCTCCAGTAATTTCTACTGAATCAGGTGTACAAATGAATATATTCGCTCCAACTCTTTGAATATCTCCGTTTATAGCATATATATGTCCAGATAGAAAATCTAGAATACGTCTTGACTGTGCTTCATTAATCAAATGAAGATTAATCACAACACTGCGTTTGCCTTTCAAATGATCGGCGACAATTTGTGAATCAGCATAGCTAACTGGTTCAATCAAAATAACCTGTGCTTGATTATTAGACCGACTAGCAGATTGCAAACTAACAACATTTTGTTTTGATTTACGAGTCGTTGTAGCAGCTGATACAGGCGGTACCTGCGTTAGAACGGATGGTCTCACTGGTTGTCTAGCTGGTTCTTGGTAGTCTTCAAAATCATCCTCTTCAATTGAAAAGAAAGATCTAAACTTATTTTTAATTGTCATTTTTTGTTCACCTCTAAATAGTATCCGTTATCCAATCATGATCATTACCTTACACAACATTTGCGAATTGTAATGAACATTTCATAATTATAAACAGTGCTAGCACTATTTTAATCCTAATAGCCCATATATGCAATAGTTTCCGCTTATAAATTGCGAATTTAATTCTAATAAGATGGCAAACTGACAAGCATAAATGATTCTTGGTGTTTCCAACACATGATTTTTAATGATCAATTCTATCGATTAGGCACAAATGAAGAAATAGAACTTTCTTATATCGTAAGTAATAGCTTTTGATAAATATGCTTACTCGTGCCCATGTACTCTAACTGGAGAAAACACCATTATTCATATTTTCTATTCGCCTACAAGTGCTGTGCCGATTCGAATCATTGTTGCGCCTTCTTCTACTGCAATTTCATAGTCCCCCGACATCCCCATTGATAACTGCTCACAAGGTGCGTAAGTTAGTTTCAACGCCTGCACTTCTCCTTGCATCCGTTTAAGATTTGAAAAGCACTGACGGATTTCTGCTTCATCCTCCGTGTTTGTAGCCATAGTCATTAGACCGACAATATGAACTTTGTCATAATTAGCAATAGACTGGATGAAAGGGATAACTTCACCCATCGAAAGCCCATGCTTAGTTGCCTCACCCGAAGTATTCACTTCAACGAAGCAGCTGACTTGACGATTTGCTCGCTTTTGAATCTCTTTTGCAAGAGACTCACGATCTAATGAGTGCAGAAAATCAATTTCATTGATAATATTCTTCACCTTTTTTGATTGCAAACTGCCGATAAAGTGCCATGCTGCTTTATCTGAGATGACCTGCTTTTTCTCAAGCATCCCCTTTTCATAATTCTCACCTAGGCTTGTAACACCGGCAGCAATCGCTTCCTCGGCACGCTCTATTGTCGAATACTTCGTAACAGCAATCAGTGTTACTGTTCCAGGATCCCGCCCCACTCTCGTTGCGGCCTGATTTAATTTCTCTTTAATTGCTGCTAAATTTTCGCTAACCTTCTTCATCGCTTATCTTCCTTCCATCCCATAAATGCCATCATTCTTCCTGTCTTTCCTGCATCTCGCCTGTGCGAAAAGAACAACGCATCATCACAACAGGTACAATAGCCTGTAGTTACAAGCTTTTTTACCCCCTGGATCACAAGCTCATTCGCTCGTTTTAAATCAAGTAAAAATTGTTCTGAGGTAGCCTCCTTATAAACTTGGTCTGCCTCTGCCCCTAAAAGTTGATCAATTTGCCTAATCACCTGATGATCAACCTGATAGCATTTATCACAGATTGCGGGTCCAATCACCACTTCTATTTCGGATGGGTCAATTTGCTCGATATCGCGCCAAGTCGCAATCATTTTGGCGGCAATCCCAAGTGTGGTGCCTCGCCAACCAGCATGAATCAGACCAATGTGACGCGTTTTCCGATGAATGAAATAAATCGGCACACAATCTGCATAACACATTGTCAGGAGTACACCGCTCTCTGCAGTGTATATCCCATCTGTGTTTGAAAGCGATGCCAAATAACTGTCACTGCCGAGCCCTGCCTCTTTCCTGCCCACTCGGGTGATCTGTTCTTGATGTGTTTGCTCACAGCATATCCATGTTGACAAGGGAAACCCCAACTGATCTGCGACAAACTGGCGATTCTTCATAACTCGGTCATGATCATCTCCAACATGTAAGCCAAGATTGAGTTGATCATTTTTCAAAGTGAACCCCGCAACTAAACCGTCCACTCCATCCCAATCTTCTACACGCAAATACCAGTTATGTCGTTTTAATGGTTCCATAGCGGTCACAGAAATTCCCCATTTCCTTCGTGTTTGTTGTCTAATACTATATCACAATTCACCAGCTACCCCAATCGAAAGTACAAATCATCCTTGTAAAAATCGCAACAAAAAACATCTGACCCGTCAATTTGGTCAGATGCGTTTGCAATGCTTTTATACTTCGGCTACTTTAGTTCTCGTATTTGATACAATTTAGTGTAGGATATTCTTGTTCATTTGTTTAATGGCTGATTTCTCTAATCTTGATACTTGTGCTTGAGAAATGCCTATTTCATCTGCCACTTCCATTTGCGTCTTCCCTAGATAGAAGCGCTTACGCAGAATTAATTTTTCTCGTTCATTAAGCCTTTTCATTCCTTCACGCAGTGCAATATCATCAACCCATGAACTCTCAATGTTCTTATCATCGCTGATTTGGTCCATTACGTAAATCGGATCGCCTCCATCATTAAAGATGGGCTCGAACAGCGAAACTGGGTCTTGGATCGCATCAAGCGCAAAGCAAACATCTTCATACGGAATATTCAGTCTTTTCGCAATTTCCTCGACAGTTGGTTCGCGGGAAGTAAGCCCAAGGAGTTGCTCGCGTACTTGTAATGCTTTATAAGCAATATCACGAAGTGACCGTGAAACACGAATGGGATTGTTATCACGCAAATATCGTCTGATTTCACCGATAATCATTGGTACTGCGTATGTTGAAAATTTAACATTCTGCCCAAGGTCAAAATTATCTATTGACTTCATTAATCCAATGCAACCGACTTGAAACAAATCATCGACGTACTCGCCACGATTATAAAAACGTTGGATCACACTTAATACAAGGCGTAGATTCCCGTTAATGAGGGTTTCACGTGCCGAACTATCCCCAGATTGCATTGCTGCAAATAGAATTCTCATTTCCTCATTTTTTAGGACTGGCAATTTTGCGGTATCGACACCACAGATTTCAACCTTATTTCGTGACAATTTATTGCCTCCTACAATCAGATTGATTAGAAGAACTTGTACGAAATAAGTATTTCCCTAAGTGGAAGTTCTATGCATTCTCTTTTTAACAAAATCCATGGAATTCGCTCATTTTTCAACCTCAAAAACAGTATTAAGTTAGCAATAATAGGCAAAACAAGCATCGATTTACATGAATATTGTCTAAAAAATATTTTTTTCTTTCGTTTTATTTTTATTGTTAAACTGCCTCTAAATGAGATCAAATCAGTTACTAAAAATTGGCTACTTTCTAAAAAACGCTCTAATTGAGATATATTTTTTAGTCAAAAAAGTAAAAGCGATGTCTCTCAATACTACAAGAAGACACCGCCCTTACTTTCCACACAAATGATTCGATTACACCATTTTATTAATTTCTTTTCGTAACCTTTTGATAATTCGCTTTTCAAGACGCGAAATATAGGATTGTGAAATTCCCAGTAAATCTGCCACATCTTTTTGCGTACGCTCCTCGTGTCCAGCAAAACCAAAACGCATATGCATGATCTGGCGCTCTCTTTCATTTAATTGAACGAGTGCGTTTGCTAGTAACTGTTTATCGATTTCAGATTCTAAATCTTTGGTAATCACATCGTTATCTGTCCCTAGTACATCTGAAAGTAACAATTCGTTCCCATCCCAGTCAATGTTTAACGGCTCATCAAATGACACTTCTGTGCGGATTTTGCTATTCTTGCGTAAATACATCAGAATTTCATTTTCAATACAACGTGAAGCATAGGTAGCTAATTTAATTTTTTTCTCAGGATTAAATGTATTCACAGCTTTGATTAGTCCTATTGTCCCAATACTAATTAAATCTTCGATATTAATGCCAGTGTTTTCAAATTTACGCGCAATATAGACAACAAGGCGCAAATTGCGCTCAATCAACACCGCTCTAGCTGATTCAATGCCTTCAGGCAGTTGGTTGATATAGAATTCTTCCTCATCCTTTGAAAGAGGCGGTGGCAACGCCTCACTACCGCCAATATAGTATATCTCCTTTTGTCCCACATTTAGTTTCATTAGTACTTTTGCCCATAAATGCGATAATTCAAAGCTCCAATTTTTCATTAGAATTCCTCCCCCTTATCAATCACTTATCTCATTTTTTTATATATAAAATTCCAATGATCACGCCTTTTGCGATTAACATTTTCTAGAGCAGTATCCTCGTTCATTGGCTACATCAAATCCGGATGAATGATTGCATTATAATTGCTTTGGCTAGATAGCTGTTGCTCTGTAAACGATACAAGACAGCGTTTCTGCTGATGGTTAATTTCAAATGAATCTGGCTTGAATGCTACAAGTAGGCTATGATCATTTCCAACAACTTTATAAGGAATAACCCGCATGCGATTCTTCCAAAGCTCTGGTAAATCCGCACTCATACCAATACCCATTTTCAAAATTGCTATTAACTCATCTGGCAAGGTTTTCTTAAATTCTTTCAGTGAGATAATTACAATCGGTGCTTTAGATACAGGATCTGATAATTGATTACCTGTATCAATCAATCCATCAAGTTCAAGCTGAAACCCATCGATCAAGCAAGTAGCCTTGATCTGTTGTTGCTGGAAAAATTGTGCCACTTTGATCGTGCTTGAAAATGATTTTAAAAATAGATAAGTTAGTGGAAAAGCTGCTACCACAAATATCCAACTCGCCCTATCTCCATACAAGTTAACACTAGAATGAGCACTATTGATTGTGCTAGAAACATGGCTACTGAATAAACTATGTAGTCCGTATAGCATCCCCCCTGCTACAAAGGTAACAACATAAAATGTAATCAATGTTTTCAGCAGAACACGCCAATTAACAAATCCACATTTGATGACAATCATTAAAACCGAGATCCCAATTTTTACGGCGATGATATCCAATAGATAGCTATATGGTGTCACATAAATGATCACCGTTGCTGAGCCGATCAACCCGCCAAGTACAATCCGCCACCATGACGTTTTCTGCTTCAGAATTAAACCTGTCCAGAGTAGCAATAAGCTATCAAAACCAAAATTAAGCAACCATATGGCATCGATGTAAACAACCATTGCCTCACTCCTTGAAAAAAATTATAACCCATTGTTCAGTACAAACTTGTCATAATTTGATTCGGAATACCTAAAACTTTTGGCTAAAACCATCTAATTATGTAATTTTATAAAATTCTTTATTTTCTCATAATAAAAAAAGCCATAACAAAAACCATACCTCAAAATACGCTGAAGTATGGCTCCTATTTCAATTCATATCTTTAACAAAAATTATTGTCGTCTAGAACGATCACGCAAGAATGCAGGAATATCAAGTTCCTCATCATTTTGTTGCATGAATGAAGGCTTTTCCTCTTGTCTCGGTGCCGCTGTTTTCGCTCTTTCCATGTCAAAAAGTTCTTTACGAGGCGTTGTGTGTGTTGGTGCTTGCGTCTGTTGCGTGAATTGTGCTTGACGCGCAGATTTTCCTTCTTCAAAACCTGTTGCAATAACTGTGACAATCACTTCGTCGTTTAAGTTCTCATTGATGCATGTTCCAAAAATCAAATTTACTTCTGGATCAGATGCTTCTTCAACGATGTTAACTGCCTCGCCAACCTCGATCAAGCTCATTGTATCGCTACCAGTGATGTTCAAGATAACGCCCTTGGCACCTGTAATCGATGTCTCTAGGAGTGGACTTGAAATCGCTTTCTTCGCTGCTTCAGCTGCACGATTTTCACCAGCTGCACGCCCGATCCCCATTAATGCAGAACCTTTCATCGACATTACCGTTTTGACATCGGCAAAGTCAAGGTTGACTTCACCCGGAATTGCGATTAAATCAGAGATCCCTTGGACCCCTTGACGCAGTACTTTATCTGCTTCACGGAAGGCTTCCAAAATTGGTGTATTACGATCAACAATTTCTAATAAGCGATCATTTGGAATGATAATTAGTGTATCGACAGCATCTCTAAAAAGCTCAATTCCTAAATTTGCTTGCGATGTCCGTTTCCGTCCTTCAAATGTAAATGGACGTGTGACAACACCTACTGTAAGTGCTCCCACTTCTCTAGCAATTTCTGCTACGATTGGTGCTGCCCCTGTACCAGTTCCACCGCCCATACCAGAAGTAACAAACACCATGTCAGCACCTTTTAGCATTTCGCCAATCGCGTCTTTACTTTCTTCTGCTGATTTCCTTCCAATTTCGGGATCACCACCAGCACCTAACCCTCTGGTTAACTTTGACCCGATTTGCAATTTCATTTCAGCCTGAGACATATTTAGCGCTTGCAGGTCTGTGTTTATCGCGATAAACTCTACACCTTGAATACCACTCTCAATCATACGATTAACAGCATTGTTTCCGCCGCCACCTACACCAACGACTTTAATTATTGCAACCTGGTCATAATTAGTATCAAACTCCAACATGATGATCCTCCTAGAAGCATTCGCTATAAAATACTCTTATAATATTCATTATTCAAAAAAGTTCGTGATAAATCCTTTAAGACTGAATTTACCGCTACCTTCTTTTTTCTCGCTTTTTTCAAATTCTCGATTTCTGACCCGATTAGAACTCACATTATTGACATCATCGACCAGATGACCAACACATGAGCGCAATGACAAGCCATCTAGTTTCGCTCTTCTAAACGTATAAGCTAATATTCCAACACTAGCAGTGTACTGCGGTTCCCTTACACTAATATAACTTGGAATGGCAGTACGAACACGATTCTGAAAAATGTACTCTGCTAATTCTACCACACCTGGCATCTTCACAACACCACCAGTGAGCACATAATTGCCAACTACGTCATATAAATTTAATCTTTTAAGTTCAGATTGGATTATTTCAAAGATTTCAGTTAGTCTTGCCTCACATATTTCAGCAATCATCACTTGTGAAACGACCTGTTGTTTATCACTATCAAGCATTGGTACCATGACTGTCTCATCTTCCATATCGAAGTTGATGAAAGCATTTCCATACTTAACTTTAATTTTCTCCGCATCGACTGCAGATGTTTTCAGTACGAGACTCAAATCTCTCGTAAGCGTATCTCCACCAAGTGGCACATAGAAAGCATGAACAAGTTCTGTTTCTTTAAAAATTGAAACCGTCGCCACCCCGCCACCAAGATCAATCAGTACAGAGCCCATTTCCTGTTCATCATTTGAAAGAACCATTGATGCAGATGAGTACGGTAAGAAAACAATTCCCGCAACATTTAACCCAGCACGATTGACAGCTCGGAGTGAATTATGGATCACCGTTTTGAGTCCAGTAATCAATATTCCTTTCATCTCGAGCCTAATACCTGACATGCCTTTAGGGTCAACAATATTATCGACTTCATCCACCTTGTATTTAAGCGGAATCAAGTCAATAATCTCACGATCTTGTGGAATTTGAACAAGTTCTGCTTGAATTCTAACTCTTGCTTTATCTTCATCTGTCACTTCGCGGCTAGGGCTATTAATTGCTACTACACCCTCACAGTGTTGAACATTGATCGCGTTAGCACCAATCCCCACGTGAACACTCTCAATTCTCATGCCGACCATTCTTTCGGCTTGTTCAACTGCTTCGTGGATAGACTGGACAACCTGCTCAATATCAACAATTTGGCCCTTTTTTACACCTTCAGTATGTGCCACGCCAACACCAAGAATATTTAAATTGTTGTTTTCTATTTGCGATACAACAATCTTTATTGTTGATGTCCCAATATCACAACTTACCAAAATTTCGTCGTTATTCAAGTTTGTATTCCTCCGGAAGGTACTAATGGATAAAAAAATTTACTTACACATCTATCATTCTACAATAAAAGTGTTGTAGTGGAAAGAGTTATAACCGATTTATCAATCTTTTTTTTGGAAACATGAAAAAATTTTTCATAGAATAAAAAAAGATTCGTCAAAATAAGCATTAACATCCAATTAAAAGTGTTTATTCCGATAATTACCGTATGGGTTTAATTTTAAATAAAAAAATCTCATCTGCCCAATCAGCAAATAAGATTCTACATTTAAATAATTATTTTTTGACAATTTTACCACTATAATTGTAAATCACAAGTCCGTAACATCATAAGATCCTGCCGATCATATTGGTCCTGTTTCAACAGCCGTAGTGCCTGCAGTCTGATTGACTTTTCAATGACATTCCGTACATAGCGACCATTGGAAAAATTCAGCCTTGTTTGTTCTATTTTAGTGTGCAAATGCTCTTCCAGCCGCTTCTCTGCTTCTTGACTGAGAAAATACTGCCGCTCCGCAAGAATTTTTGCAGTAATGCCCATGAGCTCTGTTACATTATAATCTGGAAAATCTACAACAATCGGAAACCTCGAAGTCAAACCAGGATTCATTTTTAAAAAATTTCCCATCTCTAGCGAATAGCCTGCTAAGATGAGGACAAACTCATGTTGCTTATCCTCCATATGCTTGACGAGTGTATCAATTGCCTCGCGTCCAAAATCCTTTTCACCTCCGCGTCCAAGTGAATACGCCTCATCAATGAATAGAATACCGCCATGAGCTTTTTTAATTAGCTCACGTGTCTTGAGTGCTGTGTGACCAATATATTCACCAACGAGGTCACCTCGCTCAACTTCGATCAAATGGCCAGCAGTTAGCACATTCATTTTAACAAAGAGCTTACCAATCAGCCTTGCCATTGTAGTTTTACCAGTGCCTGGGCTCCCTTTGAACATCATATGAAGCACTTGTTTATCTGCTTTAAGCCCTTTTTCCTCACGGATTTTATTAATTGAAATCCAGGCATAGATTTCTTTAAGAATCTTTTTGATGCTAGTCATGCCAACCATTTGCTCCATCTCGTCCTCTATTTCACGTAGAATGGCATGTTTATCTGACATTTCTTTTTCGGCTGTCACCCATTCTAGTTCTGTAGGCGCGTATACCGATGATGCTTTCTTTTGTAAAACGATATTTATTTGACCACTCTTTTTAACGGTCAGTGGTTGATGCTCCATCACAACACCTCAAAACGACTATTTAGCTATTAAAAATCCACTCTTCTCTGATATGCCTGGAAACCCGGTTCCAATTTAAGTTGCTTTTCCAATTACATCCCAATCATCAAAGAGCCAACGCGCTTGCCTCAAATCCTGACGTTCATTGTCACTAATTTAACAAATAGCAATTGATAATTACTTTGTTTCATCTTGTCAAACATTGTAGTTTACTGCGCTTTCCCAAGAAATAATTGAACAGTCTCTGAGATTGTATCGAATTGCATAGTTGGCTTCGCTGGATCAATCTCGAACCAGTTGACTGCCATTTTATTTTGAAACCATGTAAATTGGCGTTTGGCAAAACGACGTGAGTGTTTTTGAATCTGTTCGATTACATCCACTAATGAGCACGCACCTTCAAAGTAAGGGAGCCATTCTTTATAGCCAATGGCCTGCATCGACTGCGCCTGTCCAAAACCTGCTTGGTAAAGCGTGCGTACTTCAGCTTCTAATCCCTGTGCTAACATCAAGTGAACCCGACTATTGATCCGCTCGTATAACTGTTCACGCGCCATACTCAGCCCAATAACCGTCGCATTGTATTTGGCAATCTGTTCCGTAGCAGATGATTGGTTACTGCATTTTTCACCAGTTGTTAAGCAGATCTCTAAAGCCCGGATCACGCGTTTAACGTTGTTCGGATGGATTTTCTCTGCACTCGCTGGGTCTAAATCTGCTAATTGCCGATGCAAATCAAATGGTGATTGTTCACCTAGCTTATCCCTAAGAACCGAATCGCCTGTTGTTGTTGGAAATTTGTAATCATACAACACTGATTGGATATATAACCCAGTACCTCCAACAATAATCGGACACTTCCCTCTAGCACTAATCTCCTTAATTAACTGATCCACTTTCTGCTTAAAGTCATAGACATTATAAGTTTCATCGGGATTCCGAATATCAATTAGATGATGCGGAATCCCTGCTTGTTCATCAGAGGTCGCTTTCGCAGAACCGATATCTAACCCACGAAATACTTGCACGGAATCCCCATTGATGATTTCACCTTGGTATTTTTTCGCTAATGCTAAAGAAAGTGCCGTTTTCCCAACGGCTGTGGGACCGACAATGACAATTATTTTCTCTTTTATATTTACGTCCACATTCATCAGCTCATGACCCTTTTAAACATTTTTTCTATTTCATAATTGCTAAAGTGAAGAATAACTGGTCTACCATGCGGACAAGTAAAAGGATCATTGGTACGGCGCAGATCATCTAATAGCGCTTGCATCTCCTCTAATTTGAGATATTGATTCGCTTTGATCGATGCTTTACAGCTCATCATAATCGCCGCTTCCTCACGCAATTGACCAATATCAGCTTTCTTTGTACGAATCACCTGTTCAATCATATCATCCAATAACGCTTCCTCTTCCCCTTTTGGAAACCAAACAGGTGTTGAACGGATGATGAAACTATTTGCCCCAAAGGGAGACAAATACAGCCCAATTTCTTCGAGTAGTGGCAAGTTCTCTTGGATTTTTAAAAATTTATCCGAGGGAAACTCAATGGTCAGCGGGAGCAGTAACTCTTGTTGCCCTTGTCCATATTCCGCGATTTTCACCTTGTAAAATTCATAATTCATTCGCTCTTGTGCTGCATGTTGGTCAATCATATAAAAGCCGTTCTCGTTTTGCGCTAAGATATAGGTGCCATGTAGTTGCCCAATCGCATAAAGTGGCGGCACTTTGCTGGTTTCTGCCTCTACCGCTGTAACTAGTTTGTTGCTGATATTGGTTGCTACTGTATCGGTCTCCATTTGGCTACTCAAGTCTTCTGTGCTAGCTATATTCGGTGTGTACTCGCACTGTTTCTGCTTCAAAGAAACTGTATGCTCATCGGTTATAGCCTCTGCGCTAAGACTGTCTTGCTGTTCATAAGTGCCTATTTTAGCGAAACTTTGCGCACTATCATCGGAAGTTGGCTTTTCTTGATCGTCGCCATCCAATAAACCTGCATTAATATTATCCGCCTTTTGAAAAATTGGCGAGGTTTCTGTAAATACCGCTCCCGAAACCTGATAATGTATTTCCTCGTCTCCTAAAAAAGGGGGCAATGCTTCCTTTGCTACACTCGCAGAGTCCTTTACTTGTTCATTAAAATAATCAATCACCTTTCTTGGTGTTTGAGCAGATTCATCAAAATGTAAAACCGTTTGTGTATTTTGTAGCTTTTCTTTTTTCACGGGCAGGGTAGCTGCTGGAATCAATGATAGCTCTTGTAATTTTGCCTTAATCGTAGTCGCAGTTAGTTCCATTAATTCTTTCTCTTTACTGAGACGTACTTCCATTTTGGAAGGATGGACATTCACATCAACAAGATAAGGATCGAGCGAAATACTCAACAATACAAACGGATAGCGATTGATTGGCAATAATGTGTGATAACCATCCAAAATCGCCTTAACAACAAGAAAATTTTTAATATAACGGCCATTGACTAGAATCGTCATATAATTGCGCGACGCCCTTGTCATTTCTGGCATCCCAATCAGACCATTGATTTTAAAATCAAGTGATTCACCTTGAAATGGCACCATTTTCTTCGCTGTTTCAAGCCCATAGATACTGGCAAACACCTGTGTAATATTCCCGTTTCCTGCTGTTTTCAATAGTATTTTCTCATTGCTAACAAGCTTAAATGCAATCTCAGGATGCGAAATCGCTAACCGATTGACAACATCGGAAATATTGCCAAGTTCAGTCGCCTCAGATTTTAAATATTTCAACCGTGCAGGCGTATTGAAAAATATATTTGCAACAGTAATGTCAGTGCCTTGCCGTCCTGGCGCTCCCTCGTGGGTAATCAGCTTTCCACCCTCAATAACAACACGAGAGCCAGCATCAACCCCTGTCGAAGCTTGTAGCGTCACATGGGCAACTGAGGCTATACTAGGCAGTGCCTCGCCACGAAAGCCGAGCGAACGAATCCGGAAAAGATCATGCTCATTCTTAATTTTACTCGTTGCATGTCGTTCAAAAGCATTCAAGACATCGTCAGCGGCAATTCCCTCGCCATTATCAACGATACGAATCGATTTTAACCCTGCCATTTCAATAAAAACTTCAATTACAGTGCTCCCGGCATCAATTGAATTTTCAACAAGTTCTTTCACAACCGAAGCTGGGCGCTCGACAACTTCACCAGCAGCAATTTTATTTGATAAATGATCGTCTAATAATTGAATCTTTCCCATGGTATCATCTCTCTCGCAATTGTTTCGCTCTTACTTCTTTAATCTTGCTTGTAAATCATATAGTGTATTGAGTGCATCAAGTGGTGACATTTCTAAGACCGCAAGTTTGGTGATCTCTGTAGCCAACCAATGCTCAGGTTCTGGCGTAGCTTCTCTGGCTTCATCTGAGAAGAGTTGCAGCTGCTGAGGCTCATACGACTTTAATTTAATATTGGGCGTCTCGAGCCCTTCTAGAATCAGTTTCGCCCGCACAATCAAGCTAGGCGGCATGTCCGCAAGTTCAGCAACATGAATCCCGTAACTGCGATCCGATGGTCCCTCCACCACTTTGTGTAAAAAAACTACCTTCCCGCTTTGTTCAACGGCACGAACATGAACATTTTGTAATCGAGCAAGCGACTTTTCAAGTACCGTCAACTCATGGTAATGCGTTGAAAACAGGGTAAGTGCGCCGATCTCAGTATGAATATACTCAATAATCGCCTGTGCCAGAGCCATCCCGTCATAAGTAGAAGTGCCACGGCCGATTTCATCAAATAACAATAAACTATGTCTTGTCGCATGCACCATTGCATTTCTCGCTTCGATCATTTCAACCATAAAAGTACTCTGCCCAGACATTAAATCATCGGCTGCCCCAATTCGTGTAAATACCTTATCAAAGATCGGTAACTCAGCCTTTTCCGCCGGAACAAAACAACCAATTTGATTGAGAATCACGATATGGGCTACCTGCCTCATGTAAGTACTTTTGCCTGACATATTTGGTCCTGTTAAAAGCAGAATTTCTCGATCTCGATCATTCAGTTGGACATCGTTTGGTACATATTCCTGTGCTTTCAGCATTTTCTCAACAACAGGGTGACGACCATTTTTGATTACCAAATTGCGATCATCCGTTAATTTAGGACGAACAAAACCACGATCCTCACTTACTTTAGCAAAACACTGAATACAGTCCAGCTCACTAATCTGCTTCGCTAGCTTTTGGAGGGTTGGGATATGCCTTTTAATCTCGTCACGAACCTTAACAAATAATTGATACTCTAATTCAACACTTTTTTCCTCCGCCTCAAGTATGATCACTTCCATTTCTTTCAGCTCTGGTGTGATGTATCTTTCCGCATTAGCAAGCGTTTGCTTTCGTTCATAACAGCCATCGTTTAGGAGATGAATATTCGCCTTCGTTATCTCAATGTAGTAACCAAAGATTCGGTTGTAACCAACTTTTAACGAGCGAATCCCCGTCTTCTCTTTCTCATCTTGCTCAAGTTTTGCAATCCAGTTCTTACCGTTTTTAGATGCGTTATGATATTGATCAAGTTCAGCATTATAGCCCGTTTTGATCACTTCACCCTCACGAATTGACAAGGGTGGATTTTCATTAATAGCCACTTCAACGAGATCAGCAACTGAAGTACATGGATCCATACCAGCAGCAATCGAAGTCATCTGCTTAGAATCCATTTCCTGCAACTGTGATTTAATCGCAGGGACTTCATGTAATGATTTTTTGAGCTGTAACAAATCGCGTGCGTTACAATTACCAAATGCAACTCGCCCGACAAGCCGCTCTAAATCATATACACCACCAAGGAGATCACGAATATTCTCTCGCTCAAAGAAGTGATTCATAAATGTTTCGACTAACAGATGTCTCGTTTCAATTTGACTACGATTCAGTAGCGGATGCTCAATCCATTCTTTTAGACGTCTACCACCCATGGCAGTTTGCGTCTCATCTAGCAACCAAAGTAGCGACCCTTTCTTCCCTTTTGAGCGAATTGTTTCAGTCAGCTCTAGATTTCGTTTCGAAAAATAATCCATTTGTAAGAAGTTTTGCACTTCAACCATTTCAACTGCTTGCAAATGATCCAAACTACGCTTCTGTGTCCTTAGTACATAGTTTAGCAACCGTCCGCTTGTGACACAGAGTTGATCATCCTTTAACGCTCCAAATAACGGCGATTCTGAAGCTATCTCATTTTCAATAGAAATGGTTAGAACACCGCGATCGGTGCATTGTTTACACAACAACTCATCAAAATCTTCAGCAACAACAACTTCTTTGGTGCTGAGCATCGAAATCATGTTCAACACGCCATGAAAACCATCAGTTAGAATCGATACCTTCTGCTCACCAGTAGACAAGTCGACATAAGCAAAGCCAAATACCTCGCCGCTGAACTGACTAATCGAGGCGATATAGTTATTCTCTTTTTCAAAAAGGCTTTTCCCTTCCATGACAGTCCCTGGCGTAATCAGTTGTACCACTTCACGGCGCACTATCCCCTTCGTTGCCTTCGGGTCTTCTACTTGTTCACAGATCGCAACCTTAAACCCACGTGCCACTAGTGTTTCAATATAGCCCTGCGCAGAATGATGAGGTACGCCACACATTGGAATTGGATTCTCCGACCCTCCTTGGCGACTCGTCAGTGTGATCTCAAGCTCTCTTGATGCCTTTAAAGCATCATCAAAAAACATTTCATAAAAATCACCCAAGCGATAGAATAGAAATGCATCTTGATAGTCTGCTTTTACTGCTAAATATTGTTGGATCATTGGTGTATAAGTAGCCATATTTTTACCTCTATTATCTGTATTATCACGTTGTATTATATCATAGAATAAAATTGGGAAATGTAAAATCTGATCGAAAAATGTCAAACAATCAGATTGAAAGTAAAAATACGGGGCTGATTTGATTCTTGAATTGTTTGCAGAAATATACCCTCTTTTTGTGCGTTAATTTAATCACTCAAAACAATCAAAAGTGAATCAACGTATCATGAAATTAAAAAAACAGGTACCTTTAATTAAAGGAGGCCCTGTTTTTCGAGTAGCTATTCATTTAACGACTTCATCATCCCAACACTATAAATCAAAACCAGCTTAGATCTTTATTTTAATTCCTTTAGTGCATCCTCTGCATGCTTTTCATAGGCATTAATAATCCGAGCAACCAATGGATGACGAACAACATCTGACTCATCAAGGTAAATGAAAGAAATCCCCCGAACATCCTGCAGAATCTTTTCAGCCTCCATCAAACCAGATTTTGCGCCTCTTGGTAGATCCAGCTGTGACTTGTCGCCAGTAATGATCATTTTCGAGCCATAACCCAACCGGGTTAAAAACATCTTCATTTGCGCTACCGTTGTGTTTTGCGCTTCATCAAGGATAACAAAAGCATCATCCAAAGTTCGACCACGCATATAAGCAAGCGGGGCAATTTCAATGACACCACGTTCAATTAGCTTTTCTGTATACTCAGCCCCTAACACATCGTGCAGTGCATCATATAATGGCCTGAGGTAAGGATCAACTTTTTCCTTGAGATCACCTGGCAAGAAACCAAGATTTTCTCCAGCCTCAACAGCCGGTCTTGTTAGGATAATTTTCTTAACCTGACCACCCTTTAGCGCTACCACAGCCATCACTACAGCCAGATACGTTTTCCCCGTACCAGCAGGACCAATACCGAAAACCATATCCTTTTTGCGAATTGAATCCAAATATTCTTGTTGACCAATCGTTTTCACACGGATTGACTTATTTTTGACATTCTTCACAATTTCCTCATCAAACATTGTCGGAAGGTATTGCAATGTCCCTCGTTCATACAACTTTGAGGCATAAATCACTTCTCGTGAACCAATTTTCAGCCCCTTACGAATCAATTGAATTAATGCAAGTAAAATCTCTTCAGCTTTACTGAGATCGCTTTCAGAACCAACAACATGGACAATCTCACCCCTTGAGATCACTTTCACATTCAGTTCGGCCTCCAGTGTCTTTAAATGGGCGTCTTGCACCCCAAACAAAGCAATTGCCTCTTCAGATGTTTGTAGTCTAATATCCAATGTTTTTGAATTCTCCACTTAATAACCTCCACAGTTTTATACATTGTATTCAAAGAAAGCCGTTTAGCTAGTAAGTGCACATACCGGAATCACTGTCCCTATGCATGCCTGCTCAACAATCATTCTCTATTCCGAATCTCCAAAGATGTCCCCTTGCTCGTCCCCAATGGCGATATTCTCAATCACTTCATAATGTACCTTTATAGTTACTTTATCACTTGATACCTGTTTCTGTAAAAGGTTTTCTTTCATTATTTTTGCACCACTCGGTAGCTGCTTCTGTAAATCCGTTCGTGCATTCTCCTTTGCCACCTTCACTGCTTCATCAAACGTCAATTTTCGCTTCGTCTGTTTCGTCTCTTGAATATGGGTTTTGGCAAGCCCAATCGGCAATGTCCATTTCCAGAAATGAAAATCAAGCTGCTCAGCATCCATTTTCGCCATTTTATAATCTGGGTTAAAAAATCCCCAAATCGGAATATGAAATCCAAATAATGTGAGTGCTGTTTTTGTTTTCGAAGTGCCCGTCAATCTAGAAAAAGTAGACTCAATCGGCACTTCACTCGTTGTCTGGTACCATGTTTCGCCCATGACGACCCCTTTTGCACCAACATAAATTAGCTTATCATCTTTGCCAATATTCCCTGAAACCAGTACATCCCCCTTATTGACAAGCTGTCTTTTTTCGACCAAAACTTGTCCAGTTTCAACAAATGTGCTGACAATATAGGCCTTCTTATTCGAAACTAATTGCGAGTAAGACTCATCGATATTCGGCTTTGGCTGCTTTTTCTCAACCACCTGTAAATGATAAACCGATCCTCGTACCTCGACGCCGACCCACGTTACACTGGGCACCTTGTTTGTCACCCGCTTCTGCACCTCATCAACGTTGCCTTCACTAAAACTAAACTTCCCGACTTTCACATCTAGTTTGTCCAACTCCTTCCGAATCAAATGTTCGGTTTTCACGCTGGCGCCATCAATTTGAATTTGCCATACAATATTAGAAAGAACAAATATGATCATCGTGAATAATAGGGCACCAACAAGAAGCCCACTATTGAGCCGCCAGCGTTGTAATACAAAAGGAAATCCTAATCGCTTCGTAAAATGAAATTTCAGCCGCTTCCCCCGAGCATGTTCTCGGAGCTTTGGGACATCCCGCACCTGAATTTGAAAAACAATTTGGTCCACATTTAACCGGCGCATTTGCTTAACAAAAACGCCATCCCGCACCAAATAGTTTACGAAGCGATCAGCACCCACTCCAGAGACACGTACTTCAACAAATCCGACAAATTTCTGTAGCCAATTATTCTTCATTCGCTCTCCTTATTCACAAATAAGACCTGCTCAATTTCTCCCTCAAGCAATATTTCCTCAACCAATATCGTTTTCAGCACAAAATTCTGCCCCTTAATCAATAAATACCCCTGCTTCAATCCCAACCTAAGCTCTGTTTCCGAAAACGTTAGAATGCCTTTATGATTTTCAATATACATATGAATTTGTCCTAGCATTGTAATCCGCGGCAATTCAAGGATAATATCTTGGGGCAAGTCCATTCGCTCAGCAAATGCCTTTTTTACGCGTCCAATCCAGTTATGAGCCATAAAAAAGAACCCCCTCTCATCCAAATATATGAATGAAAAGGGGGTTCAATTCTTATTAATTCGTTTGCCAACTTAGAAATTACAATCTCTAGAATGAATGAAAGCACTTCAATCCTTCTACACGACCGTCCCATCCAGTCATCACCAGCGTGTTCGCTTCTGCCTAGCTCTCGGTCGCCCTAATACTTCCGCCATCACAAATGCACGCTGTAAATCAGTTTCTTTCACATCAAGACTAACAGCAACATTGGTCCCTTTTCCGGGAGCGGTCGCAGCTCGAACTGTCACAGTTTTCACTTTCGGCATCGATAGCCTTGAATGCTGAGGAATTTCATAAGCAGTATCTTCTGTTGTTGCATAGGCGACTTCATCAGAAGTCATCGGTTGTTTGTAAGTCCGGTCCAGCACTTTAGGCTCTGGAAACTTCCGCTGTGGTTGCACAGGTATTTGCATAACCACTCGCTGCGCTTGTTGTTCCACCTCACGACGAATTTTCGTCGCTATATCCTGCACTTTAATCTGCTTTTGGGTCTGTGGTACTGGTCTCTGCGACATTGGTTTTTGAGTTACCGTTTGTTGTGAAACAACTTTCTGCCTAACAGGCTGTTGCGACACAATCGGTTGTTGCCTAGGCGCTTCCCTCCGCTGTGGCTTTTCCTTTTCTCGCCCCTTGGTTTCTTTACGCATACCACCAATGACCTTGGCAATACCAAAAGCAATGACACCAACTACAAATATATTGTCAAAAATAAAATCAATCATGTAGAAAACCTCGTTCCTAACAATCCGTGCAAAGAAAATCACCCTGAACTATTCTTCAAGTTTTTCTTTAGGAGATTGTCCGATTGAACCTCTCATATCAGTATCTGCAGAAATGTTTTGGATGTTCATATAATCCATGATACCAATATTGCCATTTTTCAATGCAACTGCCATTGCCAAAGGTACTTCGGCTTCGGCTTCAACCACTTTCGCACGCATCTCTTGTACTTTTGCACGATTTTCTTGCTCCAACGCAACTGCCATTGCACGCTTTTCTTCTGCTTTCGCTTGAGCAATGTTTTTATCAGCTTCAGCTTGCTCTGTTTGTAAATGCGCACCGATATTACGACCCACTTCAACATCAGCAATATCAATCGATAAAATCTCAAATGCTGTTCCTGCGTCGAGTCCTTTGCTAAGCACAGTTTTTGAAATTAAATCTGGATTTTCAAGTACGCGATAATGGTTCTCTGATGAACCAATTGTTGCAACGACACCTTCACCAACACGGGCAACAACTGTTTCCTCACCAGCACCACCGACGAGACGCTCGATATTAGCACGCACCGTAATTCTAGCTTTCGCCCGCACTTCAATCCCGTTCATTGCAACGCCTGGAATAAATGGTGTTTCAATCACTTTAGGGTTAACACTCATTTGCACCGCTTCTAACACATCACGACCAGCAAGATCAATCGCAGCCGCACGCTCAAATGTGAGATCAATATTGGCACGATGTGCCGCAATCAACGCATTAACAACACGGTCGACATTACCACCAGCTAAATAGTGACTTTCCAGTTGATTAATCGATACTTCAAGCCCTGCTTTTTTTGCTTTAATTAATGGATTAACCACTCGGCTAGGCGTTACTCGGCGTAAACGCATCCCGATTAACGTCGAAATCCGTACATGTGCACCTGATGAAATAGCTGAAATCCACAGCATAACAGGTACGAAACTTAAAACAATCATGATTAAAACAATGATGATTCCAACAACGATAATTGTAGCAATTGTATTTGAATCCATATCTCTCTACACCCACCTGTGTCCTATTTGTTTTCTTGCCATTTTGAAGAAATTTAACCCTTTTTCACTTCACGCACAACCACACGAACACCTTCAACGAAGACGACAGTCACTTGTTTATTATGCTCAATATAGTCACCCTCAGTCACGACATCAACACGTTCACCATCGATAATCGCTGTTCCTGCTGGTCTTAGCGTTGTCAGTGTTTTTCCAGACTTCCCAATTAAATCAGTCTTGCTCTTGGTCGAAACATAACCAAGTTCAGTTGAATTTGCATCCTTTAGCACAAACGCACTATAAAACAGGAATTTCTTCCCGAATACCTTTGTCATCACCAAAATAAGTGCGACTGATAGGACAAGGGCAATCGTAATCGCTAAGAGTGCTAATGACATATCGCCTACGGCAAGCACAAAGCTTACGCAAATTCCCACAAGTCCAATCGTTCCAAAAATACCACCAGGTATAAACAACTCGATTGCGATCAAGATTGCACCGACTACAAAGAACATCACAGCCTGATTATCAGCTATATCATTCACAAGCTGGTAATAGAAAAAGATTCCTAGTGCAACGATTCCGATTAAGCCAACGATTCCGAATCCGCGAGAGAACATTTCAAAAACAAATGCAAGGAAAAATATTGAAATCAATACAACAATCCATACATCAGACAAGCCATCACTGCTGTTTGTTTCAGTAGCTGCGTACACCTGTGTTGTGCTAGCCAATGTGATGAGAAATACAGTAACAAAACCAAGCATTTTTCTAATCATTTCTTCCCTCCTTTTAATCAACTAATTTGAAGCATTAAGTACCAACGAAAAACTCGTCTTATGAGTAAACAAGCTGTACAAAAAGTACAGCTTGCCAAAAAAATAACTACACCTACATTATACTATACAAGGGTTTCGAAATCTATGAGAAATCCGTACGGTACAAAGCCGCATAATCCTATTCAATTTTAATTGGCTAATTTGTTTGTAATGTTTGAAAAGCATTACGGGCAGCCGTGATTGTCTGTTCAATATCCGCATCACTCAGTACAGTTGATAAAAACCAAGTTTCAAACTGAGATGGGGGCAATAAAATACCTTGTTCCAGCATTTCTTTGTAGAACTCGGCAAAGAATGTCACATCTGCGGTCTTTGCTGTTTCATAATCAATCACTACTGTATTTGTGAAGAAGAAGCAAATCATTGCACCAACACGGTTACAAGTGATCGGCACAGCAAACTCCTTCGCTGCTGTCATAACACCTTCCCGAAGACGTATAGCATGCTTTTCAATACCTTGATAAGACGCTTCCGTTAATTGTGTTAACGTTGCAATTCCAGCAGCCATTGCTAATGGATTCCCTGACATTGTACCAGCTTGATATATTGGTCCTGCTGGCGCGATTTTTTCCATGATTCTCTTTTTCCCACCAAAAGCACCCACTGGTAAGCCGCCACCAACAATTTTACCGAAGCAAGTGATATCTGGATCAATGTTATAATGGCCTTGTGCAGAATGATAGCCAGTGCGAAACCCTGTCATGACTTCATCCATGATAAACAATGCACCATACTCCCGCGTTAGTGTACGAATACCTTCCAAAAACCCTGGAACAGGTGGAACGCAGCCCATATTACCAGAAATCGGTTCTGTAATGACCGCAGCAATTTCACTGCCATATTCAGCGAAAACCGCTTTTAATCGCTCAAGATTATTAAAAGGCACAGAAATTGTATTAACTGCTACACCTTCTGGTACACCAGGACTATCTGGTAGGCCAAGTGTGACAACACCAGAACCAGCTTTAATGAGTAGCGAATCACCATGACCATGGTAACAGCCTTCGAACTTCACGATCTTATCACGCCCTGTATATCCACGAGCCAATCTGAGCGCACTCATCGTTGCTTCTGTACCGGAAGAAACCATGCGCACCATTTCAACAGAAGGTAACCGTTCAATCAGTAATTTAGCCATCTCGTTTTCTATCATTGACGATGTCCCAAATGATGTTCCCTTTTCAGCGGCAGCCTGGATCGCTTCAACCACTTGACTGTTCGCATGTCCCAAAATCATTGGTCCCCACGCTTGTAAGTAATCAATGTAACAATTACCATCAATATCCTCTACATACGCTCCTTTGCCTTTCTCGATAAAAACCGGATCAAGCCCAACTGATCTAAACGCACGAACTGGACTATTAACACCGCCAGGCATCAAGGTTAATGCCTCTTCATAAGCTGCCTTCGATTTTTCTATCTTTCGCATCCACACTACCCCCAATAAATTCTACCGAAATCTCCATCTAATGCCTATAACTATACGGACTCGGCAAACATCTGCACTTAGCACCTATACAGCCTCGCTTAATAAGTAGGCCATCAAGGAACATTCCCTATGTCTTGCTATTCAGCTAGATAGCGAGCAACGTCCTTAGCAAAGTAAGTAATAATTAAGTCAACGCCAGCGCGTTTCATACCAGTTAGCATTTCTAGCACAATCGCTTTTTCATCAATCCAACCATTTTGCGCAGCCGCTTTAACCATTGAATATTCACCACTGACATTGTAAGCGACGATTGGCAGATTAAAGTTGTTTTTCACATCGCGTATGATATCTAAATAAGAAAGTGCCGGTTTCACCATTAAGAAATCTGCACCCTCGAATGCATCTGATTCTGCTTCACGTAAAGCTTCATTGCGATTTGCATAATCCATTTGATAAGCTTTACGGTCTCCAAATTTTGGCGCTGAATTCGCAGCATCACGGAAAGGTCCGTAGAATGCAGAAGAATATTTGACTGCATACGACATTATCGGAATATCTTGAAATCCCGCCTCATCTAGTCCTGCCCGAATCGCTGTGACAAACCCGTCCATCATATTAGAAGGCGCAATAATATCAGCACCAGCTCTTGCCTGACTAACGGCTGTATCTGCAAGCAATTTTAACGTGGGGTCATTTAAAATCTTTCCATCTTCCACAATGCCACAATGTCCATGCTCAGTGTACTCGCAAAGGCAAGTATCAGCAATCACAATCATATCTGGAAAATGTTCCTTAACTAAACGTGTCCCCTCTTGCACAATACCGTGATCATGAAATGCGCCACTACCTATCGCATCCTTCTCATGATCGTCAGGCACACCAAACAAAATCACTGACTTAATACCAAGTGAAGCCACTTCTTCCATCTCTCTATGCAGCTGATCCATCGACAGCTGATAGACACCAGGCATTGATGGAATCTCATTTTTCACATTTGTACCTGCAATTATAAAAATAGGATAGATCATGTCATCTACACTTAATTTTGTTTCACGCACTAATGCACGCATATTTGCGTTCACTCTTAGTCTCCGATGTCTTGTAAATTCCATGTTTTTCATCTCTCCTTATGAGTAATCTTAATTAATTTAGATAGGATTCCCTCGACAGTAAACTGTTCTGGGCAAATGACGTCCGTAAGGCCATATTCTGTTAATGCTAACTTTGTCACAGGTCCAATTGCTATCATCATACTATTTTGCACCCTGTTATACAATCCATTTCTTGTGATTATTTGCATAAAATGATTGACAGTTGACGGACTCGTGAAGACGATAAAATCAACGAACTGAGTAGCCAACAAATCTGTAAGCGATTTGTCTGCCCCTTCTGGAATAGCATTCTCATAAACAATCGCCTCATCAACAAAGATACTTTTCGCCCTTAATGTGGTCGCAATATGATCCCTTGCTAGATTTCCTTTACAAACAAGCACACGATCCTTCTTGGTTAAAATTGGCGCGAATTCCACTACAAACGTTTCTGCCACAAATCTAGTAGGGAGAAAATGCGCTGAAAGCTGCTCATCCTCTAAGTAGGCTAGCGTCTTACGACCAATCACTGCAATCTTCGGTAGCTGCTCATGACCAATGCCCAACAATGATAGATATCGCAAGGTATAATCCACACCATTTTGACTGGTGAAAACAAGCCAATCGTAACTTTTAACTTCAGCTAATAAGGCAAGTGCTGCTTGTTTTAGCGCCTCAGCCGGTTCCCCAATAGATAAAAGAGGAATCGCAAGCGAAACCCCTCCATGTCGTTCTATCAATTCAAAAAGCGCTTTATTTTGAGATACAGCACGCAGCATGAGTACTTTTTTGCCGTGCAGGTCATTACTTTCGTAACGCATCATTTAGTTCCTCGATCAGTTTTTTTGCACCTTGCTCAGCCATCCGTTTAGCAGCAGAATAGCCTACTTCTTCAGGATCCTTGCCTGTGACAACTTCTTTATAAATCTTCTTACCATCAGGCGTTGCAACTAAGGCAGTCAATGTGATTACGCCTGCCTCATCCACCTCTCCAAAACCGGCAATTGGCACTTGACAACCGCCTTCCATTTTGTCTAGGTAAACACGCTCTGCTTTAACGGCTAGCGCTGTTTTCTGACAAGTGAACTTGGTTAGCGCTGCCAATAATTCATGGTCATCACCACGGCACTCAATAGCTAGTGCCCCCTGCCCAACAGCAGGCAGACAAATAGACTCATCCAAAAACTCAGTAACTACTTTGTCTTTCCAACCCATTCGGGCAAGGCCGGCCGCCGCTAGAATAATCGCATCATAGTCTTCAGACTTTAACTTTTCCAAACGAGTATCGATGTTACCACGAATCCACCGAATCTCTAAGTCCGGACGATAGGCCAACAATTGTGCACCACGGCGTAATGAACTCGTACCAATAATAGCACCTTCTGGTAAATTGTTCAAAGGCACATCGTCAACCGAGATGAAGGCATCACGGTGATCCTCACGAAAAGGAACCGAGCCAATCACAAGACCCTCTGGTAGTTCTGCCGGCATATCTTTCATCGAATGAATCGCCATATCAATTTCTTTTGCTAACATGGCTTGCTCGATTTCTTTCACGAAAAGACCCTTGCCGCCAACTTTAGAAAGCGTCACATTCTGAATTTGATCCCCTTGGGTTACGATTTCTTTGAGCTCGAATTGAAAAGGTAAACCGAGCTTTTCTAACTGAGAAATCACCCATTTAGATTGTGTTAACGCTAGCTTACTTCTGCGTGAACCGACAATGATCTTCCTCATGCTTTTCCTCCCTCAACTGCTAATACCATTTCCTTCTCTTCAGTTCGCTTTATAACTGGGGTCCTCATGAGCTTTTGCTGCTCAACTTCTTCAACTATATTGAAAATCTTTTCAAAACTTTCTAATGAATGAGGGGCACAGCCCTTCACAGATGAATCTTTTACAAACAAAATTGGGTCTTTCAGCAACTGATTAATGACACTTTTAAAATGCTTATTAATTACTTTCCATTCTCTTTCAGTGAGCCCTGGTAGCTTTCTTTTTAAGCTATCCATAGTATCCATTTGAATCACATCAGCCTTTGCTTTTAGCGCACCAATAATTGGCACAACCCCAAGCATTGCTAGCCACTGGTCAAAGTTTTCAATTTCAACTGAAATCATTTCCTCAATCTGTTTTGCGGCTATTTTTCGCTCCTCCATATTCGCTTCAACGATGCCCTCAAGGTCGTCAATATCATATAGGGATGTGCCAACAATGTACTTCACTTGTGGGTCGACATCGCGAGGAACCGCAATATCCACTATACAAAGTGGACGGCCAGCTCTCTGCGCCATAATTGGCTCAACAAATTCAGCCTTTAGGACAAACTCCTTAGCTGCCGTTGATGAAATTAAAATGTCAGTCTCTTTCATCGCTTCAGCAAGAGAATCGATTCCCTTAGCAACACCAGATACTTTTTCAGCTAACTCAACCGCATTGGCAAGTGTCCGATTCACAACAGTGATATTTTTTACACCCTGCCCATTTAAATTTTCAACTGCGAGTTTGCCCATTTCGCCAACACCTAATACGAGTACTTCTTTATCTTCTAAAGTACCCAGCTCACGCTTTGCTAGCTCAACAGCTGCATAACTAATTGAAGCCGCATTTGTGTTAATGGCTGTCTCAGAATGAGCTTTCTTCGCAAGCGTAATCGCCTGTTTAAACATCTGATTAAATATGACACCAATTGTTTTGTCATCTTGTGCAATTTGAAAACTTTGTTTAATCTGGCCAAGAATTTGTGTTTCCCCCAAAACCATTGAATGAAGACCACAAGTCACTTGGAACAAATGTCGAATCGCATCTTCCTCTTCATAGATATAAAGATGTTGAATTAGCTGAACAATTTCTAATGAAAAACGGTCCGCTAGATATTTTGTTATATAATGAATCCCTGTGTCCGGAAAATCTACAACTGCATACACCTCAGTTCGGTTGCAAGTTGAAATGAGAACATTTTCATAGACTCCCTTTTGCGCCTTAATTCCTTGCATCGCAATAGGAATCTGTTCTGGATCAAAGCTGACCTTTTCACGGATTTCAATCGGTGCCGTTTTATAATCTAGGCCGATGACCACAATATGCATGAATCAATCCCCCATGACAATTTCGTTATATACGCTCAACCTCTACTGACTAAGGTCTTTTGAGGCGGGCGCTTCTTCTTCGATAGTTCTACATAAACTGAACATAAGGAAGCTAGCCTCATGTGTCCATGTTTTTTGTTAAACCTTAGCAATTCATTCCGCCAAATCGTGGAAGAATTCATGCTAACTAAGTATCAAAAAACATTATATCATAATTATCCCAATCACTATTGTGACATTTTCATGGCTAGAATAGTAGTAAATAGGTTTTTCAGGAAAATTATCACGCTTGAAAATGCTACGAATAATAGATTTCCAAATACTATTAGCTCAGAATAAAGATTGATACCTGTCAAGAATTCCTCTTTTAGGTAGGCACTCACACGCTTTTTAAACAAGTTTCATGATGGCTCGCCAAATTTCATCTTTTCCAGTCCCTTTTTCTGCAGAAAACAGAAAGATTTGATCTAACGGGTCTAAACCGAGTGTTTCTTTAACAACTTTCAAATGTTTTTGCCATTTCCCCTTTGGGATCTTATCAGCCTTCGTAGCAATGACAACACAAGGTAATTCGAAATGCTTTAGAAATTCATACATCAATACATCATCTTTTGAAGGCGCGTGCCGTAAATCAACGACAAGTAGGACTGCTCGCAAGCCTTCACGAGAAGTAAAATATGCCTCAATCATTTTCCCCCACTGTTCACGTTCTTTCTTCGATACAGAAGCATAACCATAACCAGGTACATCCACAAACATAAACTGGTTATTCAATCGATAAAAGTTTAATGTCTGCGTTTTTCCTGGTTTTGAAGAGGTGCGCGCCAACGCTTTTCGGTTAATCATCTTATTTATAAAAGATGATTTCCCTACATTCGATCGTCCAGCCAGTGCAAATTCTGGTAGAATTGGCTCAGGATATTGTTCTAACCTCACTGCACTAATAACGATCTCTGCTTCAGTAATCTTCATTTAGGTAACTCCTCTTTCCAATCAATCATCTATTTTCACAATTAACCCTAGCACTCATTAGTCGACAAGAGCTAGTTTCAGAACTTCTGAAACATCACTGACAAAGATAAACTTCATTTCCTCTTTCACCAATGTTGGAATATTATCCAAATCTTTTTCATTTTTCCTGGGACAAATAATCGTTTTTAAACCAGCACGATGAGCACTAATCGATTTTTCTTTCAATCCTCCAATTGGTAGCACACGTCCACGCAGAGTAACTTCTCCGGTCATACCAATATCTTTATTAACTGCCTTATTTGTCAGTGCAGAAACGATCGCAGTTGTCATGGTAATACCAGCAGAGGGACCATCTTTTGGTACAGCGCCTTCCGGAACATGAATATGAAGATCTAATTTCTCATTGAAATCCTCATCAATACCAAGCTCTGCAGCTCTTGAACGAACATAGCTTAATGCCGTTTGAGCTGACTCTTTCATGACATCACCTAGTTTACCTGTCAGAACCAATCTACCCTTTCCTTTTGATAGAGAGACCTCAATTTGCAATGTATCACCGCCAAACGAAGTATACGCTAAACCAGTGGCAACACCAACGAGGTGTTCAGATTCTGATTCACGGTAGTCAAACCGTTGCTTACCGATTAAATCGGGTAAATTTTGCTGGGTTACAGCGCATGTCATTGAAGCGTCGTTTACATATTGGCGGGCAATCTTGCGACATGTAGTGCCGATTTGGCGCTCTAAACTACGTACACCAGCTTCCCTAGTATAATGGCGAATCATTTCATAAATTGCTTCATCTTCTATTGTCAGCTTCGCCTTTTCAAGACCATGCTGCTTGACCTGCTTTTTTAACAAATGATTTTTAGCAATATGAAACTTCTCAATTTCTGTATAACTCGATAACTCAATAATTTCCATCCGGTCTCGTAACGGTCCCGGAATCGTCGATAAACTATTTGCGGTGGCAATAAACATCGCCTTTGATAAGTCGTACGGTTCTTCAATATAGTGATCGCTAAATGCATGATTCTGCTCAGGATCTAACACGGAAAGCATCGCTGACGCAGGATCACCCCGAAAATCACTCGACATTTTGTCAATCTCATCTAGTAAAATAACCGGGTTATTTGTACCAGCTTTCTTCATTCCTTGAATGATTCTCCCTGGCATCGCGCCAATATACGTTCTTCTGTGCCCGTAAATCTCCGCTTCATCTCTGACACCGCCAAGCGTAATGCGAACAAAGTTCCTTTTAACTGAAGAAGCAATTGATTTTGCAAGGCTAGTCTTCCCGACTCCTGGTGGTCCTACAAGACAAATAATCGGTGCTTTCATTGATTTAGTCAACTTCTGAACAGCTAAATACTCAATAACCCGTTCTTTAATCTTATCTAAACCATAGTGATCTTGATCTAGCACAGCTTGTACTTTTTGTAAATCGATCTTCGCTTTTGATTGTTTTTCCCATGGCAAATCAATTAACCAAGTTAAATAATGACGAATCACTGCACTCTCAGGTGAAGTTTGCGGCACTAGTTTATAGCGATCTAGCTCTTTAAGCGCCTTCTTGTTCACGCTTTCTGGCATCTTCGCAGCAGCAATTTGCTCAGCTAATTCCTTGCTTTCGCTATTCTCACTCTCACCTTTATTCATCTCTTTTTGAATAATCTTCAGTTGTTCACGAAGGTAAAATTCACGCTGATGTTCTTCGATCGATACTTTGACATCACGGTCAATTTTATTTCGAAGTAATGCAATTTCTTTTTCATAATTAAGTATTTTCGTCAATTCAACAATGCGTTCATTCACATCGAATATTGCTAAAACCGCTTGCTGAGATTTCACTGGAATTGGTAGTACCTGTGTCAACCTATCGACAAGGATACCTGCATTTGGCTCAGGCAAAATCTTTTCAATTTCAGCAGCTGGCAATTTTCGATAAAAAGTCTTGTATTCCTGAAATGTTTCCCTTAGTGATCGTACAGCAGCTTGCGAAAAAGAATCTCCCTGATTGGTTTCTGGTATGACTTCTATTGTGGCTGTTAATAAATGATCTCGTGCATTCACTTTTATCATTTTCGCACGATATTTTCCTTCAATAAAAACACGGACAGTGTTATTAGGTAGTTTAGATAATTGCTTAACCAGAACCACTGTACCAATCTCATTCAAATCAGTTTGACTAGGTGCCAAGACCCCAGAATCAACTTGGCAAGTCACAAATACGAGTTGATCTGTTTCCATTGCATTCTCAAGGGCCTTAATTGACATAGGACGACCTACATCTAGATGCGTTTTTGCCGACGGTAGTACAACAACTCCCTTTAATGGGACTAAATTAAATTCTTGAAATTCTGTATGTTCCATATCAAAATCCTCTCAGTTTCTCATCTTCTTAGTCTAACGCATTTGACCGATTGTGTCACCGAGAATTAGCAAGAAAATTTTTCTTTTGATGTAAGATAAGGAAACTAGATTGCTATATTGATTTCTCCCCTTATCGCCACAAAACCAATTATAAAAAAAGAACACGAAGTGTGATTGTATTGACCACATTTTTCGTGTCCTATTTTGGTTAACATACGATAGATTATTTTGCTTTTTTCATTTTCACTTCATGTTCAATGATTAGCGGCTTTTCACGTTTGACTACTGTATCCCCTGTGATGATGCATCGTTCAACATCACTTCTGGAAGGCAGCTCAAACATAATATCAAGCATAATCGTTTCAATAATCGACCGCAAACCACGAGCACCAGTCTTTCGGCTAATCGCCTTTTTAGCGATTTCGACTAGAGAATCATCCTCGAATTCAAGCTCTACACCATCTAGTTGCAACATCTTTTGATATTGCTTAACAAGTGCATTCTTTGGCTTCGTTAGAATCTCCACTAGTGCTGCTTCATCCAACTGATCAAGTGCAGTGATAATTGGCAAACGGCCAATGAATTCTGGAATTAATCCAAAACTTTGCAAGTCTTCTGGCAACACATTGGACAGTAAGTTTTTCTCTGTTTTTTCTGCCTCAGGTTTTCCACCTGAAAAACCGATAACTTTTTGACCCAAACGGCGCTTAATCATTTGTTCGATCCCATCAAACGCACCGCCACAAATAAATAAGATATTCGTTGTATCAATTTGAATCAGCTCTTGATGTGGGTGCTTTCTGCCTCCTTGAGGTGGTACACTGGCAACTGTTCCTTCTAAAATTTTTAGTAAGGCTTGCTGCACACCTTCACCAGATACATCTCTCGTAATCGAAGGATTTTCAGATTTCCGAGCAATTTTATCAATTTCATCTATATAGATAATGCCTTGTTCCGCACGCGGAATATCATGATCAGCAGCTTGGATCAATTTGAGAAGAATATTTTCAACATCTTCACCAACATAGCCAGCCTCTGTGAGCGATGTTGCATCAGCAATGGCGAATGGCACATTGAGAATACGCGCTAGCGTTTGTGCCAGATAGGTCTTACCGCTTCCAGTCGGACCGATTAGGCAAATATTACTCTTAGTGAGTTCGACCTCATCAACCTTATTGTTGGAATTGATGCGCTTGTAATGGTTATATACTGCAACTGCAAGTGCACGTTTAGCAGCATCTTGACCAATTACATAGTCATCAAGGCTAATGCTGATATCCATTGGTTTAGGAATTTCATGAAATTCAACTTCACTATCGAAGCCAAACTCTTCCTCAACAATATCATTACATAACTCAATGCACTCATCACAAATATAAACACCAGGGCCAGCTACTAGTTTACGTACCTGATCTTGCGATTTGCCACAGAATGAACATTTCAGTTGACCTTTTTCATCAGTAAATTTAAACATTTCTTCTCCTTTTAGAACGTAGGTACAATCAATCACCAAGGGTTTAGAAGCATCATATTTCAAAAACAGCCTGGTAGGAGCACTTCACTCGTGATGTTTTAAACTTAAAATCATCTGCGAAATGCTAAACACCACAAAACATTTAAGTAGATAGGTTGAAACACCTTGCATCATGTAAACAAACGAACATTGGTTTAGTCATCTTTGTTTGCCCTTCATGAAATGATTGCTTGATAAAAATATTTTCTCCAAATGAGAGAGAATTCAACCCAAGCAGATTAAATCCGACAAAACTAGTGCTTTAGGGAGCAACCAATTTGTTTTTAAAAAGGTTCTACGCCACCACTAGTGCTTAATCAAAAATCATTACCAATGTATCAAATTGAAGCTAGCAAACCGTTCTAAACCCTCTACGATTAGTTTAGACTGAATTAAATACGAATAGCAAGGAATTTGCTTTTTCTACATATTTCTAGTAATTATTTCGTGATAACAGCTGAATCAACTAATAATTCGACTGTTTTGCGAGAAACAATTTCAACCATGAAACTGTTCATCACATTTAGATCTAATTTCCCCTTCACATCGTCCACTGTCATATTCATTTGAGCAGCTACTTTTGCAATTTCAGCATCAATATCTTCACTAGATGCTTCGATCTTTTCCGCTTTCGCAATCGCATCTAGCACTAATGCTCTGCTAATTCTTTTTTCTGCTTCTGGACGCATTTCAGCATGCATTGCTTCTTCATTTTGACCACTAAATTGGAAATACATCTCAAGAGACATTCCTTGTGATTTCAAACGTTGGTCAAAGTCTTTCACCATATGTTCTAGTTCATTTTTAATCATAATTTCAGGGATTTCAAATGTTGCATTCGCTACAACTGCATCTAAAATAAAGTTCTCTTTTTCACTGACTGCTACGTTTTGCTTTTGTTCTGTTAGTGATGTTTTGATTTTTTCTTTTAGTTCAGCTAAGTTGGCAACTGTTTCATCCATTTCTACTGCTAATTCGTCTGTTAGTGCAGGTACTTCTTTCGATTTAATGTCATGAATCAGACATTTGAATACTGCCGGCTTTCCTGCAAGTTCTTCTGCTTGATATTCCTCAGGGAATGTTACTTTCACTTCTACTTCTTCCGCGATTCCGTGACCAACTAATTGATCTTCGAATCCTGGAATGAACGAGTTTGAACCAAGTTCAAGCGAGTGATTTGTTCCTTTTCCACCTTCAAAAGCAACATCGTCAACAAATCCTTCAAAATCAATGACAACCATATCGCCTTCTTCTGCAACGCC
>JAVBKE010000048.1:0-4622 GCA_031554185.1 Caryophanales bacterium
AAAATCAGGCAACGGTCATCGATCCAAATGATCCGAGTGATCCTGAAGAACCAGAAGTAGAAATCCCAGTAGCACGCCCTGACCTCTCATCAGAGAAATCAGTAGTGGATGCAAATGGAGATGGCAAGATTGAAGCAGGAGAAAAAGTCACCTACACAATAGCCGTGACAAACGACGGCGAGGCGTCAGCAAACGGTGTCACAGTGAAAGATACCTTATCAAAAGCGCCAGACCTCGATCCAGCAACAATCGCCAATTTGCAGGCAATGAATGTATCAACAGACCCAGCAAGTCCAGTGGTTATCACAGGAACTGATATTACAGCAGGTATCCAAATTGATGTACCGGCAGGCGCAACGGTCAATGTATCGTTTGACGTCAATGCGAGGGAAACCATCACACCGGCAACCACGACAGTGGAGAACCAAGCAACAGTCATCGATCCAAATGATCCAAAAGACCCAGAGGAACCAGAAGTAGAAATTCCAGTGGGGCGTCCAGATGTTACTGCGACAAAAGAAGTAACAGATGGATCAGGAGATCAGGTGGCTCAGGCTGGTGAAACGTTAACGTATACGATTGTCGTGATGAACAAAGGAACAGTTGACGCAAAAGATGTATCAGTACAAGATCCGCTAAACGCTCCGGGAATTGATGCATCAGGGCCACAAAACTTGAAAGTTAATGGAGAAGCAGTTGCAGGAGACATTCGTACTGGTATTCTAGTCAATGTACCAGCCGGTGAGGAAACGACCATCACATTTGATGTCAAAGTCGTATCACCACTTCCGGAAAATATTGATGAAATCAAGAATATTGCGACAGTAACGGATCCACTTGATCCAACAGATCCAGAAGAACCAGAAGTAGAGATTCCGGTAACACATTCCAAATTAACATCATCTAAGTCAGTCGTGGATACATCAGGAGATGGACATATTGAACCAGGTGAAAAGGTTGTGTATACAATCGCAGTCACAAACGTTGGCACAGCAGATGTAGCGCAAGTGTCAGTGAAAGATGATCTATCAAAAGCACCAGATTTAGATGCGGCGACGATTACTAATCTAACAGTAACGAATGGTGGAACCCCAGTGCCATACACTGGAACAGACATTACTGAAGGGATTAAAGTGGATGTGCCAGCCGGTGCAACCATCAATGTATCTTTTGAAGTTAATGCGAAAGCAACTATTACTGAAGGAACAGAAAATGTAGAAAACCAGGCAGAAGTAGTTGATCCAACCGATCCAGGTGAACCGCTTAAACCAGAAATTGAAATTCCGGTTAAACCACCGGTTGAGCCACCAGTAAAACCAGTACCGCCAACAACGGAGCCAGTTTTTGAGAAGTATCCTGATCATTTAAGCGTTCAAGAAGGAGATATTGTTGATTTCACAATTACCGGGTTTGCGAATCCTTCGTCAAGACCAGTAACGGATTATCAAATCACAGATATGCCAGCAACAAATGGATTGCAATTTGTGAGCGGGAAAATACCAGCTTTTACAAAAGGTGAAGGAATCACATATGATATTGTCTACAAAACGAATCTGAAATCAGAAACTGTTTTGAAGGCGGGTGTAGATGCCGGTAAGCCGTATAGCTTTGGTGCACCACAATTGCAAAAGGGCGAGTATATCACCGAAATCACGCTGAAATTTAGCACAGTCCCAAGCGGATTTGGCCTAAATGATACGATTACGTATTCATTTAAAGTCATGTCAAACACAGATGGGCAAACATTGATCAATAAAGCCTATTATTCATTCAACGATGGTGGAGAAAAGCACAGTTATGAAGCAGAAGGTTCTGTAACCGTTGGATCAACGATGCCACTCACAGCAGATCGATCAAACAATTTACAGATTCTAATGGCAGCGGGTTCATTGTTTACCTTGCTGGCAGTAAGAACAAGACGTAGACAGCAAGCGTAGGTAAGAGCTGGGGAATTTAAATTTGTAGTATGGCCACGTATCATAAAGTGGTCATACTACTTCTATATCGGCAGAAATAACCAAGCGAACAGGAAGATCCTGAAATAGGTGGTAGCGAAGTGAAGAACAAAGATATAGCTATATTAGTAGAGAAAGTGCAAGCAGGAAATGAAGAGGCTTTTGAGGCGTTATATCATGAGATTTGGCCAATTATATATTATTTAATATTCACTGATATTGGAAACAAAGAAGCCGCAAAAGATATTGCGCAAGAGGCAATTTTACTAGTATATAGAGATATTAAGAACCTGCGAAATCCGTTGGCATTCAATGAATGGGTGAGAAGGTTAGTGATCAATCAAAGTACAAGGTATATCCAAAAAAAATCAAAAGAAAATAATATGGAATTTTTTGACGCATCAATAGAAGTTGATATTGGTAATACACCTGAAGAAAACGTGATTAAAAAAGAACAAACTCAATGGCTGTTTGAAGCGATTGCTGATTTGCCGCGGGAACAGAGGCAGTCTGTTTTTCTTTATTACTATGACTATCGAAGCATCACAGAAATTGCGGCAATTCTGGAAACATCAGAAGCAGCAGTCTATAAGAAATTACAGCGAGCAAGGAAAACGATTAAGCAGAAGGCGACAACCGATCAGAGAGGTATGACGGAATTAGCCAGTTTCTCTTACATTGCACCGCTTATTCATGCGCATGCCCAAACGCTTTACTCATCAGAGGCTTACGCAGCAATTCTGCAAACAGTGCAAGAAGAGGCCGTTTTGGCGACTGTGCAACCAGTATCAAGCGCAACTACACTTGGTAAAGCCAAGTCAGCCTCGATCACAAAAATAGTTGGCGTAATTGGTATTAGTGTGTCAACATTGATAGCAACATGGTCTGGGGTTGCAGTATATAACAGTCGGCAAGCCCCGCCGCAAAAAATTGTTGAACCAAATAAACCAATCCAGCAAGAGAGTACACCAGAACCGCAACTACCAGAACCATCTCTAACAGGGTTAGAGGCGCTTCTAGGCGTAGAGGATGCCAATCTATTGAGATCGTGGCGTGAAATATCTACTGTGAATAAGGATGCCGAGCTACTAGATCTAGCGAATCGTCATCAAATAAATCTCAACGAAAATTTTCATGATAGAGCTGGTGACAACAGCTACTACACAATATTTTCGCTAAATAGAGACGGTGTGCAACTAATAATATGTGAAAAATACAACGTTGAAAGTGGTGAGTGGTCAGCGCGCTATTCACTTGAACCAGTTCCGATTGAGCTTCCGCATGGTGAACAAATCATTGGTTTCTATAATCAGCACTGAGTTAAATGCTATTCTAGCGTTAGGCTTTTTCAAATTGAATTTAAATTGAATTTTGTAAATTTTTGAGGTAAATGTATTCACATAGAAAAATTAATCCGTTTGGTATGAAGGAGATCTCGATATAATCATTGGAATGAGGTGAGAAATGGCACTTCCTATACATTGCTGGAGTAGTGTCTCTAGAAAAAGAAATCATCATGAAGTGTCAATTATTATGGAAGAAACGCGTAGGCAAAGTGGAATATTAAAAGGTGCTGGCAATAGTAATGTAGGATAAAGTCTGCCTACAGATGATACTAGCTCAGTACAAAAATGATACGCTTTTTTAGAAAATAAATGAATAAAGTAACTTAAATCTATTTTTTTGAGTTTTTTCTTCTTCTATTTCAGAAACTGATTTGAGTTTTCCTGGTTTTCTTATTTCAGCTAGTTCTGATATTTGAGTATAGAACCTCAAATCAAAGGGCTTAGATCTTTCAATGTAACCAGTAGATCATGGTAGGCAATTTAAAGTTGCAATTTATAATGACACATAGAATACTGAGGTTGACACAGCTGGGTCTGTGGTGTTAGACTAGTCTAGTATGTTTATTGGTATTCATTACTGAAAACTAGACAATTATGTTTTTGCATTCGTTGCAGAAACTTTGTTTTTTGCAACAGAATGAATCACCTGGATGTGTGGAACTAGAAAAACACTAGTAAATCGCATATATCGAAGAAAAAGAGAGGAGGAAATACAAAATGCCAACGATTAATCAACTTGTTCGTAAGCCAAGAAAATCTGCTATTGAGAAGTCAAAATCTCCAGCATTGAATAAAGGCTACAACAGTTTCAAAAAAGCACAAACAGACATCTCAGCTCCACAAAAGCGTGGTGTATGTTCACGTGTTGGAACAATGACTCCAAAGAAACCAAACTCAGCACTTCGTAAATACGCTCGTGTACGTTTGTCTAACGGAATTGAGGTAACTGCCTACATTCCAGGAATCGGTCACAACCTACAAGAGCACAGTGTGGTATTGATTCGTGGAGGCCGGGTAAAAGACTTACCAGGAGTTCGTTATCATATCGTTCGTGGTGCTTTAGATACTGCAGGAGTGAACAACCGTATGCAAAGTCGTTCTAAATACGGAACTAAGCGTCCAAAGCCAGCGAAAAACTAATTTTACAATAAGAAAAGGGCCAGTAGATCATTCAGCATGAATGAATCTCAACTGAGCACCTAAAGAAATGATAAGAAAGGGGGATTTATAATGCCTCGTAAAGGTCCAGTTGCAAAGAGAGATGTATTACCAGATCCAATGTATAACTCGAAGCTAATCACAAAGTTAATCAACAAAATGA
>JAVBKE010000081.1:0-5751 GCA_031554185.1 Caryophanales bacterium
AGGTCGATGTTCTTCTCATAGATGATATTCAATTTCTTGCAAAAAAGATTGGAACCCAAGAAGAATTCTTTCATACGTTTAATACATTATATGAGTCTGGGAAGCAGATTGTTATTACTAGTGATAGGCCACCTGGTGAGATTCAAACGCTTGAAGATCGGCTGCGTTCAAGATTTGGCTGGGGCTTAATCACTGATATTTCTGCACCAGATTTAGAAACCAGGATTGCCATTCTTCAAAAGAAAGCAAAAAGTGATGGGCTTGATGTGACAAATGATGTCTTAATGCTAATTGCAAATTCAATTGATACCAATGTTCGAGAACTTGAGGGTGCCCTTACAAGAGTGTTAGCTTATTCTTCTCTATTAAATAAAGATATTACAGTTGAATTAGCAGAAGAAGCACTCAAGAACCTGATTACAACTACACGCACTTCAAAAGCCATTACTGTTTTTGATATTCAAAGAGTTGTTGGTAGCCATTTTCATGTTAAATTAGAGGATTTTAAATCAAAAACAAGATCAAAAGCTATTGCCTACCCTCGACAAATTGCGATGTATCTATCACGTGAGCTGATTGGATTATCTTTTCCCAAAATTGGAGAAGAATTCGGTGGTCGTGATCATTCTACAGTTATGCATGCATGCGAAAAGATTTCTGATGAGCTATCGAAAGATACCCATCTAAGTAGCCAAATTGAAAATATTAAAAAAAACCTAACATCATAGTTTAGAGCCTTTTGCTTTATAATGAGTATCCACCTGTGGAAAACTTTGCACAAGTTATACACAATCTATCAACAGGTACAAACCCATATAAATAGAGGTATTTGAATAAGTTATCCACTTTTCCACAGGACCTACTATTATTTCTATTACTTTTAATATAAAATAAATAAACAAAACGATTCTGGAGGCTCCCAAATGAATTTCTCAATTAAGAAAGAACGATTAATGCAAAGTGTGAATGATTGCCTACGTGCTGTTGCGTCTAAAACACCTCAAGCGATTTTAACAACGATTAAGTTTGAGGTATCTTTACAAGGTTTGAAATGTACTGGCAGTGACTCTGATATTTCAATTGAATCATTTATTCCTGCTGAAGAGGCTGGTGATGAGATTATTGAAGTCTTTAATACTGGTTCAATTTGTTTGAATGCACGGCTCTTTGCTGAAATTATTCGTAAATTACCAACTGATATGGTTGAGATTAATGTGAAAAGTAATTTTCAAACAGTGATCAAATCAGGGAAATCGGAGTTCAAGATTAATGGACTTGATGCTGATGAATATCCAAAGCTACCAACAATTGATCATGATCCTTATGTTTTGCAAGCAAAAACATTAAAAGAAATCGTTAGACAAACTGGTTATGCGGTATCTTCTGCTGAAACAAGACCTATTTTGACAGGTATCAATTGGAAAGTAGAAAACAATACACTGATTTGTGCTGCTACAGACAGTCATCGTCTTTCTAAAAAGATAATTCCGTTTGAAAGTAGTGAAGATATTAATATTATTATTCCAGGGAAGAGCTTGGACGAATTATCTAAATTGTTGAGTGATGAAGAAGAGCAAGTAGAAATTTCTTTTACACCAAGTCAAATTTTATTTAAAATGAAGAATATTCTATTGTATTCAAGGTTACTTGAAGGAAATTATCCAGACATTAATCGTCTAATTCCAACCGAAGAGAAGACAGTGATGAAAATTAATACGAAAGATTTCTTACGCGCTGTTGATCGTGCTTCAATTTTGGCTAAAGATGATAAGTCACACACAGTTAAAATTGTCTCAAATGGAGGATTGATTGAAATCTCTTCGAAAACATCAGAGGTTGGAAATCTGCTTGAAGAAGTACAAGTATGTGACTTTAGTGGTGAAGAGGTAACAATATCGTTCAATGCACGATATATGATTGAGGCGCTCAGAACAATTGATCGTGAAAATGTTGTGATTAATTTTACAGGGATTATGCGCCCGTTTGTTTTAACAGGTGAAGATGATACATCAATGATTCAATTAATTTTACCAGTTCGAACTGTTTAGAACCTAAATGTTCATTGCCTGGGAAATAGTATTCATTTTCGTGGCTATAACTGCAACATTTTCGTCACTGATTTTGCTTACCAAGACGAGACGGTTACATCTCGCTTGAAGTGCGGAATCAGTGACGATATTTTTTACTCGTATCTTTGTGTTTAGTGGCTTTTTACGGTAAAATAAAAGTTGGGGGTTTTGTTTGATAGCGTTAGGAAATTTAATCTATAAATGCGTTGATTATGCGCTTTTATTGATTGAGTGATTGTATTTTTAAACAAACTCTTAGAATGGGTGAATGTTCGATATGAAATTGATTGGAATTAATACTGAATACATTACGCTTGGACAATTTTTAAAATTAGCTGAAATTATTCAATCGGGTGGAGAATCAAAATGGTTTTTATCTGAACACGATGTTAATATCAATGGAGAAATTGACAATCGTCGTGGACGCAAATTAAGAGCAGATGATGAGATTACGATTAAAGACTTTGGCACTTTTCAAATTACTCAGAACAGTTGATATAACAGCTTGTTTAATGCTTAATTAATTTGTTTAGATGAATAATGGAGAGTACTATGTATTTGAAACAGCTAGATTTAGTCAATTTTCGCAACTATGATCTGTTATCATTAACATTTGAGGATAAAGTTAATGTTTTAATTGGGGAAAATGCCCAAGGTAAAACCAATATCTTAGAATCAATTTATACATTCGCAATGGCTAAGTCACATCGGACTTCAAACGATAAGGAATTAGTAAAATGGGATGAAGATTTCGCACGAGTTGAAGGTGTGATTCAAAAAAATAGCCAATCGATTCCGATGGAGTTGATTATTTCAAAAAAAGGGAAGAAAGCAAAAGTAAATCATTTAGAGCAAAGCAAGTTAAGTAATTATGTTGGTCATTTCAATGTAGTCATGTTTGCACCAGAAGACTTGAATATTGTCAAAGGTTCACCACAGTTGAGAAGACGATTTCTTGATATGGAAATTGGGCAAGTTTCACCTATCTATCTTCATGATATTAGTCAGTATCACAAAATTTTAAACCAAAGAAATGCATTGTTAAGGCAATTGAGCATTTCAAAAGAGCGGGATACGGTTTTCTTAGATATTTTGACAGAACAATTGATTGATTATGGCGCAAAAATCATTGCGAAAAGGTTTCAATTTCTAGCAATTTTACAAAAGCGCGCTTCTGAAATTCATTTTAATATTTCACAAAATCTTGAAACCCTTAAAGTGCTCTATCAATCGTCTATTGATGTATCAGAAACTATGGATTTGACTAAAATAGTAGTTCATTATCATGAAAAGTTTGATAAAATAGGGAGTAGGGAAATTGATCGAGGTGTCACCTTAATTGGGCCTCATCGAGACGACCTTTGTTTTCTAGTGAATGATAAAGATGTTCAAGTTTATGGTTCCCAAGGGCAACAACGAACAACAGCCCTAGCACTAAAATTAGCTGAAATAGAACTAATTCACAGTGAAGTTGGTGAGTATCCCGTGTTATTGCTAGATGATGTGCTTTCTGAGCTAGATGATCATAGGCAATCTCATCTTCTAGGAACAATTCAAGGTAAAGTGCAAACGTTCATAACTACGACGAGTATTGATGGGATTAACCATGAAACACTCAATCGTTCAAAGCGTTTTGACGTGAAAACAGGTATGATTACACATTAAATAAATAAGACTAGGCGGGAAAAAATGACAATTGGACAGCATGAAAAAAATGAACAGACCTATGATGAAAATCAGATCCAGGTATTAGAAGGCCTGGAAGCTGTTCGTAAGCGGCCAGGAATGTACATAGGATCTACTAGTGGTAGAGGCCTACATCATTTAGTCTGGGAAATTGTTGATAATAGTATTGATGAAGCATTAGCGGGTTATTGTAATGAGATTAATGTATTTATTGAGTTAGATGATAGTATTACCGTTATTGATAATGGTCGAGGAATTCCAACGGGAATGCACAAAACGGGGCGGCCAGCACTTGAAGTCATCTTGACTGTACTTCACGCTGGTGGTAAGTTCGACGGTGGTGGTTATAAAGTTTCTGGTGGCTTACATGGGGTTGGCGCCTCAGTTGTAAATGCATTGTCCAAGGAAATGACGGTGACGGTTTATCGTGAAGGCAAAGTTCATCGACAATCATTTGAACGTGGTGCGCCAGTTGCGGATATGGAGATTCTTGGTGAAACCAATAAAACGGGAACAACAACCCATTTCACGCCTGATGAAGAAATTTTCACAGAAACGACTGAGTATGAATTTGAGATTCTTTCTTCGAGGTTAAGGGAGTTAGCGTTTCTTAATAAAGGGTTAAAAATTACCATTGAAGACAAGCGCCCAGAGGGAAAGAAGAAAGATTATTTTTACGAGGGTGGAATTGTCTCTTATGTCGAACATTTAAATCGTTCAAAATCTCCGATGCATGAAGATCCAATTTATGTTGAGGGTGAGATGGAGATTGAAATTAAAGAAAAGGACCATGTTAGAACGGGTGTTGTATCAGTTGAAGTGGCGATGCAATACAACGATGGTTTTGCTAGCATGTTACTATCATTTGCTAATAATATCCATACACATGAAGGTGGTACGCACGAAATGGGCTTTAAGAGTGCATTGACGCGTGTACTGAATGATTACGCTCGTAAAAATGGTATTTTAAAAGATGCTGATCAGAATTTGTCGGGAGAAGATGTGCGTGAAGGGTTGACTGTGATTGTTTCAGTAAAGCACCCTGATCCACAATTTGAAGGGCAAACAAAAACAAAATTAGGAAATTCAGAAGTAAGAGCGATTACTGATTCTGTATTTTCTGCACAATTGGAGCGATTTTTATTAGAAAATCCGCCGGTTGCAAAGAGAATTATTGAAAAGGGTTTAATGGCGGCACGCGCACGTGATGCAGCAAAGAAAGCACGTGAATTAACGAGAAGAAAAGGTGCTTTAGAGATTACCGGATTACCGGGGAAATTATCTGACTGTTCTTCGAAAGACCCTGCTATCAGTGAAATTTACGTCGTTGAGGGAGACTCAGCAGGTGGTTCAGCGAAACAGGGACGAGATCGTCATTTCCAAGCGATCTTGCCACTTCGAGGAAAGATTATCAATGTAGAAAAAGCTAGATTAGATAAAATTCTTGCCAATAATGAGATTAGAGCAATCATTACGGCACTTGGTTGTGGTATTGGTGATGATTTTAATATTGAAAAAGCACGTTATCATAAAGTTGTGATTATGACAGATGCCGATGTTGATGGCGCACATATTAGAACCTTGTTGCTTACGTTCTTCTATCGCTATATGAGACAAATTCTTGATAGTGGTTATGTTTATATTGCCCAACCACCATTGTTTAAGATTTCCCAAGGTAAGAACGTGAAATATGCTTATAATGAGCGAGAGTTAACGACTATTTTAGCAGAGCTATCACCAACTCCAAAACCTGTTTTACAACGTTATAAAGGTCTTGGAGAAATGAATGCAACGCAATTATGGGAAACGACTATGGATCCAGATGTAAGAACACTACTTCAGGTGACATTACAAGATGCGATAGAGGCAGATGAAACCTTTGAAACCCTCATGGGTGATAAAGTTGAACCACGCAGAAACTTCATCGAAGAAAATGCGATCTACGTAAAAAATCTTGATGTATAATTAGGTGCAAAAGCAAGCGCTTAGAAACGAA
>JAVBKE010000113.1:0-8431 GCA_031554185.1 Caryophanales bacterium
GACTACGACCTATCTTCTGTAGCAGTGAATCATTAAATGTTTGCACACCTAGACTAAGGCGGTTGACCCCGCCCTCTTTTAGAATAGCTAGCTTATCATTGGTTAAATCGCCTGGATTTGCTTCAACAGTGAATTCAATCTCTTTGCTAAAATGAATATGTGTACGTATCGCTTGAAGTAATTGCTTTAATTGCTGTGCGGATAAGGCACTTGGCGTACCGCCACCGATAAAGATGGTTTTTGCTTCACCCACTTGTGCCACTTTCATCTCAGTAGCTAAAGCCTCTATGTAGGCATCGACCGGCTGATTGTTGATGAGAAATTTACTAAAATCACAATAATGGCATATTTGACTGCAAAACGGGATGTGGATGTAGACGCTTTTTGTCATGTTGGCTTCCTTTGGCTTATTAATTTATGGAGATTTATACTTTGAAACGATTCAGGTACTAGTTTTGACACATGCTACTAGGTTCATTATAACCGTTTTATACTTCATTGTAACTTCCCCTGGGCGATATACAATAGTAAATACTGCTAACGATATCCTCGTTATTTTTCAGCATGCAACCATGGCTTAACCGTCATATAGTACGACTGTGCCTAGGAATCACATCCACAATTACAGAAACCATTATAAGAGATCAGTTCATGTTCAAACAGTACGCATTTCATGTTTTTCGCCAATACTCATCAAAATCCACGTCAACAAGTGCTAGAATACCACCTTGTACCATACTTACCTTATCAATCGCTCTTGCAATAGGAACTAGTTGTTTTTCATCTTCCTTGAAGCATCCATCCATTTTTATAGCATCCCTAGGAATGGGCTCAGCTAAATTCATAAACATCAATAAAGAAAAAAATTTGCCGCCCATATAACAAGTGGCGGCAATATCTTATTTATGCTCTGAATCAAAAAGCGTAATATCCAGTAACTTATCTACTTCGTATCATCATCCAAATCAAGCACAGCCATAAAGGCCTCTTGAGGTACTTCCACAGAACCGATCTGTTTCATCCGCTTCTTACCCTCTTTTTGCTTCTCAAGCAGTTTCTTCTTTCGAGAGATGTCACCACCATAACACTTAGCCAAAACGTTTTTCCGCAATGCCTTAATATTTGATCTAGCAATAACCTTATTCCCTACAGTTGCCTGAATTGGCACTTCAAACATTTGCCTTGGAATTAGTTTCTTCAGTTTTTCAACAATCACACGACCACGCGTTGCAGCAAAGTCGCGATGAACAATAAAGCTTAACGCATCGACTTTCTCGTTGTTCAATAAGATGTCCATCTTCCACAAAGTTGATTCTTTGTAGCCATTCAATTCATAGTCAAAAGAGGCGTATCCTTTTGTGCTTGATTTAAGTTGGTCAAAGAAATCGTAGACTATTTCCGCAAGTGGAATCTCATATACAATGGTTACCCTGTTTTCATCTAGATATTGCATATCACCAAAAATACCACGTTTGAACTGGCATAGTTCCATGATGGCACCAACAAATTCATTTGGTACCATAATCGTTGCCTTCACATATGGCTCTTCGATATAGTCAATTTTTTGAGGGTCAGGCATATTTGAAGGATTATCGACGTCTACCAATGTCCCGTCTGTTTTCATGACGCGGTAAATAACGCTTGGCGCCGTTGTGATTAAATCAATTCGGAATTCACGTTCAATCCGCTCTTGGATGACATCCATATGCAATAACCCAAGGAATCCGCAACGGAATCCAAAGCCAAGTGCTTGTGATGACTCTGCTTCAAATTGCAGTGAAGAATCATTCAGTTGTAATTTTTCTAATGCATCACGAAGGTCATTAAATTTAGCAGAATCAATTGGATAAACGCCGCAATACACCATGGGATTTAGCTTTCGATAACCTGGCAGTGCTTCTGTTGTCCCGTTTTTCGCATTGGTAATCGTGTCCCCCACTTGGGTATCGCCAACATTTTTAATCGCTGCAGTCAAAAATCCAACGTCACCAACAGTGAGTTCATCGCAGATTGTTGCCTTCGGGGTGAAAACTCCAACTTCAAGTACTTCAAACTCCTTACCAGTCGCCATCATCCGGATCATATCGCCAGCTTTCACTCTTCCTTCAACCACACGGATATAGACAACAACACCACGATAAGGGTCGTATAGCGAGTCAAAAATTAATGCTTTCAATGCAGCATTTGGATCGCCACTTGGCGCTGGTACCTTCGCAGCCACTTGCTCAAGGATTTCCTTAATACCAACACCAGTCTTTGCTGAAGTCAGTACTGCTTCAGAGGCATCAAGCCCGATGACATCTTCAATTTCCTGCCGAACACGCTCAGGATCGGCACTCGGTAAGTCAATTTTATTAATAATTGGTAAGATTTCAAGGTTGTTATCTAATGCTAAGTAAACATTAGCTAATGTCTGCGCCTCTATCCCTTGGGCGGCATCTACAACAAGGATCGCTCCCTCGCACGCAGCAAGGCTTCGCGACACTTCATAGGTAAAATCAACATGCCCAGGCGTATCGATCAGATGATAAATGTATTCAACACCATCAGTAGCCGTATATTTCAATTGCACAGCATTCAATTTAATTGTAATACCACGTTCCCGCTCTAAATCCATTGAATCCAGTAACTGGTCCTTCATTTCGCGAGCAGTTAACGCGGTTGTTTGTTCCAAAATCCTGTCTGCAAGCGTCGATGTCCCGTGATCAATATGTGCAATGATTGAGAAATTACGAATTCTGCTCTGCCTGTCTAGTCGTTCTTGATTATCCATTTCTTCCACTCCAACACGAACTACGCTCGTGATTCTTTTCCTATTTTCAAACAAATTCTTCATTAATCATTTTCTTTGTTTTTCAATTATAACAAATTAACAAGAAAAGCGATATTAAACAAAAAAATTCTGTACCGAATGGTTCAGGTACAGAAAGTGTTATTTATTGAGTTTAATACTATATTCGCCTTAGATAGCTGATTCGATTCATGTTCACTTCAAGGATGAATTTATTCTATTCTTTAGATAGTAAGCCCATGCCAATGCTAGCTAAACCCTTAAACACCAAGCACACGGTTCACACGTTTCTTTAAGATATCAAGTCCACTTCCACCCGCTTGGTAATGGCGCAACTGCCCTGTTTCATCGAAAACATAGTATGCAGGCACATGTTCATTTGCAAAAGCATCACTGAGCTTTAGCTCACTATCAACGAATATGGGTTGGTCAATCTGATGTTCAGCCGCCACTTTTTTGATCTCTTCCATATCCAAATCTGATTCAGAGCGCGGGATATGTACTGCAATAACATTCAGTTTGCCTTTGTATTCTTCTTTAAATTGGTTGACAAGCGGCATTGCCTCTTTGCACATATAGCAACTAACTGACCAGAAGTGAACGAGCGTTGGTATTGCACCAACCAATTGTTCTCTAGTAACTTCACCGTTTAACCAAGTTGTAGCCCCATTAAATTCAGGCATTTGCTCACGAAGTTTCATTGTTGATTCCTCATTTTTTTATTAGATTTTTAAATAGATGCACAATTTACACGATCTTTTCACAAATCACAACTAAAAACAAATTTTTAACCTATAATCACATATTCTGTCTTGATAGATTCGATTTTAACGGGCGTCTGCAAGCAGAAACTACGAGCCGCCAGCAGTTCCTTCACTCCGTTTCAGACTGCTTTGACACGCACTCTACTAGTTAATCTGCTCTCTAGATTAAAGTATCGTGGGTCTTTCAGATCAGTCTCTCGGTGCAACTTCACTCTATTCGACCCTTCTCTGAGACGCTTCGTTTCTTAGCGCTTGCTTTAGCACCTCAATAAAAAAGGAAGTCTTCCGACTCCCCCTGTTGTTTTCGATTAAAGTGTTTTTTGACCCGGTCTCCAGTTTGCTGGGCAAAGTCCGCCAGTTTGTAGTGCTTGCAAAACGCGAATTGTTTCATCAACGTCACGACCTACATTGTTGTGGAATACTGTTGAATACATTAACTCGCCTTCAGGGTTAATGATGAATAGACCGCGAAGTGCAATTCCTTCTTCTTCAATTAGAACACCGTAGTCGCGTGATAGATTATGATTCGTATCAGCTGCTAGCGGGAAGTTCAATTCTCCCAATCCGTTTTCGTCACGGCTAGCATTGATCCAAGCTAAATGTGTATGTATTGTATCTGTTGACACCCCAATCACACTAGCATCTAAATCAGCAAACTCACCTACGCGCTCAGAGAAAGCAAGAATTTCTGTAGGGCATACAAATGTGAAGTCCATTGGGTAAAAGAACAAAATTGTCCATTTATCATTCTTCATATTTTCTGCCAAACTTACTTTACCAAATGTCTTATTCTCCATTACTGCGTCAAGTGTAAAATCTGGTGCTTGTTTACATACCATTCTTTCCATTGATAAGCCTCCTAGTAGTTAAAAATAGTTGATGATGACTTCATTTCGTTCATCATTTCTTCCAGTTAACTATACTGTATAACCAAAAGAAAAGTCAATAGTAAATAATAATTATTACAATTAAATTCATGAGGTACCTAATCAACTATGAACTCCACTAATATTGATAAATATCGATTCAAATGGAATATTGCATTAGGGAAATCCGGTTCCCATTCTCATTTATATAATAAAACCTCAGCAAAAAAGAACGGCTATTGTCCCCGTCCTCTTAAAAATCCGTTTCACGCTATTTCCAATTCCAATTCATTCTATCTATTTAATCGAGCACGGAAGTAACGCTAGAAAATAATGTTGTTAATGAATCGTTAAACTGATTACCGAGCTTCGCCAACCAGCCAGATGAAGCTACTTCCGGTTCTGGTTGTTTCTCAGAAAGGAACACCTCGACTGCTTCGGCATCACGACCATGTTTCTCAGTTATCTCTTTTTTCTCAACTACTTTATAATCCACCGCTATCTGTTTGCTTTTCTCTTTAGGCAGTGCCGTGTCCGAATGAGAAGGATTTTGCATAAGAATCCCGTAAATAACACCAAACAAAACGGAAACTGCCATGATAATTAAGATTGTCAGCAAGCGCTTCATCTCAAATCTCCCCTACTTCGCAACTGGAGCTGCGCCACCCTGAACAGCTTCTGCTTCCCAGTAGTATTCACTAAATGCTTCAGCAAAGATTGCTACCGTTCGATTAAGCTCATCTACATTATTATCAACTCCACCGACTTCAATTAAAATCGCCTTGGTTGATAAGTCCTGATTAAACTTACCATTTGTGCCCTTTCCACTCTTAGCGAAGACACCACGGCTAATCCCCGGTACCAATACATTCAGCTTACCATGGATTGCATTTGCCAGCGCCATATTTGCATCGGCATTTGGATTCTCACCACCAATGACAAAAGCGATCTTCGCGAAGCTGATGCCATTTTTATCAATTGTTGTCACATCACGACGTTGTGAATCACGATGGATATCAATGAAATATTGCAATTTGTTATTTTGAGCAATTGCGTCTTGAACGAGTGGTCTCGACTCTGCATAAGAGCTTGCATAGTTCTCTTTTTTAGTTTGCAAAATGGTCGTAACATCTGTTTTGTTAATCGCGGTCCCGATTCCTAAGTTACGTAATGATGACTGAAGGCTATCACCAACATTTGTTACATTATAATTCGTATTCATAGCCAAATCTGGATTTGTCGTTCCTGGTAGCTGTGGTAGAAACGATTCTCTCGTGTGCGTAAAGTAGAGATATACGACATCGCCATCTGTTTTCAATGACTGCGTAGGCGTTTCTGCGACATTTGTTTCTGGTGCTTTAGCTGGCGGCTGAACCTCAGCAGCATCGCCTGCATTATTTCCTAGAGCTTCTGGCGAGGGCGATGACTCAATAGGCATGTTCGTATAATTTGTGCCTTCGCCTGCCACAAGAATTTCACTATCGAATAACTTGAACCCTGGCAACTCATTTCCAAGTAAACTGCGGTGGTCGCCAACAACTATACTTGTTGTCATTTGCAAGAAATTTTGTAGGGTCAAAATCCCTACACCTCTCTGCTCACCCAATCCCATTTGAAAATAACCATTTTCCGAGGCGGCAATCTGGTAAAGTGTGCTACTAGAAACAAGACTCGCGACGTCCTTAATAGACTTCGAACTAAGTCGACTTGCTGCAAAAGGACTCGTGAGAACTGCCACAAGGACAACCAATGAACTAATCGATACAACCCAATAGCTTACGTAACGTGATATCCTCTGAAATCCATTCACTACCTGTGTATGATGTAACAACATTTTCATATGAAAATCTCCCATTTAGTAACTCATGCCCTAGTCTATGAGACGGGAACAATTGATAGAACTAGTAGCGACTTTTTCTATAGGCGTTACATCTATACACACTGGTTATCCAAGTAGAAATCTAGCTACTCACTTTTTCTAAAACTTTTTTAATTCAGATAAAATTGTCTTTAAACCATTTGTGTAGAATACCGTTTTTCAGCAAAAAAAATAAGCTACAAAATCATCTCTTAGGGTGTGTCTGAAAAAGGTTTATAAACCTTTTTCAGACACACCCTAGCCAATCTATATTAATTTGCTAATTGACACAATCTTATGTCTACACACCTGATACATTCCTAATGGCATCAGCTTCTGCCTGCGTAATAACGCCAGTATTCACCATATCCGTTAATGGATTGACAGACCCCATCTCCTTTTCATCCTCAAAATAAGCCGCTCTTTCTGCATCTGTCATCGCATCCACCTTGTCCATTTCGGCCTGATGCGTTGTTTCTATTTCTGTTTGATAGGCACTCATTTTATCTGATGTTTCTTGACTAATCACACCATCAGCTACTAGAGAAGTGAAATCTTTTTCCATTCCCTTCGCCATGAAATGAGTCTCTTTTGGTCCATTCGGCATCACTTCTTTAATCGCATTGCCTTGTCCTTCTGTGATGATTCCTTCTGTCACCATATCCGAAATAGGATCAAGATGTTTCACTCCTTCATTACTTTCAGCATAAGCCGCTCTTTCCTCATCACTCATCGCTTCTACTTTGTCCATTTCAGCTTTACATGCTTCTTCGTTCGCCTTGTTGTAAGCGACAACCTCATCAGCCGTCACCTGATCCATGACACCATCAGTTACTAGTTGCGAAACCACCGATTCTAATGCAACACCAATTCCCTCTCCATTAACTCCAAACGTCACATCAGGTGCTGGCATTGTTTCTTCAATTGTAGCAGCCTCTTCTTCGGTAATGATTCCTTCTGCTACCATATCCTCAAACAGATTACCTTGCTTCATATTGTCGTTGCTTTCAAAATAAGCTTTTCTTTCTTCATCCGTCATCGCATCGACTTTTTCTTTTTCTGCATGCCGTTCTGCTTCCTGTTCTTCTTGAAAGGCAGTCATTTTATCTGCTGTTTCCTGACTAACGATCCCTTCTGTTACAAGAGAACTAAAATCCATTTTCATGCTGTGGCTTTCATGTCCTCCTGTGGTAACAACTGAATCAGTTGTCGGTTCCTTTTCTGATGCATAGATCGCAGAACCGCCTCCGAGTGCCAACATCCCAATTGCTATGCCTGTAATCACTTGCTTCTTAATATTGTTTTTCATTGTCTACATCTCCTCATTTTTGTTTGCTGTCTTTGTCGACAAGAATACTTTAACAAGTGATTGTGAGCATTAAAGAGATTCATCGTGAAAAGTTTGTGAAAATTTGTCGAAATGTTTATCTAGACTTGCTAAGCGAAATCATACTCCCTAGCCACTATCTTCGGACGACAAAAAGCAGTCAGGTTCATCCCTGCTGCCCTCACTTTTATTTCTACACGCTTTATCTCAGCTATATAAGTAACTGCCATTTGAACACAGAAGCGCTTCATACAATAAAAATAGATCAACTTTTACAAAATAATTAATAAGTGTATCCTCAGGTATGATCCTCATTGACCGATTCATGCAAGGCAGCATTTAGGCCTTCTGCAATTAAATTGGCCATATCCTCTATGAAACGATCAACATCCTTTGGTGTCACCATCAAATTATGGCCAATTGGCGACAGTACCTCATGAATCAGTTGGCGCTTTTCATTTTCATCTAGTGCGCCAACGACCCCCATGAATAGTTGCTTGTTCTCATCACTCGGCGCATCTTTCTCTGTTAATTTCTTTTTCCCGGTAAAATTCATGCCGGAAGGCGCCAGTGCTTGTGATGGTCTGCCCGCATCTCGAAGTTCCTTACCAAAATGACGAAGGACAAAATCAATTGTGTCACTTGTAATTGAAACAGCATCGACCACCGTTGGCACACCAATGGAGAGGACTGGAATCCCCATTGTCTCTTGTGAAATTTCTTTACGGTGATTACCAACACCAGAACCTGGGTGAATTCCACTATCGGCCAATTGAATTGTTGCATTCACGCGTTCAATTGATCGAGAAGCCAGTGCATCAATAA